>DATJZV010000023.1:0-14392 GCA_035498715.1 Nitrospirota bacterium
TAAGAAGCCCTAGGGATGTTGTTTCCTTCGTTGCATAACTAATGTCAGCAGCGTCGGTTAAAAGGCGATGGCAAAGATGATCTCCGGGTAGGTAGAGCTGCAGGAGCTATAGACCGCTTCATCGCATGAGAGATATTTCTCATAGACGATTCCGGCACCGAAGTAGCTTCCCTGGCCGGACACAAGATAGATTCCGGCACGGCCTCCGACTGAAGAGAGATCGTCGTGATTCTCGACCATCGTCCACCGGTAGAAGGCACCGATATATGGCCTGAACGGACTGTTGGTGGGCACGACGTACCGTAACGCAGGGCTAATCTTTGTGATGCCCGGGTTCCCGCTCGACCAGGACTCAGCATCCAGTCCGAGCTCAAGGCCCGTCGCGACGAAATAGCCGAATCCCACTCCGACGACGAGATAGGACTGATCGAAGGCATATCCGTTCCCCACGATGACGGAGAGCCGCATGCTGCCCTCGGCGAAGGGATCGCGGCCTGCCGCGTCTGCAGAGAGTGTCGCGCAAAGGAGCAGGCAAACAATTGTAGTGAACATAGCAATGGTTCGGGTTGTGCTCGAGCGTGGTATCACGGGTCTTCCTCCGAAAAAATGACAGCAGCCTCGTCACAGCAGACAGACGATATGCTATGATTATAGGTGAGCCGATCGATAAATGCAAGTAACCCTGCGGACATTAATCATACTATATATAGTGCGTTGATTACGCTTCCTTAAGGGTGTTGCTTCCTTAGTTGGTCTTTTGTTTTTTCGGACACGGTAGCCGTAGTCTTGAGCATGCGAAAATAAGGAGGGATCTTCACATGAGTGCCAAGCTTCCTATCCCCCGTGACATCACCCATACTACCCTGTCAGTGCTCTTTATCGGATTGTTCATCGCGGCTAGTTTCTGGATTTTGAGCCCCTTTCTGATCGCGATTATCTGGGCTTCAGTGATAGTTATTGCCACATGGCCTGTCCTCGAAAGACTCGAGGCGTGGGTCGCGAAGAAGCGGGGACTTGCCGTGGCAATAATGACGGTTGCAATCCTGCTCATTGTTCTTGTCCCGGTGACGCTTGCTGTTCTTACCATTGTTGGTAATGCTGAGAACATTGCCGCGCGAGTCAGCTCGCTGGTTTCGTTCAACATCTCATCGCCGCCGCAATGGCTCGAGCGCATTCCGATTAAAGGAGAGAAGCTCGCTGAAAAATGGAGAGAGTTTGCCGCTCTCAGCCCTGAAGAACGCGCATCCCGCGTGACCCCTTATGCGCAACCGGTAATACAGTGGTTCGTTGCAAAGGCGGGAAGCTTCGGCATGACCATGCTTCAATTTTTGTTGACCACGATCATAGCGGCGATCATGTACGCGAAAGGAGAGGTTGTCAGGTCAGGGGTTCTGAGTTTTGCCAGACGCCTGGCCGGACCGCAGGGAGAGGAGGTCGCTCTTCTCGCGGCAAAGGCGATCCGGGGTGTAGCGCTTGGGGTTGTCCTGACGGCACTCATTCAGACAGCCTTGGGCGGCGTCGGATTGTTCATCGCCGGCGTCCCAGCGGCGGCGTTGTTGACTGCTGTGATGTTCATGCTCTGCTTGGCACAGATCGGCCCAGCCCTGGTGCTGGTCCCTGCGGTTATCTGGCTTTACTGGACGGACAGCGCTCTTTGGGGCACCATCTTGCTCATTTTCACGATCTTAGCCCTTACCATAGACAACGTGGTCCGTCCCGTTCTCATCAAGAAGGGAGCTGACCTGCCTCTGTTGTTGGTCTTCGCCGGTGTGATCGGCGGTCTCATCGCCTTCGGCATCATCGGCCTCTTTATTGGGCCGGTCGTTCTCGCCGTCACCTACACGCTGCTCAAGGCATGGGTGACCGGCGATGTGCAGGAGGATGAGGCTTCTTAGGGACTGAGTGAAAGGTCCTTCGCAGTTCATTAAGCGATGCGTCAGCCTAAGAGATGGCAAACGATTAGCCGATATGACTCGGGAATTGCCTCCGCGTCATCGGCGGTGTACAGAATTTAAGATTACGTGCGATGAATTCAAGGAGGAATTACATGAAGATTATAAGTGTCATTGTCATGATAGTAATTCTGATGCTCACGCTGGTCCTACCGTCGGCGGCGGAACCTGCAGTTGACGAAAATCCGAGCTTTATCATTACGGAGGCATCGGTCAGCGTAGAAAAGGTCCAGGACGTGAACTATAAGGCCCGGACCGTAACGCTCAAGGATGACGAAGGCAAGGTCAGGACGGTGAAGGTATCCGACCAGGTGAGAAACTTCAATCAGGTGAAACAGGGAGACCTGGTCACGATCGAGGTTAACCAGACCGTGTCGGTCGAGGTCCAGCCCGGTCCTGGCGATACAATGAACATCGCCGCTGAATCGCAGTCCAGCGCCGCCCCGGGAGCAAAGCCGTCAAGCACCCGCATCATCGAGGGCAAATTGAAGACCCGGGTCGAGGCCATCGACTACGAGGCGCGCACCGTTACATTCAAAAACCGTAAAGGCGTCCTGACGACCTATAAGGTCGGCGAACAGGCAAAACACTTCAATGAGATCCGGCGCAACGACATGCTTGTGATCGAATACACGCAAACGGTGGCTGTTTCGGTCAAGTAAACAGTATTCCCGGCAATGCTGCAGGATGGTCGACTAAAGACGGCATGAGATCCACGACTATTTCTCCCTCGGGCGGATAAAACGAAGGTAATTAACGGAGCATGATCATGATGAAAAAATTGCTTACATGGAGAAATGGGCATGACATCTGGAAGAAGGTAGGGGGCCTCCTGGTTCTGGCCGTGGTCCTTGGCGCGATGGCGCCTCCCAGCTCCGCTGAGGACACCGATGGAGCCGGTACCGTCAAACCCCGGCCGCGTATCGGCCTTGTCCTGTCCGGCGGCGGCGCCCGCGGAGCAGCGCACATCGGCGTGCTCAAGGTGCTGGAAGAGCTGCGCGTGCCCATCGATTTCATTGCCGGAACCAGCATGGGCTCGATCGTCGGCGGCTCTTACGCGTCGGGCAACACCATCGACCAGATGCTGATCGATATCAGCACCATCAAGACGGCGGATCTGGCAACAGACTCACCGCCGCGGCAGGACATAGCGTTTCGGCGCAAGGAGGACGACCTGAAGAACTACATCGGACCCGAGCTGGGTGCCCGCGGCGGATCGCTGCTCCTGCCGAAGGGCGTCGTGACCGGCGTTGGACTGGAAGCCCAGCTGCGCCATCTGGCAAAGGTCAAGGGTTCTATTGACTTCGACAAGCTGCCGATCCCGTTCCGCGCGGTGGCCACCGACCTCGCGACCGGGAAAATGGTGGTATTCCGCTCGGGCGACCTAGCTGCCGTCATGCGCGCCAGCATGTCAGTGCCGGGTGCTATAGCGCCGGCCGAGGAGGACGGCAAGGTGCTCGTGGACGGCGGTCTCACACGCAACCTGCCGGTCGACGTGGCCCGCGGCATGGGGGCCGACGTCATCATCGCTGTGAATCTCGGCACGCCGCTCATGAGGCCCGACCAGATCAATTCGCTGCTCGGCGTCACGGGCCAGATGATCAACATTCTGACCGAACAGAACGTGCAGGCATCGCTTGCATCGCTTAAGCCCAGCGACATCCTCATCCTGCCCCTGCTGGGGGATTACTCGGCCGGCGATTTCGACCACATGCCGGACACGGTGTCCATCGGTGAGGCCGCGGCGCGGAAGGTAGCGGCCCAGCTTTCGCGCTACAGCCTGCCGCCGAAAGAATATGCGGCGCTTCGGCGTCGGCAGATGGGCGCGGAGGTTGACGACACCAGACCGGTGGATGAGATTCGTGTCGAAGGCCTGCATCGCGTCAATCCCAAGGTGGTCATACAGGAAATGGAGACGCAGGCAGGCAAACCGCTGGACATCAAGGTCATCGACGCCGACATGCGACGTATCTACGGGAGGGGAGATTTCGAGCACGTCGGCTACCATCTCATCGAGGAGCCGGGTAAGCGGATCCTGGTGGTCGATGCGGTGGAGAAATCCTGGGGGCCCGACTACCTGCGTTTCGGCCTCGGGCTGTCATCCGACTTCCATGGCGACGCCTACTTCAATGTGCTCGCCAGTTACCGCCGCACATGGCTCAACAGCCTGGGAGGCGAATGGCGAAACGATCTGCAGTTCGGTCAGGCACAACAATTCAGGTCGGAGTTCTACCAGCCACTGTCCGTTAACCGGTACATCTTCGTTGCGCCGATGTTTGAGTACAACCAGTATTACGAGTGGATATTCCAGGGGGACACACCGCTCGCCCGCTACAACAACCGCAGCACCGACGTCGGGCTGGACCTAGGCAGCCAGTTCACCAAGTACGGAGAATTGCGCGTTGGCCTGGTAGTCGGCCCACGCACGTTTACGCTGAATTCAGGTCCTCAGTCTCTTGCACCGCCGGACGGAAAGGCAGACATCGGCGCAGTGCGCGCCCGCTTACGCATCGACCAGCTTGACAGCATCAAGTTCCCGCGAAGTGGTTATTCCGCCACGGTAGAGATACTTGACTCGGAATCCGGGCTGGGCGCCCACGACGACTATACGAAATGGCAAGGCGATATCATTACCGCCTTTTCCTACGGTGCTAACACCGTGCAGTTAGCGTACAAGGGGGGCGGGGCGATTGGGTCCAATCCGCTGCCTGCCTACGATCAGTTTTCCTTTGGCGGGTTCCTGCAATTATCGGGTTACCGGACCGGGCAGTTCTACGGCGAGTCCCTTTCCTTCGGCCGGGTAGTGTATCTCCGGAAGCTGTCAGAAGGGACGCTGACGGAAGGCGTGTATGCCGGCGCTTCCTTAGAGGCTGGCCGGGTCGGCGGCCCCTTGATTCCCGGCAGCCCGACCGGGCTGATCGAGTCAGGCTCGCTGATTTTTGCGCTCGACACGCCACTCGGCCCAATTTATCTCGCCTACGGCATCGGGCAGGACGGCAACAGAAGCGCCTACTTCTTTCTCGGAAGGCCCTGATACTGGTGGACCATTGGGTAAGGACCGCGTTACCGGAAAGGCCGGGAACAATGTTGCAAGCGAGCCTTGATCACCATGGAAAGTTTCACTTGAGGAAGTAGAACAAGAGAAAAAGGATTATTGTGATGAAAGCATCTTCTTCAGCGTCTAACTGCTCTTTTTAGGATGAAAGGCTTCTTATATGCGGCCCAGTCATATTCGTGATTGGCCGGTGGATGAACTCAATATTATGGAGGATACCAAACATGAACAGAGGCGCATGGTTTTTAGTAGCAGTGCTGATTGCGGTGATCGGATGCTCTTCGATCCCGCTCACGACGAACTACGATTACGATACGACTGCGGACTTCACGGCCATGAAGACTTTCAGCTGGATGCCTCCGACAGGCAATGCCGTCGGCGATGACCTTCTGGTAAAAAGGATCAGGAATACTGTGAACGCCCAGCTTCAGGCAAAGGGCCGCACGGAAGTCGCGGAAACCCCTGATTTCCTGATCGCCATGCAGCTTTCCGGCAAGACCACCTACGGTGGCTCCACGGCGGTCGGTGCCTCGGTCGGCATTCCCGTAGGCAGGGCGGGGACGATTTCCGTGGGCGGCGGAAAGAGCAAGCCCCACGAAAAGACGGAGGGCACGCTGGTCCTTGACTTTGTGGATGCAAAGACCCAGTCTCTCGTCTGGCGAGGAACAGCTACGGCTGCGGTTGTACCCAAAACCTCACCGGAGGAGCAGCAGGAGCGAATCAACCAGGTGATCGCGGAAATGCTTTCGCATTTCCCACCGAAAAAGTAAGGTTCGACCGGGACATGAAGGTGGGCCGATCAGAAATCACTTCGAAGGAGGATAACGTTCAGAAGCGATGAACCACTTGACTGTAGAACACAACGGATAAACGTATAGCGGCACGCGCATCACGATCTTGAACAGACTCTTCATAGCAGAAGAGGCGCGTTGATGGAAACGCACCTATGCTCCTTTGCATCAGGAACCTTGGTTGCAGGTAACGTATGATGAAAAATGTTCTTTTACCAATTACGCTGCTCCTGTCAATCGCAAGCAGCCCGGTCGTTTATGCTGCGGATTCCTCACGGCCCGCTGAGGGCAGGGACGAGGTCGTACAGACGGCGCCTGTCAGGATCGACGGAGCGATACTGTTCACGGTCAGGGGAATTTCGGCACATCCGGCCGGTGAGCGGGCCGATGCTATAGCCGATCGGATCATAGCGCTTGCCGATGATCTCGCAGTGAAGGCCGATTCCGTGGTTGCCGTCGAAGCGGACCACAGTACAGACATCATGGCCGGCGACCGGTTCATCATGTCTGTTTTTGACGTTGATGCCGAACTGGACAGGGTGCCCCGCCAGGTGCTGGCAAAGGCATACGCTGCCAAGATCAGGATGATTATCGAATCATACCGCCGAGACCGTGGTTCTCGGAGCATTGTGCGGGGTGCCGCAGTAACTGTGGGTGCTTCGCTTGCCCTCATCGCGCTGATCCTGCTGATCCAATGGGGATTCCGCAGGCTGATCGCACTGGTTGAGGATCGTTTCACGACGCGGATCCGGGAACTGCAGGCTAAATCCCATGATATCGTCCGGACAGAATGGATATGGACTGTCCTCAGGAGCGCACTGAGGACGGCCCGAATCATCTTGGTTCTGATCCTCGTTTTCTTCTATCTGGGATTCGTTCTGACCCTGTTCCCCTGGACGAAGGCCTATGCCGTACCCCTGGTTGTGCTGGTGCTTGGTCCTCTCCGCGGCATGGGTATTGCCGTCCTTGATTACTTTCCTAAGCTCGTTTTTTTGATCATCCTGTTTTTTGTCACGAGGTATGGGCTCAAGCTCCTGCGGGTGTTCTTTTTAGGTGTCCAGCGCGGCAAGATCACCTTCATCGGTTTCGAACCTGATTGGGCGCTACCGATCTATAAACTTGCCCGTCTTGCTGTCATCGCCTTCACGGTCGTGGTGGCTTATCCATACATCCCGGGCTCCGAATCTCCGGCCTTCAAGGGCGTGTCGCTCTTCCTCGGTATCGTCTTTTCCCTCGGATCCTCGGCATCCATCTCGAACATCGTCTCGGGATACATGGTCACCTTCCGCCGGGCCTACAAGGTGGGGGACCGCGTGAAGGTCGGCAATCATACGGGCGATGTCACCGAAATTCGGCTCCAGGCCACGCACCTCCGGACGATCAAGAACGAGGAGGTAATCGTCCCCAATTCGCTTATCATCAACACTGAGGTGGTCAATTACAGTTCCCTGGCGCGGAAAAGCGGATTGATCCTCCACACGACCGTCACCATCGGCTATGATACGCCCTGGCGGCAAGTCCACGCCATGCTCCTCAAGGCTGCGGAACGAACGCCGGGCCTGCTTAAGGATCCTCGCCCCTTCGTGCTCCAGACCGGACTGAACGATTTCTACGTGAGCTACGAACTGAACGCCTACACCGACCGGCCCCTGGAGATGGTGTCGATCTATTCGGACCTGCATCAGAACATCCAGGACGCCTTCAACGAGCACGGGGTCCAGATTATGTCTCCTCACTACCTCGGGGACCCGGCTCAGGCCAAGATCGTCCCGAAGGAGCACTGGTATCAGACGCCTGCGAAGCGCGATGATGAGGCCGGACCGGCAAAAGAGCATCCAGGCTCGGAGAAGCCCGCCATAATACTATGAATGCGTCCTCCTTGATTGTGCAAGAGGTGTACCGATGAAATTTTCCATGATACTAGGGTTCAACAGGAGAGGCTATATCATGCGAAAAATTCATCTGTGCCTCATGGCGGGTATGCTCCTGGTGACCGACGGTGCGTGCGTAAGGACCGCCACTACTCCGGAACGACCATTGGGGATGTCCGCGTTCGATGGTGTGCGGTTCCGCACCGAATGGACAGATTCCGGTACCGTCGTGCTGACCAAGGGCAGGCACGCCGAACCTGCTGAGCCGGGGTCTGCCTCCCAGGTCGTCATCCTGCTCTCGGACAAGGGAGCTAAGGGAATTGTGGACGGCCGGGAGACAGCCGCGGCCGTGCTGATCAGCAGCGGCGGCGGGAGCGGAACATTCTATGACCTCGTTCTCCTGATTTGGGGACCGGACGGTTGGAAGCATATGGACACTGCACCTCTGGGTGACCGGGTGAAGGTGCATTCCGTCTCTCTCGCCGGCCGGGAGATCCTTGTGGATCTGACCGAGCAGGGACCGGACGATCCGATGTGCTGTCCCACGCTTCGCCGAACAAAGCACTATCTGGTGCAGGACGGACGCCTGAAGGTACGATAGGCGACCTGCATGTATGTCTGCTTAGGTACGCAGTGCAGATGCCGTACGCACATCAAAGGATCTATACGATGAGACAGGGTTTTACTGCCCCGATCGTGGCAAAGGATCGTGATCGCGTCCTGCCTGTTATTCGCAATAGTCATCAAGGCTCTGGAAGACGATTTGGCCATATTGCGTAGGCGTCCGGCATTTGGCCGAAGACACAGTCGGGGGGGGCAGGTCAATATCGGCTTGGTAATACGGGTTCGTCCAATAACGGTGCTGTGCAATCCCAAGTATGGAGGACTGAGAACATGAAAAGAACCGTTTTGCTTGTCGCCCTCTGCCTTGTGCTGATGTCGCTTCTTTCAGCAGTAACGATTCCGCCTGTCATAGCTCAAGACACGCCTTCGGTGGATGTCAAGCCATATCCCATCACCGTTGGCGTAGGACAGACCGTCAATATCTGTACCACTGGCACTGTCATCTGTCCGGTGAGGTTCACGATGTGCGCCGACACCTCAATTGCCACGATTCGAGAGGGGAACAATGGTCCGGAGATCGTGGGCGTCAAGTCGGGCACGACTCTTTGTTACACGACGTCGGCGAACGCAGTGCGTTTCTCCTACGCAGTGACCGTCCGCTGACGATTACGGTGTCCGCCATAGGTCCGGCTACGTGACCTGCCCCGATCAATGTGCTTTTTAGTGTGTTGGCTTATTGGGTTGGCAATCCACAACGCCGTTGTCTGTGATCGTTCATGACAGAGATCAGATTGTATGTAGGGACATGCCTGCGGTTGGAAGTGTCCCGGCAAAGCAACAAATTTCCCCAGACAGATTGCTTGATGCTTTGAAATGAGAATATCAAAGGGTACCTCCATGGTTTTACAACTAGTTTCAGGTAGCCGTAGTTCCGATGTTATGCTATAATCAGTGAAACTCAAGAGATAGCTCAGGGTTTTTCAACTTCCTGTCATACGTCTTCAATTAGGCAATGAAACGCCTCCATGGGAAAAACCCTAAGAAATGAAAGGGAGCTTCGGAGAAATGAGGATCTTGAAAATATTTTTACAATTCACTGCGTTCGTGATGTTGTCTCTCTTCATGGCGTGTATGCCACCAACAACTAAATTTTCCTCTATATGGAAGGATGAGACATATCAAGTGCGGCCCGAAAAGATCCTTGTGATCAACGCATTTAAATTTCCCTCGAACAGAACGCTCTTCGAAGAAGATTTCGTAAAGGCATTAAAGGACCGCAGGATAGATGCCGTTGTGAGCTACAACGTTATGCCTGACCCGGTCGTGGACGATAAGGAGGCTATTGCGGTACAAGCAAAAGCAGTCGGCGCGGATACCGTTCTGATTAACAGACCTCTTGAAACGGCACAGAAGGAAGTTCTGATTACCGGCGGTACTTTATTCGGGGAGGCATATATTCATACGCAAACAGAGGTCTATGACATGAAGTCGAACAGATTGGTCTTTGGAGCTACAGCGGAAACGTGGTTACAAAAAGATAAGCCTTACGCTGACCAAATACAATCCTACATTAAAGATCTCGTAAATATGATGTCTCGACAGTAGCTCTTTTAGAGGATGCGGCGCACTCTTCTCCCTGTATCTCATGAAGTATCAATTCTTCGTAACACTTCAATTTACAAACCGTATTACACAATCACGTGAAGTTGCTAACCGTCCTGCAAAATTTATTTGAATGCTTGGTTGATTTTGCGGCCAGATTGATGGGCAGAACGAGACCAAGTAGGAGCAAAATGAGTATTGACTTCATAGTTATTTCCCAGTGATAAGGTATCTGACTATTCTACCTGTAAAAGTTATCCCTACAGTAATTCCTATCACTATCGCAAGGAAAATAGCAAAAAAGAGAGCCAACTTGAATATCAGATAAAATAGCGGAAATAAAACTACGCAGAGTATTATCGTCAGGCAACCAGTGGCAAAATCCTTTGTTTCCAGCATAGGGGAGACTTCCTTCTTCCTTCTCATTACACGATGAACGGAAAGACGTCGTATCCTTTCACCTACTTTTTGATATAAGCATTCAATCCGATAACGATAGGTTTACCAATAAAGGAGAGGGCGCCCCGGGTCAGTTTCACTCATTCACTTCGGTGTGATATCGCTCTGCTTGATGCCCGCATCCGACTTGGCTTGATCCATCAATGCGGCGCAATTGCTGTCCTTTTTATCGCCAAAATCAAGAAGTGGTATCAGCCCGGCCACGGGTATGGTCACCGCGGCAAGGCCCACCGCAACGGCGCCGCGCGTCGCCACCTTTTTCGTGTCAGCTTTGAACTTTGGTTTTATGAGCGTGCCGGTGACAAGGATCGGGCCTCGCAGCGATACCAGGCTGAACCCCTTCGACTGCGATACCAATCTCAGGTGTAGTGATTCATCGGCAAAATTCACATTACCATCGCCGGTAATATTTACCTTGGGCGTATCAAGCACCAGATCCTGGACTTTGAAATCCCCCTCGATGGCCTTGAAGTTGGCGACCATGCATTGTATCGGGACATTTTTGTCGCCGCCCACTAGCAACAGAAACGAGTTTGCGAAGTCGAGGTTGGATAATCTGAGTGTCAGCTCGCTGATGGTACCGCCATCGATGATCAACGCCGCCTCGCCGTTCGCCGTTCCCATCATTTGAGAAATCGAGTCTCCCGTCGCGTCGAGCTTTGTGCGTCCGCCAATGATGCCCTGCTTGGAGGCAGTAGGTTTCGGGGGCGGGAGCAGTTGATCGAGGTGCAAGCCTTTCGCCGTTATATCGGCATGAGTGATGATGTGTGACCCGCGCCCATCCATCGTGATAGCCGTGATCAGCTTGCCGCCGGCGATTTCGAAGTCTAGAGGCGCAAGTTTGAGCGTGCCGTCTTTTATGATGAGATGGGTGTCCATCTTTTCGATCGGCAGGCCCTCGGTTATGATCTTCTCGCCCTTGAAGAGGACATCGGCATCCGCAGCGCGAATCTTTTCGAGGTTGAAGGGTATGATCGGAAGCACTCTGTCGCGCGGTTTTTTGCCGATGCTTACACCTATGAAGCCGCTCAGGTCTTTTAATTGCAGGCTGCGCGATTCCAAGTTGCCGGTGATCAGTTGGGGAGTCTTATTGAGGTCCACCGATAGATCTCCAGTCAAATCGCTCTTTCCCACTTTACCCTCGATGTTCTCGAACGTCCAGATTTTGTCGGTATGGGTCAGGTACCCTGCCAGCTTGTACGCAGGCGTCGGAGGAAAAGGTACGTCGGTGATCGCATACAGCTCTGCAAGATCGCTCCCTTCGAGAACGAAATTCACCCTTTCTTTTTTGAGATGCAGGGGATCGAGCAGCGTTCCGTTGATGCTGGCCTTGGTCATACCCACTTTCAAGGTCGCCTGGATCGGGTAGGGCCGGTCGGCGCGGCGCAGCGCAAGCAGCGCTCCGCCGCGGAGACGGAGTTTGGTGTCCATTCCTCTGAATTTTCCTTTACCAATGGCCTCGACCATGGTATCCTGCTCGCCCTTTGCGGCTGACGTATTGATCACGAGTGACAGGTCGGTGTTGCTCAGGGGATCACGGAACGTGAATGTTCCGTTATCGATGGAAAGCGAACCTATGTAGGGGAATTCTCTTTGCTTGCCTGCCTTACCGAAAAAAAAGTTCGGCGTGCCGTCCTTGTTTGCTTCGAGCGCCAGATGAAAGTCGGACAAGGATATTTCAGGAAATGACAGGCGGCCGATCATGAGCGCTGGTATGCTGATAGTGAAATCGACACGCTTGATCTGCGCCATTGTCGGATCTTTACTCCATTTTGCGTTGCCGATCACGATGTCGTTGGCGATGATGCGCGGCCACAGCGAAAGATGCACCTTCAAATCACCCTTGATCTCAAAGCTCCGGCCCGTCAAACGGGATACTTGGCGCGCTATAAACGGACGAGCCACATTCGAATTAAAGTCGATCGCACTCACGATCAGGGCTAGCAGCGAAAGACCGATGCCTATTCCGACAAGCCACTTTCTCCTTCGGGTCATGATGTTTCCAGCTCCTTGTATCTTGTGATTCTGGGCATGCAAGTCGCACGACTAGGGTTCAGGTTGTCATCTTACCAATCAAAATGCTCAGTGTATTTATAATTATAACACTTGCTGTAAACAAATAGAAAGCGAGTGATTCCTAAGTAATAAACCTGCCAAAGAAACACATCCTCGTAATTCTCTGAAAAGTAAATAATCCCCGCTATCCATACGGGTTTAATTGTTCTCAGAATGTTGTATGGAGGGGATGGTGCTGTCACAGCAGAGAGGGGAAAGCATCATCCGTGCCTGATTAGAGATTATGTATTGGGCAAATTCACGAAATGCACAGAGAAATATTTGACCCAATGTGAGCCTCCCGCTTTGAGAAGACTCTTACTTCCCACTACGCCGCGTTTCGAGCTCAAGGGTGACCAGCCGGGCGAGCAAAATCGCGGGGTAGAACTGGCCGATTAGCGCCTCCAGCATCACGAGGGAACGGACAAGGGGGTGGATAGCGGTGATATCGCCGAATCCGACTGTCGTCATCGTTACGATGCTGAAATAATAGAACGCTTCTCCGCTTGAGGACGCGGCTCGTGACCAGTCCCTGGGCATACTGAACGCACCCGGCACAAGCTCCTCGGCGAGGTTGAAGAGGAAGGCGCAGAGCATCGTGATCAAGAGATATAAGGCGATCGCTCCGCGGATTCTATGGGCTGTCACCGGCCCTTCGCGGAATACCTGCAGAAAGATAACATACACCAGTGCTGACAGGGAGAAAAAGGTGAAGAGCGTGTCACCCACGAGGAGCCAGGGAGCTTTCACAACAAGCGCTGAAGACTTGAACAGGATGGCCCCAGCGACGACGACAACCCAGATCCAGCGAAGCGCCTCCTGTCTCACCAGTGTGAGGAGCCCGGCCAGCAACGCGAGGGATAAAAAAAGGACCGAGAAAAGGTTGAAGATATGGCCGCGAAATCTTACCGGAGTTAGGATGAAGAGGTGGAGCGCCAGGAGCAGAAGCATTACCGTGAGACTCCGCTCTTCTGTCCAGAAGCCTACGATCCGGGAGAAATCGCCTTCTGTATTCTGTTCACGTTTCTGCATGGTAGGTACCCGCGGACTGCAACGTTTCAAGATCCATTCGTGTGGACGCACTGACTTCCTGTGCAGTCACTTCTTTTGCTGCGAACAATCCCCCCTCGATTATTGCTGCGATTCGTCAGAAGAGCATCGTATCCGAAGGCGCTTCCCCCAAGAAATGCTCAAAGTTTTGCATGATAGCTCTTTAACGTCAAATAGGTGTCTCATTGGAGATCAATCCCGCGAATTGGATCCCCCCACTCCCGTCGGAGGAGGAATGCGTCATCATCTGCAATTATTTCACCTTAAAAGACGCGAAGTGCACAGAGCAGTGCGTTGTACATTTTGCTGCTTGCCCTCGTTAGTTTTGTGTGTTTCGTTGTCCATATAGATTGTTTCTTTGCTTGGCACTATGGCGAAATTTCAGTTAAAAAACCAATGAACAAAATTCGGCATGTAGTGACAGTAATACAAAAGAATTAATTGTTTTTCATGGTCATTCATTTTATCCTACAGTATTGTTATTATTATGCTATTATTGAAATACATGTAATTTATCTGACGGCAGACTGGGTGCTACGCGTCTCATAAGTAGCTCCAAGATCTTTTTTTTATTTGCAATTTTACCACCACCAATCCATCCCGATGGCGCGGTCATCAAGCTCATCATCGTCCGATTGTCAACGGACATCAGGATATCTTAGTAAAAAAGGACATACTGCTTGTTAGCGAAGTGCCGTTGCTCTTGGGCTTGGCGGGTGTGTACCGGCATGTCTCGGCTGCCACGGAGAAGGGATGAGGCAATGAAGCAAGCGGAAGCGGACCTGCGTTTAGAGCTCGAAGCCCGGCTGCGCTTCGAAATGATGCTGGTGGAAATCTCAACTGGGTTTATCAATATGCCAGCCGGTCAACTGCACCAGGGCATAAAGGACGCCCAACGCCGCGTCTGCGAATGCCTCGGCCTCGATCGCTCTACAGTCTGGCAGATTTCCGAGAGAGAGCCGGGCGCACTTCTGCTGACCCACATGCATCAAC
>DATJZV010000024.1:0-3874 GCA_035498715.1 Nitrospirota bacterium
ACTATCGTCCTCTCCACCGACAAAGGCCAGATGGCATCCGTACAGGGACGGTTCGATCTGATCATCGATACCGTGCCCTATGTCCATGATCTCAACCACTATCTGCCGTCACTGACGATAAACGGCACGCTGGTGCTGCTTGGGTTTCTGGGCGGTCTGGATCCAATATTGAGCACCGTTCCGTTGGTGATGGGGCGCAGGTCGGTTGCGGGGTCAGTCATCGGCGGTATTGCCGAGACCCAGGAGATGCTCGATTTTTGCGGCAAACACGGCATCACGTCCGATATTGAAGTGATCAAGATCCAGGATATCAATAAAGCGTATGAACGCATGCTGAAAAGCGATGTGAAGTACCGTTTTGTGATCGACATGGCATCGCTGAAAGTTTAATGCCGAGGAGGTTGTCATGAAGAGTGTCACGGTTTTAATAGGATCCGGGTCGATAGGTGTCGCAATCGCACGCAGAGTGAGCGCTGGAAAACACATTCTGCTTGCCGATTTAAAAAAAGAGAATGCGGACGCCGCAGCCGCAGTTCTAAATAACGCAGGATTTGAAGTCAGCACTGCGACCGTCGATGTATCCTCGCGCGAAGCAGTTAAGCGCCTTGCTCAGAAGGCTGCAACACTCGGAGAGGTGATGGGAGTCATCCACGCTGCCGGAGTTTCACCCTCGCAAGCTTCGCCGAAAGCTATTTTGTCGGTTGATATGTATGGCACTGCGCTCGTGCTTGAGGAATTTGGAAATATCGTAGCGCACGGAGGTACCGGTGTGGTCATCGCCTCGCAATCTGGTCATCGCCTGGGCGCTCTTACGAATGAACAAAATAAACTTCTCGCCACCACCCCAGCCGATCAGCTTTTATCGCTTCCGATGCTTCAGCTTGATCAAGTGAAGGATTCCTTGCACGCTTATCAACTTTCAAAACGCGGGAACGCTTTGCGGGTGATGGCGGAAGCTGTCAGATGGGGTAAGCGCGGCGCGCGAATCAATACGATCAGTCCGGGGATTATTATCACACCACTCGCGAAAGATGAGCTGACCGGTCCTCGCGGAGAAGGTTACCGTCGCATGATTGAGCTTTGCCCCGTGGGGAGAGCGGGCACGCCCGACGAGGTTGCCAATGTCGCAGCCCTTCTCATGGGTCCAGAAGGTACGTTTATCACGGGAAGCGATTTTCTGATGGATGGCGGAGTTACGTCTTCGTATTTCTTTGGTGAGCTTGCTCCGTGAGGAGCAGCAGGAACGGAGAAAAAATATGAAAATAAAATCGAAAGATAGCAAGAGTGTAAATGATGTGACTCGATTTCTGCGGCAGGCATAGCTGAATGCATGATAAAGTTGATAGAGAAGGAGATAATATAATGGAAATAAAACGAAGCGGTTCACAACCATCCGGCAAGGGACCGGAAGAGTATTTCACCGGAACGGTGCGTGTTGATCCTCTGATCAATGCCCCTGATCCTGCACGCATTTTTGGCGCACTCGTCACCTTTGAGCCAGGAGCCCGCACGGCATGGCATACCCACCCTCTCGGCCAGACCCTGATCGTGACAGCAGGCAGCGGTCTTGTACAGCGCTGGGGAGACCCGATCGAGGAGATCCGGCCGGGCGACGTGGTCTGGATCGCTACGGGTGAAAAACATTGGCACGGCGGCGCACCGACCACGGACATGTCGCACATCGCTATTGTAGAACAGATCGAGGGCAAGAGCGCGGACTGGATGGAAAAGGTGAGCGACGAACAATACCGAACTGAATCGAGAACCGAATAGATGGGAACGTTCCCTCCATCTTGAGGAGTATTGATTATGAAAGTAACTGACAAAAAGTGCCTGATAGCATATTTTTCCCGGAATGGACAAAATTATGTCAGCGGCAGGATTGTCGATTTGAAAGTCGGCAATACCGAAGTTGTCGCAAACATGATTCAGAAAATAACGGGAGGAGATATTTTTCATATTGAATCTGTCATAGCCTATCCAAAAGATTATACGGAGACTACGGAAGTTGCCAAGAAAGAGCTGCGCGCCAAAGCCAGACCGAAGCTGACAGGTCGAGTTGAGAACATGAAGGCATACGATGTAGTTTTCCTGGGATATCCGAACTGGTGGGGAACGATGCCTATGCCGGTCTATACTTTCTTGGAGAGCTACGATTTCTCACGAAAGACGATAGTACCATTCTGTACCCATGAAGGCAGCGGCTTGGGCCACAGCGAAAATGACATTGCTAAGGCATGTCCCAAGGCCACCATATTAGAGGGACTCGCAATCCACGGTACCAGTGCAAGTTCTGCTGGATCTGAGGTGTCGAGTTGGATCGATAAACTGGATATTTCTTTATGATTTGAACAATCTCGAAATCGAGGACCTATTGTCCAGATTTCTGGAGAAGAAGGAGAGCATCATGAAAGCTTTAGCAATAAATGGAAGCCCCAGGCCAGGCGGGAATACGGAGATCATGCTCAAAAAGGTGTTTGAACCTCTGGAAGCCGCCGGCTGGAGCACAGAGTATCTGAGGCTTGGCGGAAAACCAGTGCGGGGTTGCCTTGCCTGTATGAAGTGTGTCGAAAAGCGGAATGGGCGCTGCGTTATCGAGGATGATGTCGTGAACGAATATTTGGACAAGATGTACGCAGCCGATGCAATTATCCTTGGCTCCCCAACCTATTTTGCTGACGTAACCTCCGAGTTAAAGGCCCTGATCGATCGAGCTGGCTTTGTTGCATTGGCTAACGGTGGGTTGTTCAGCGGAAAGATCGGAGCTGCGGTCGTCGCAGTCAGACGCGGCGGTGCCACTCATGTCTTCGACACCATTAATCACATGTTCCTCACTTCCTCTATGATTGTTCCCGGCTCCACATATTGGAACATGGGCGTAGGGTGTGATAAGAGCAGGTGCTTGATGACGATGAGGCCATGCGGAATATGAGCCATCTGGGGCAAACGATTGCATGGCTTGGGGCAGCTGTATCCTCTGTCCCTGACTCCTCCCCCTTCCCTAAGCTTGCCGTGGAGTTGCATTAGTTGCGAAGAGGAATTTCCTCTGGCGAGGAAGGGAAGGAGGGTTAACGGCAAACAATGCCGGCGACTTCTGTATGCGAAGGAGGTTTATCGGTCATGTCAGTACCCAACGGATGGGAAAACTTCTATGTAATCGTCGGCTCGTCTGCCGGCGCCCTGATCGGATTGCAGTTCGTCGTCATTACGCTTATTGCTGCAAAACCGATTGCACAAGCTGACGCGCAAACCGGCGGCGCTTTTGCGACACCGAGCGTTGTTCATTTCGGAGTCGTGCTGTTGTTGTCGGCGATTGCAAGCGCTCCATGGGATGGGATCACCTCTGTTGCAGTTCTTTGGGGATCCTTGGGTCTATGTGGGGTGGTGTACGTCGTCATCGTGACTCGACGTATGCGCGTGCAAAGCGCCTATCAGCCTGTCTTCGAGGACTGGCTGTTTCATGTTCTGCTTCCATTTGCGGCTTACGCAGTTCTGGCTATATCGGCATTCGCTGCCCGCTCCTATGTGCGCCCAGCCCTGTTCCTCGTCGGCGCGGCAGCGCTGCTGCTGCTCTTCATTGGCATTCACAATGCCTGGGACGCCGTCATGTATCACGTCTTTGTCAGATCGAAGGAGGAGGAGTAGCATGCGAATTGGTATTTTGGGTTCAGGGTTGATGGGCGGCAAGCTCGGAACGATCTTTGCCCGAGCCGGACATGGGGTGGTATTCAACAAAAAAGGAGATACACATGGCAAAAAGTAACGAACAAAAAGCTTTAGATGAGTTAAATGCTTTAGCACCGGAATTTGCGAAACTTACACAAGACTTTCTTTTTGGTGATATTTGGAAACGTCCCGGACTCTCGCAACGCGA
>DATJZV010000025.1:0-37381 GCA_035498715.1 Nitrospirota bacterium
GTGGCTATATATGTGATTGTGGCGGATAATCCTGCGAGAGAAATGCCGCTGCGTACTTGTGCAGTGAATACTCGCCGTACCCGAACTTTTCATTGATGGTTTGAAACGCTGCTGTCCTGGCTTTCCCATGAGGCATGTTCCACGCAGTCTTCCATTCGTCGGAACCACGCATGGCATTAAGGCGCGTGAGCGCCTCGGAGAGACAGGCATTGTAGAGATTACGTCCCGCGTTAAGGCGCACCTCCAATATGCGGTTCTCTTTCGGAGTGGTCACGAGTTGAAACTCGTGGATGAAAGACCGGGTTTTCGCCTTTGAAGCCATTATAATAAATATATGTTATTACTTGACAAATAGCAACTGAAACAATTCCCGCATTCATCCCCATGGCTAAAGCCAGGGGCTTTCTGCGGTGGTTTTGGTAAAGTATATGTCAACAAAAACAAAAGGAAAGACTTTGTTGGGGGGGACAGGAAGTAGGCATCTTTTACAACTCATACTGTGAAAACGTCTGAAACAGTGTAACGATCAGCCGTATAAAGGATGATATCCTCTGCGCCAAGCCTCCTGTGCGTCCTGAGCGCGACATCGGGATGGTTGTTCTGTTCCGACAGGTGGGAGAGGCAAGCCCACTTGAGCCGCTTTGCCTCGGACGCACGGCGCAAAATATCGGCGGCCTCGATGTTCGAGAGATGGCCCCGAGGCCCTTTGATGCGCTGCTTAAGATAGGCAGGATATGGTCCGGCGGCGAGCATGTCCGGGTCGTAATTGCTCTCAAGGAAAACTGCATCAACGGACGAGACGAGATAAATAAGGCCCTTGAATACGTGGCCAAGGTCGGTCATGATACCAAGCCGCTTCGACCCAGAACTCACGATAAAAGCCGCACCATCCGCGCCGTCATGCGGCGTGGGGATCGCTTGTACCAGCACGTCGCCGAATTGGAGGTTGTCGCTCGACCGGAAGTGACGCACA
This sequence comes from Nitrospirota bacterium, assembly GCA_035498715.1. Lineage (GTDB taxonomy): Bacteria > Nitrospirota > UBA9217 > UBA9217 > UBA9217 > DASPSR01. The sequence continues at coordinate 974 of DATJZV010000025.1, forward strand.
TCCTTAAGCTTGCCGAGCGTGCATCGCGATGACGCTGCAGCGAGCGTGGCTGGCGTGACATAGATCGGGAGGCCGTACTTTCTCTGAAAGACACCGGCGTGCCGAATGTGATCGCCATGGTCGTGGGAGATGATCACGGCGTCTACTTTCCTGATGTCACGCCCGTGGGCAAGGAGCCGCTCAGCAGCCTGCACGCCGGTGATGCCGGCGTCGAACAGGAGCTTTACGCCACCTGTTTCCACGTAAATGCAGTTACCGTTGCTGCCTGACTGAAGCGAGATCGCTATCATGCTCATGGTCATTCGTACTGTATCAGTCATTTAGAAGATTGTCAACCGGAATGAAAATAAGCCAGAATCGCAAATGAGCAATGCATTGTCGCCATATCGCCTTTCCTTTCGCCGCCTCATCTTTTCCGCGTGCGAAGAAGGGAGATGAGAACGTATGTTTTTACTTTCCCTTAATCGCAATTTTCAATTAGAGAACATCTAAATTTCGGATAATTATTGTCCACAATACGACCGGTCTGTCCAAATTCTGTAAAAAAAACCGAATAATTCCTGTTTAACACTTTGTAAATAAGCATTTATTAATTGGCAATAATTTTGCTAGATATTCTTATAAGATTCGCTGCAATAAAAATGAGTTCCGTTAGAAATCGTAGTTCTCTACAGAATATAGTTGGTGACTTTCTACACGGCCTCCAAGGCACAATGTAAAACGGAGTCAAGAATTGGCAACTTGCTCAAACGGAGTCAAGAAAGCTTCCGTGCCGATAGCCGCGTTTAGTGGCCAACGATCGAAACGCTGAGGGTGGGTAAGAACGAATGTTAGAGGTCAAAGTGAAGTTGAACTGTTGGGAGCACAAAAAATGCGGACGGCAGCCCGGAGGGCACAAAGTGCAGGAACTTGGCGTATGCCCTGCGGCCACGAATTCGGAGCTGAACGGCGCTCATGGTGGCACGAACGCAGGTAGGGCATGCTGGGTCGTGGCGGGGTCTCTCTGCGGTGGCAAGATTCAGGGAACGTATGCGAGCAAGTTGCTAAACTGCTGGCGATGCAATTTCATGAACGCCGTAAAACAGGAGGAAGACCCAAACCCCCTCGGTTTCTCACACACACGGCTCGGAATGGAACGGGCCCTTGAGAAACAGAATGGAAAAAGAACTCCAACCCGCCGTACAGGTTATGATGCACAATTAGAAAAACACTAGAGACGTGACCTGCTATTGATGAATCGTCTGCTGAGGCGGTCCTTAAGATGCGGTGCGCCTTATGATCAAAGATTATTCTTGAGGGCTGTACTGACCTGTATTATAATACCTGCCATGCTGTAACCTTTGGGACGCGATCGTTTCGCCCCGTGTTCTTGACACGGTACCATATTCCCTTATGCCCTCACATTCACCCCTCGATAAGATCGGCCTCGTCCTTGTGGACACCAAGACGCCCGGCAATATGGGCGCTGTGGCCCGGTGCATGATGAACATGGGGCTTTCGAATCTCATTCTTGTGAGACCCCCTGCTGACCAACATAGTGAGGCGCGGAAGCTAGCCGCTGGAGCGCACCGTGTTCTTGAGAATGCTCAAACGTTTTCCACGCTCAGGGATGCCGTATCAGGCTTCGGGTTGGTGATCGGAGCGTCGCGTCACCAGAGCCGCTGGAGAAAGAACTTCCATACGCCAAGAATCCTGGCGGAGAGGTTGATCCCCTATCTCTCCGGGAACAGGATTGCCATTGTGTTTGGAAACGAGGTCAACGGTCTGGAAAACGATGACATAGCATTGTGCCATGAACTCATATCCATACCGTCGTCAAGCGCCTTTCCGTCGCTGAACCTTTCCCACGCTGTCATGGTCGTTGCATATGAACTTTTTGTCGCCGCGCAGGCAAATCTTCCGTCTTCCGACCGCACCCTAGCTCCTTCCGGCGAACTCGAACAATTCTATGAACATTTGCAGAAATCGTTGCAGGACATGGGATTTATCGATAAGGCACATCCCGAGCATATGATGTTTTCTTTGCGCCAAATGTTCGGAAGGGCAAGATTGGACCGTAGGGATGTCAGCATCCTGAGAGGGATCTTGAGTCAAATAGAAAGGTCGTCAAAGATCCAGAAAAAATGAAACTGTCGCTGATTTTATTGTCCATAAAGACTTTCCAAAGCGCTCATCGTCACTCTTCGAATATAAACTGAATTCCGCCATTGACACGAGCGAAAAGATGGTGAATGTTACAGCATGGATATGTGAACATTTCTGTATTTTAAGCCTGGCCGATATGCACTCTAAACTGCCATCATAATCGCAATATGAACGAGGGGGCATTATGTCGTTGTCTTTAAAGCCTTTCAGGACTTTGCTACTGGTTTTTTTAATCTTCGTAACAGCGATGGTCATCAGATTTGTTTATTTCGCCCAGATAAAAAATGATTTTTTTTTCCAGACGCCATACATGGATGCTCAATATTATGATGATTGGGCCAGAGAAATTGTATCGAGTGGTGACTGGCTATCGCGAAGCCGTGGTGTATTTGTAATGAGTCCTGGATATTCTTATTTTCTCGCAGTTATTTATTGGCTATTCGGAATAAACATCTCGCTGGTTGTAGTAGTTCAGATGCTTCTTGGAAGCATATCTTGTGTGCTTGTATTCCTTATTGCGAGAAAAGCAGCAACATTTCGCCTCGATTCTTTTGGGGAACGTGGGAATAATAAAAGCGCAGATATTCCGGCAACTATATCTGCCTTCCTTGCAGTTGCTTATGGCATTTCTCTTTTTTATGAGGGGCTGCTTGTGAAAGCAGCACTAATTAATTTTGTCAACCTGTTAATGTTATATTTTCTGATCCTTGGTACAGAAAAAAACAAATGGACTTATTTTCTGTCTGCAGGATTATGCCTCGGGTATTCCACTCATCTGCGACCGAACATTCTCGTTCTCATTCCTTTTGTATTGGTTTTTCAATTCTTAAGTGAAAGAAATCGAAACGAGGGTCCATCAGGATCGTCTTCACAACTGAACCATTGGAAAAAACAAGTATTTATTTTCGGTCGACTTGTACCTTTCTTGTTGGGGATCTTGATTTTCTTGGTAGCTGGTGGTCTGCGCAACTACGTTGTAGGTAAACAATTTGTAATGACAACGGCGCATGGTGGAATGAATTTCTACACGGGTAATAATCCACAGTCTTTTGGCCCATATTGGGGATTACATTTCGCAGATCCCAATCCCGAAGCCGAAATCAAGGGTTTTCATGCAGAAGCAGAACGTCGTGCGGGACGTAGATTAACCGCCGAAGAGGCCGATAGAGTATGGTATAAAGAATCATGGAGTTTTATGAGTAAACAACCTGTTCAGTGGTTGGGACTCATGGCAAGAAAAACGTTAATATTTATTAACAACTATGAAGATTCCATCAATCTCGATTACGAGGTGTTCCGTCGGGAGAGTAAGTCCATTCTAAGTCTCCCTCTTGTCACATATGGTATAGTGGTATCGCTTGGATTGTGGGGGATGTTTACTTGTGGCTGCAACAATTATGCTACCCGATTGTTGACTCTGTATTTCATATCTTATCTCTTAGTATCCGTTGCTTTCTTTGTAGTTTCTGAGTACCGCTATCCTGTTGTACCCGTTTTAATGGTTTTTTCTGGCCAGGGTTTGTGGTTCTTTCTCGATAACAAAAAGGCTAAAAGAACTGGAGTGAAAGTGCTTGGAATTGTATTCTTGGTTTTTTCTATATGGTTGACGAACAAAGATATCTATAAGGACTGGTTCGGTTTGAACACTTATCATGAAGCAATTTTGTCGAATGCATATTACTCGATGGGCAACGTTTATGCGTACCATGACCAGATAGACAAGGCAAGGGAATTCTACTATAAAGCTATCACCATCAAATCTCAACCTGGTCCACTCGTAAAATTGGGTGCATTATTTTTAAAGCAGGGGATGGTTGCTGAGGCTAAACAAATGTATGAAAAAGCTATTCAACTTTACCCGCAAGATACAGATACAGCTGAAGCATATATTAGTCTTGGAATGATATATATGTCTGAAAAAAATTATCAAGCTTCAGAATATTTATTCCAACAGGGTTATGCTTTACAATCACAATCTCCCAAACAATATAAGTAATATTCGGATGAGACCTCCGTATATTTCACCGGTTCTATTGTAAAGTATTCAACTCGGGGTAGCCATGCTATCGCTTCTGGCACAGCACCGAAATGATATGACGGCGAGCTTTCCTGCTTCGGATCAGTTGGTACTTAAAGAGGACGACAATGTCAAGCTGGCGCTCACCCTCACTTCTTACCTCAATCCGCCTGCCGTCTGAGGAACGTCGGCTTGTCCAGGTCCTCATTATCAATGCCCAGAGCCTCGTTCTTGAAATCGAATGACTCCTGCTTGCGTTTTGGTTTTTCCAGAACGGCCCGGTACTCCTTGAGGCTTACAGGTCGCTTCACGCGCTCACGGATGCCTTCTTCATCGAATCCCGTGGCGATCACCGTGACTGTGACCTCTTCACTCATCACCGGATTGATCACCGCCCCGAAAATGATGTTTGCGCCCGGGTCCACCTCTTCCTTAATGATGGCGGAAGCCTCATTCAGCTCGTAAATCCCCATGTCATTCCCGCCGGTGATATTGATGAGCACCGCGCGAGCACCTTTGATGGAGCCGTCTTCAAGCAGCGGGCTCGCAATGGCCTTCTGTGCCGCCTCCGTGGCCCTGTTCTCGCCCGTACCGATGCCGGTGCCCATGACCGCCCTGCCTCGGCTCGCCATTACGGTCTTGACGTCTGCAAAGTCCACGTTCACGTACCCTGGAACCATCACGACGTCCGATATCCCCTTCACTGCTTGGCCGAGCACATCGTCAGCGAGCTTGAAAGAATCGAGGAGAGGGGTCTTCTTCTCCGCCAGGTTCAGCAGGCGCTCGTTCGGGATGACGATGAGTGCGTCAACGTTTTTCTTCAGCTCCGCAATCCCTTCTTCCGCCTTGTGCATTCGGGCCATCCCCTCGAAGGAGAATGGTTTGGTGACCACGCCGACCGCTACGGCACCGACCTCACGGGCAAGGTTGGCTATTACCGGCGCAGCACCGGTGCCTGTGCCGCCACCCATGCCAGCGGTGATGAATACCATGTCGGCACCGGCCATCGCAGCTTTGAGCTTGTCAGCATCTTCGAGCGCGGCCGATCTGCCGATCTCCGGGTTCGCCCCCGCCCCCCGTCCGTTTGTGATCTTGGACCCGATCTGGATCTTAATCGGCGCCCGAGTCAGTTCAAGTGCCTGCATGTCGGTGTTCGCAACAATAAATTGCACGCCTCTGAAGTCAGACTGCACCATAGTGCTTACGGCGTTACTCCCGCCACCGCCTACGCCAACCACCTTTATGACGGCGGGCAGCCTCTCTTCTTCAAACTGGAACATCCCGCTGGCCCTCCTCTCTTCATGTTCCCCGATTGTACCGGGATCTTTTCCCGAACCCTTGTCGACGTCTGCAACAAATTCCATGATGTCCTGAAATCCAAAATTGAGATTGTCGTCCATCGAATTCTCCTCGGCTCACGCTATCGTGAGCAATTGTAAAATGCAAAGTTAGTTTTAGAGTTTGCTTTTGCACTTAAACCTTTTCACTTTCCAATATTCAAAGTTTCACTCCTGCTAGACGTATTCCCCCAGCCACTTCCAGAACCGGTTGAACATACCGCTGGCCTTGAACTTCCTCGGCGATTCCTGCTGGTTTTCAGCACCATAAAGCACGAGCCCGACGCCCGTTGCGTAGATAGGGCTATTTACCACGTCCATGAGTCCCCCGATGTTCTGCGGCGTGCCGCGACGAATTGGAAGACCGAGGAACCGTTCAGCCGCCTCCTGCACCCCTTCCATGAGCGCCACGCCTCCCGTGAGCACGATGCCAGAAGCGAACATGTCCTCGAACCCTGTCTTCTTGAGTCGCTGTTGTACCATGCTGAAGAGTTCCTCTATACGAGGCTCGATGATCTCAGACAGGATCTGACGCGAGAGGAGGCGCGGAGGCCTGCCGCCCACGCTCGGCACGTCGAGGGTCTCTTCGTGCTTGACGAGCGATGAGAGAGCGCATCCGAATTTGATCTTGATCTTTTCTGCCTCCGAGGCTGGTGTGCGGAGGCCGATCGCGATATCGTTCGTAAGGTGGTTCCCACCAATAGGCAACACCTCAGTGTGCCACAGGCTGCCTTCAAGGAACAGCGCCACGTCCGTGGTGCCGCCGCCGATGTCCACGACCACCACCCCGAGGTTCTGCTCCTCGGCCGTAAGCACGGCTCGGCTCGATGCGAGCGGCTGGAGCACGAGATCATTCACGTGGAGCCCTGCTCGGGAACAGCTCTTCACGATGTTCTGTATCGAGGTAAGCGCGCCACTAATGATGTGCACCTTGGCTTCGAGCCGCACGCCGAACATACCGAGGGGGTCCTTGATCCCGTCCTGGTCATCGATGATGAACTCCTGGGGAAGCACATGGAGAACCTGCTGGTCCATAGGGATATTCACGGCGCGGGCTGCGTCAATCACACGCGCTATATCGGACGGCCCCACTTCCTTATTCTTGATAGCCACGACGCCGCGTGAGTTAATGCCCTTAATATGACTGCCGGAAATGCCGACATACACGGAGTTGATCTCCACTCCGGCCATGAGTTCGGCCTCCTGGACCGCCTTCTTGATGGATTCCACCGTGCTGTCGATGTTCACGACCACGCCTTTCTTCAGACCATGCGAGGGGCTGATGCCAATCCCGATGATATCGACCTGTCCTCCATCCTTGACCTCGCCCACAATGGCACAGACCTTGGTAGTTCCTAGGTCCAGCCCTACGAGCACATTATCCGGTTTTTTTACCACTGCACACCCCCGTTTGAAGCAATTTCAAAACTCAAAGTTCTAAGTTATAATAATTGAGAATAACCCATGATAACAGTACGATAGGCAATTGCTTGGAACATAGTGTTCGACAATAAGCACTTAATTGTAATTTGATGCTTGTTCCTTGGCGTGTTCTCCTCTTGTCCGATCTATCATCGCCTTCCCTTGTTCTTTATCCCCGGACCCTGCACTCCGTTTTTTACTACCATTACCGCGGCCTGGCGCTCAGGGCGGAGATCAACATAGGCGATGTTCAGGTTGCGCTGTTTCACGTCTGCCATGACCTCAGCAAGCCTCCGGAGCTTCTCCGAGTAATTCCCGCTGCCTAGTTTGAACTCATAATCCGCGTACATCACACTCAGCGTCTCCGGCGAGTTCGCCTTGATCGTGATCTCGGCGAGCTTCCACCCGCCCCTGGCCGAGAGCTCCGCGAGGAGAGTCAATGCCTCGGCCATACCCTCGGTACCCACCTGATCACCAAGTCTGGCCTTATAGTCTTTTATCGCCACCGTGGGGAGCGGTTGTGCAGATGCACTTTCCTTTGACAACCTATCAATGATCACACCCTCGCTATCGACCAGAAACTGTCCTGGGCCCGTATCCAAGACAGCTGCAGGCAACCGTTCACTCACGACCATGCTTACCCTGTTCGGCAATCGTCGGTAGATCCGGACCTCTTTAACCCATGGGTTCGCGCGAGCGCGTCGGACGGCTTCCTCAAGGTTCACGCGGAATATGTTCTGTCCGGTAAAAACTCCAGCAATGTTTTTCAGCTCGTTCTGGCTTACGTGCCTCACGCCAGAGACGTCCACGCCGGCGATTTGGAAGGCCTCGGAGCCGATGACCCATATGTAGGACTGCCAGCCCAAGTAGCAACCCGAAACAATAACGGCCAAGATCAGTGCCTTCGCAAGGACATGATTGATTTTTACAGTCCCCTTTTTGGGGCCGCGTCTCGCCGTAATCCGTTTTGCAACGGTCCGGTTCGTTGCGGTGCGATGGCTTCGCGGCACTCTTACATCCTTATAATCTCTCACGCGTCACCCGCTCGAGGGTCTTATCTCATTTGTTCTAAGTCTTCTGTCAGCGCTCCACAATCGCCAGTCTCAGGATCTCCTCCACCAGATCCGGGAATCGTATCCCCACACCGTTCGCGATCTCCGGCAGCAGGCTCGTGGCGGTCATGCCCGGCAGGGTGTTCACTTCAAGGATGTAGGGCGCGCCGCTTTCATCAATAATAAAGTCGACCCGGCTGTAACCCCGGCAGCCAATCGCCTGGTGCGCTGCCAATCCTGCTTCGAGTGTCCGTTTATATGCCGCATCAGGAATCCGAGCCGGGAAAAAATGGTCGGACATTCCTTTTTCGTATTTTGCTGCATAATCATAAAATGCCCGTTTCGGAACAATCTCGATGGCGCCGAGCGCCCGATTACCGAGAATGCCGACCTGAACTTCCTTGCCTCTGATGAACTTTTCGATCAAGAACTCGTTTCCATATTTTAGTGCAAGTGTAACTGCTGCTGCCACATCCTCCCTTTTAAAGACAAGGCTGACGCCGACACTCGAACCCTCGGCATGGGGCTTGATAACAGCAGGGAACCTGATCTCCTCGAGCGCGTCGTTCACCTTTGCCGCGTCACCAGCATAGATGACCTCATAGGGGCCAACGAGAAGTCCCCGCGATCTGAACACCTGCTTAGAGACGGTCTTGTTCATGCCGAGAGCACTCGCGAGGATGCCGGAGCCCGTGTAAGGGATGCCCATGACCTCAAGCAGGCCTTGAATAGCACCGTCTTCGCCGAACCTGCCATGGAGCGCGATAAAGGCGACTTCGATACCACTGTCCTTGATTTTCTCGGTCACGTCCCGGCCAACGTCGATGGCAACGGCGTGATAGCCTTTATCCTTCAGTGCGCTCTGGATGGCATTTCCGCTCGCAAGCGATACCTCTCGCTCGGACGACAGTCCTCCCAAGAGAACACCGATCTTTTTGTTTGTGACGAGAGCCATGATTTAAAATTGCAATCCCAAATGCCAAGCCTCAAGTAATACTCAAAATTCCATGAGCCAGGGCGCTCGGAATTTGCTCCTCTAATCTTCTCCGATTATCTTAATCTCCGGTTCGAGCCGCACGCCGTGCACGTCAAGCACCGTCTGCTTCACAATTTCCATGAGGGCGACAACATCCTTTGCCCTTGCCTTGCCCAGGTTGACAATGAAGTTGGCATGCTGGTCCGAGACCTGCGCCTCGCCGACTTTCCTCCCTTTGAGCTTTGCCGCGTCGATCAGTCTTCCGGCAGACTCCTCCTGCGGGTTTTTAAACACAGACCCCGCGCTCCTCAATCCCCACGGCTGGCGCTGTTTCCTGTTGTCCTGGAGTTTCTTCACCCTTGCTTTTATTCGCTCCTGGTCATCATGACGCAGGATGATTTTTGCATCGAGAACAAGATGCCCCGGGGGAATATGGGAAGTACGGTAACCGAAGCCCATATCCTCTCTGCCTCTGGTGACAAGGGCGCCGTCAGGAGAAATCAGAGTAACGGAATCTACGACGTCGCCTATCTCTCCTGCAGTTGTTCCGGCGTTCATGCAGATTGCGCCGCCGACCGTCCCCGGAATACCCGCAGCGAATTCAAGTCCAGTCAATCCCTGCTCTATCGTGAAGCCTAGCAGTTTGGCAAGAAGCCCGCCCGCTTCTGCGTAGACCACGGAAAATGTACCCCCGACAGAGTGGTACTCCCGCTCGATCTTGATCGTGTTCAATCGCTGCAGACAGATGACCACACCTCGAAAGCCGCCGTCAAGGACGAGAAGGTTAGTACCGCTGCCGATGACGAAATAGCGCGCGCCCTGCATTTTGATCCCGGACAAGAGGGCAACGAGATCATTCCGGTCCGATGGATACGCCAGGATATCGGCAGGCCCCCCAATGCCGAATGAGGTGTGCCGGCTCAGGGGTTCATGCCGCTTGATCTCACCTTTAAAGTTTGAAATCTCCATGTTTCCCCTAGAGGAAAATTCCTTTTGCCGCAGCATGCGCAGTGTTAGCAAAGAAACCCATTTACCGAAAAAGTCTTTAGCGCTTTGTTCTCTGCTGTGAATGCAGCTTTTCGAGAACCTGTTCGCCGATCTTCCACACGTCGCCGGCGCCGAGTGTAATCATGAGGTCGCCCTTCCGGAGCATTTCAACCATGTGGACCACGACCTTTTCCTTGTCGGGGATATAGGTAATATCTTTGTGCCCGTATTTTTTGATCCCCTCGTAGAGCGTCTGGCCCGAAATACCAGGGATCGGTTTTTCTCCAGCGGCATAGATATCCATGACCACAAGTTTGTCCGCCTGGTTAAAGGCGGTAAAAAATTCCTCGAGCAGATGCTGCGTCCTCGTGTAACGGTGTGGCTGGAACACGACAACCACCCTGCGCTCCAGACCAGAGGCGGCCGCGGCAAGCGTGGCTTTGACCTCCGTGGGATGGTGGCCGTAGTCGTCTACTACGATGATCCCGTTGGCCTCGCCTTTGATCTGGAACCTCCGCTGTACGCCGCTGAAGTCCTTGAGTGCTTTTCTGATGATTTCGAGATCGACATCCAGCTCCCGTGCAACGGCAATTGCCGCGAGGCCGTTATTGATGTTATGCACGCCTGGCACCGACAGATCGAACCATCCAAGGTCCTGATTGTGATGCAGCACCTTGAACCGGGAACCGAGGGACTTGAGCGAAACCTCTTTTGCCTGGTAGTCGGCCTGCGAACTCATTCCATAGGTCTGGTATCGTTTCTGCACCGACGGGATAAGTGCTTGGATGTGCGGCTGGTCCAGGCACAGGACCGAGACGCCATAGAAGGGGACCTTGTTGATGAAAGCGAGGAAGGCATCTTTGATCTCGTCGATATCCTTGTAGTAATCAAGATGCTCGGCGTCGATGGTCGTGACCACGGCAATGGTCGGCGAAAGCTTGAGGAAGCTCCCGTCGCTCTCGTCAGCCTCGGCCACAAGGAACTCGCCCTGACCGAGCTTGGCGTTTGTGCCGAGGCTGTTGAGCTTGCCACCGATCACAACAGTAGGATCGATCCCGCCTGCGGCGAGGACCGTCGCGACCATGGATGTCGTTGTCGTCTTGCCGTGAGCGCCAGCAATGGCAATGCCGTACTTGAGCCGCATGAGCTCGGCAAGCATCTCTGCGCGCGGGATAACCGGGATCTGTTTCTCCCGCGCTGCCACCACTTCGACATTGTCCTTCGTGACGGCCGATGATATCACCACCACGTGCGGGGTGGTGATATTTTCGGACCGGTGGCCGATGCATATCACCCCGCCCAGTTTTCTGAGCCGTTCGGTGATGTCTGACTCTTTCATATCCGAGCCTGAGACGCGGTAGCCGAGGTTCAGGAGCACCTCGGCAATGCCGCTCATACCGATACCGCCGATGCCCACAAAATGGATGTGCTTAATTTTTTTGAACATAGTCTTTACAGACCTTTACAATCTCCTCGGCCGCCTTGTTCTCCATACGTGCGACGGCCGAGGCACTGCGCCCCTGTGCGGCATACTTTTTTATCAGCCTTGATAATGACTCAGGGTGCAAATCTTTCTGAACGAGCACCTCAGCTGCGCCAAGGGCCGCTAACGCCCGCGCATTATACTCCTGGTGATTGTCCGCTGCAAAAGGAAAAGGGATAAGCACCGCGCGCTTGCCACTGACCGCGAGCTCCGCCACCGTCGTAGCTCCGGATCGCGAGACCACGAGATCCGCCGCAGCATACGCCGCGGCCATATCGTGGATATAAGGGACGACTGTGGCCGTTATTCCCGCATCGTGGTATCCGGCCCCGACCTCGGCCGCATCTTTTTCACCGGTCTGGTGAAGGATCTGGATGCCCGGGATATCATGCAAATACCGGGCTGCTTCCTTCATGGCCACGTTAATGGCGTGCGCGCCGCCGCTCCCTCCCATGACGAAGACGAGATATCCTTCCGGGCGAAGCCCGAAGTCCCGGAGCGCTGTGTTCCGGTCACCCCGTTCAATCTCTTTTCTAACGAGCGGTCCCATGCTTACGGTCTTGTGAAGAGGGAAAAAGCCCATCCGGTTCGTGCCCGGGAAGCAAAGGACGATTTTATCCGCGAGCTTACCCAACTTCCTGTTGGCAAAACCTGCATAAGAGTTCGGCTCGACGATGATCAAGGGCACTCCGAGGCTAAACGCAGCCATCCCCATCGGTCCCGAGGAGTAACCGCCTACGCCAATCACCACATCGGGCTGGTACTCCTTTAGCAAGCGAAGGGACTGATACATGCTCCACGGCAAAGTCAACACCGTTTTTATGGCCGATAGGAGCTTCATCCCTTTCAACTTCCCTACGGTTATGAAGCGCAGAGGCAACCCTTCTTTCGGAAGCACTCTGGCTTCGATTCCCTGCTCCGTACCCACAAAGAGAACCTCGTTACCTCCCTCGCGAAGAACCTCACGGGCTATGGCAACTCCCGGATACAGATGACCGCCCGTGCCTCCTCCTGCGATGACTACCTTCATTCTCTTACCTCTTGCGCATCGTGGATCTAGGCTGCTTCCTTTGAAATATTCAACAACACGCCGAGCGCCGCCATGGTGATCACAAGCGATGACCCGCCGTAGCTCACCAGCGGGAGGGCAATGCCCTTCGTCGGCAACAGGCCGGTCACTACAGCCATATTGATCAGCCCTTGAAAACAGATGAGCAGCGTGATACCGAGCGCGAGAAGACGGCTGAATGCGTCTCCCGACACAAGCGCAATCCGCACCCCGCGCCATAGGATAATAAGAAAGAGCACGAGCACGATGAGCGCCCCGATCAGGCCGAGTTCCTCTCCAATCACCGCGTAAATGAAGTCCGAATGACGTTCTGGCAGGAACAGGAGCTTCTGTCTGCCTTCCCCCAGTCCCCGCCCGAATATACCGCCGCTCCCGAACGCTAGGAACGACTGGATGATCTGGTGCCCGGCGCCCTGCGGGTCTGACCATGGGTTGAGGAACGCAAAGATCCTCCGCGCACGATATGCGCTGTGCGCGACGGCAAAATAAACAAAAGGAAGCGCCGCGGTCGCCGTGCCAGCGAGATGCAGGACGTTCGCCCCTCCGGCGAACAGCATGACAAGTGCCACCCCGGCGAGCGTCATAGCCGCTCCAAAATCTGGTTGTCGGATGGCCACAACCAGGAATATTCCGGTCACGATATACGCCGGAACAAGTCCGTTCACGAAATCACGGATCCGTTCGCCCTTTTTTGATATGAAGTAGCTCAAGTAGACAACGAGGGCAAGCTTGGCAAACTCCGACGGTTGAAAGGAGAGCACGCCGAACCTCAACCACCGCCGGGATCCGTTAATGATCTTCCCGATTCCCGGAACAAGCGTTGCCGAAAGCAGGACCAGGGAAACCACCGCGAGTCCGATGGCAATGCGCTGGTCATAAAACATCCGGTGGTCCATACGCATAGTGATTGCCATAAGCGCAAGCCCGATGATCGCCCACAAAATCTGGCGCTTCATGAAGAACGCAGGGTCATCATAGGTCGTGAGCGCAACAACGCTGCTCGAACTGTAGACCATGACAACGCTCACGACGAGGAGCGACAGGATGGAAACGAGAAGTGTTCTGTCATAACGACCTTTATGATTCATCACATTTTGCAATCTGCACTCCATTTTTATCGAGGAGCATTGAGCCTGGCGCAGGGAGCTCGGAGCGGGTGGCTACTCTCTCCGTCCAGCGTTTTGTATCATGCCTACAGGCTGTTCACCGCTTCCTTGAACTGCCTCCCCCGGTCTTCGAAGTCCCTGAACATGTCGAAGCTCGCGCAGGCCGGCGATAGGAGCACCACATCTCCCGAGCGGGCCCGTTCAGAAGCAAGCATTACGGCATCCTGGAGGGTCGTCGCAAACACCGTCTCTGTTGCCGTACCGAGGGCCTGCGCCATTTTGACAGCGGCCTTGCCGATCAAGATCAATAACTTCACCTTTTTTTTGAACAGATCATGGAGCGGACCGAAATCACTCCCTTTGTCCAGCCCGCCGGCTATCAGGATCACGGGCTGCGTAAATCCTTCGACGGATTTCACCACAGCGCCCACGTTCGTACCCTTAGAGTCATTGATGTATGTAATGCCGTCCTTCTCGCGCACGAACTCGAGCCGGTGCTCCAGCCCCGGGAATTCTCTGAGCACATCGGCCACTCCCTTGCTGTCCGCTCCTATGCACAGGGATACGGCGACGGCGGCAAGGGCGTTCTCCAAGTTGTGTACTCCCTTGATCTTTATCTCATCGCTCCGGATGACGCGCCGTCCATTAAATACGAGATAGCCGTCGACCACGCAAGCGCCAGGGTTGAATCTTTTGAGACGCGAGAAGGGAATCACCGTAGCCGACGTACGGCTGGTGAAAGCCTTCACGAGGGGGTCATCGAAATTCAATACGAGAAAATCTTCCTGCCGCTGGTTCATGAAGATCCTCGCCTTGGCCTCTCCATATTCTGCGATATCACCGTAGCGGTCTAGATGGTCCTGAGTAATGTTCAGGACTGTCGCAACGCGTGGTTTGAAGGTCTCGATATCTTCTAACTGGTAGCTTGAGAGCTCGGCCACGATCCAATCCTGTCCCGTGAGAAGCCGCGGGTCTTCGGTGAGCGCATTCCCGATGTTCCCGGCCACGAGCACCTTCTTCTTCGCCCGCTCGAGCATGAGCCCAACCAGGGTCGTGACTGTAGACTTGCCGTTCGTTCCCGTAATGCCGACGTAGGGTGAATCAGACAGTAGCCACGCCAATTCGAGCTCGCTGATTACCTTCGCTCCGTGTCGCCGGGCCAGCGATATCTGCGGGATCTTCGGCACGCCCGGGGAAAGCACCACGAAGTTCGTTTCGATGAAGATACGGTCCGGATGGCCGCCCGCCACGACCGTAATCCGGCTGCTGCCAAGTTTCTCTATTTGCGCTGCAAGCTGGTCCAGCGGTTTTTTGTCGGTCACCGTTACGATCGCGCCGAGCCCATGGAGCGCGCGCGCAGCAGCGACCCCGCTCCTTGCTAAACCAACCACCGTCACCCTCTTGCCCCTAAAATCCGCTATCACGTTGTCCTTCTGCGCCTACATTGAACTGTGCATTTCTCTTGTTCGCTTTGTCATCGCAATTTCAACGAACTGATCGACACCAGCGCCAGAATAATTCCCGCGATCCAGAATCGCACGATGACCTTGGACTCGGGCCATCCGATCTGCTCGAAGTGGTGGTGGATCGGCGCCATTTTGAATATTCGCTTGCCCGTCAGCCTGTACGATGCCACCTGGAGCAACACCGAGACCGTTTCCATGACGAAAATCCCTCCTACGATGACGAGGATCAATTCGTGCTTGGTCACCACAGCCAGCGTCCCGAGCGCACCGCCGAGCGAGAGCGAGCCTACGTCACCCATGAAGACCTCTGCCGGATGTGCATTATACCAAAGGAACCCGAGGCTCGCCCCGAGCAGAGCTCCGCAGAATATCACGAGTTCGCCGCTGCCGGGAATGTATAGGATCTTCAGATAGTCGGAGATGATCTTGTTCCCGCCCAAGTATACAATCACTGCGTTGGCCGTAGACGCAATGCCGACGAGGCCTATCGCCAGCCCGTCGAGACCGTCCGTAAGGTTCACCGCATTGGACGACCCGACAATCACGATTACAACGAATGGGATATAGAACCACCCCAGGTCGATCAGCAGGCGTTTCATGAACGGCACCGAAAGATGCGTGATGTTCAGATCGGCCGGATTATAGTTGAGGAAGAACCCGATCGCAAGGGATGCCGCGATCTGGAGCGCAAACTTGTGTTTGGCCCGGAGGCCGGTGGATCGTTTCTTCACTACTTTTAAATAATCGTCCCAGAACCCGATGCCTCCAAAAGAGAGCGTTGCAAAGAGCACCACCCACACGTACTTGTTAGTGAGGTCGGACCAGAGCACAGCGGAACTCGCGAGCGCGGCGATGATCAGAAGCCCGCCCATGGTCGGCGTGCCCTGCTTGTTCAGATGGGTCTGAGGCCCGTCATCGCGCACGTGCTGTCCCACCTTCAGCCTGCGGAGCCAGGCGATCATCCAAGGCCCGAGGGCAAAGCTGACGATGAGCGCTGTGATCACAGCGCCTGCGCTCCGGAACGTTATGTACTTGAACACATTGAAACCGCTGAATACGCTGTGGAGCGGATACAGAAGATGATAGAGCATCAGAACTCCTCCAGAATCTTTTCCATTTTCATGCCGCGCGACCCCTTGATAAGTATTGCGTCGCCGTTCTGGGACCGCTCCTTGAGCAGGGCGGCGGCCTCTGTGTGTGAACCCGCCGCGATAACCCGGTTTTTCGGCATCCCCGCCTCAAGCGCTCCTTCATTGATGTACATCGCAAGCGATCCCATGGTGATCAATACATCCACACCGAGGTGGGCTACGATACGGCCGACCTCCCGGTGCGCGTCGGCTGCGATGTCGCCTAGCTCCAGCATGTCCCCCAGCACGGCCACGGACTTCTGTCCCGCGCTGAGAGAGATCAGGGTCTCGAGCGCCGCCTTCACCGAACCGGGGTTCGCATTGTAATAATCGGCAAGCACCGTCCTTCCTTTTATCCGTTTGAGTTCAGAGCGCATGGCAACAGGAGAAAAGGCTTCCAGTCCGTATTTCACGGCATCCAACGGCATCCCCACAGCAGTCGCCGCAGCAGCGGCGGCGAGGGCGTTGTAGATATTGTGTTTCCCCACCGCAGAGAGTCGCACATCCACCTTGGAGTCGTCTGTCCCGATGGTCATTTCCATGAAGTTCTTTCCCTGCCGGATACCGAAGGCACTCACGTCAGCCTTGTTCTCGATCCCAAACGACAAGACCCGCCCACCGTATTTGTGCTTGAGGGTGGTGAAATACCGATCATCAGCGTTCAAAACGGCAGTACTGTTCGTTTTTAAATTACAAAGGAGTTCGGCCTTGGCCTGCGCCACAACGTCCATAGTTCCCAGGAACTCCAGATGCGCTGGACCGATATTCGTGATCACGCCCACATCGGGACTGACAAGCCTGGCAAGAGTATCTATCTCTCCCAAGGCACTCATGCCCATCTCAACGACGGCGGACTTATGGCTCGCATCAAGCTTGAGAAGCGTGAGCGGCACCCCAATATGATTATTCAGGTTGCCCTCGTTCTTGAGGACCGGGCCTCTTTGTTTCAGGATGCTTGCGAGCATTTCCTTCGTCGTGGTCTTCCCGTTGCTGCCGGTAATGCCGATCACGGGGATAGCAAATTTTTTTCGGTGCATCTGCGACATCTCCTGGAGTGCGAAGATCGTGTCTTCCACCGGGAGGATGTTCCTCAGGCCGCCGAGACTTGAGTATTTTGTATCGAGCTCAGAACGATCGACAAGTGCCCCCCAGGCGCCGTTTTTGATCACCTCGGGAACGAAATCGTGTCCGTCAAACCGCGCTCCCTTGATCGCCACAAAAAGTTCACCCTTTTTGATCGTTCTGGAGTCAATGGAAACCCCCTTTATTTCCATGCGCTCGAGCCTTCCCAGAATATCCTTCAGCATTTTTATTTCAGAATCATTCATTGCATATCAAGAAAGCCCGCGATCCGTGATCGATAGCGGATGATAAAATAATTTTTCATCCTGTATTGTGCGCCGTGTATCACGTTCTTCGCCTCTTCCGAAGCTCTTCCCGCGCGACCTCGCGGTCGTCGAAATGTATCTTCCGATCGCCGATGATCTGGTAGTCTTCGTGTCCCTTGCCTGCGAGCACTACCACGTCTCCCTTTCCGGCCATGTTGATGGCTGCGGCTATTGCCGCATGCCGATCGGGCATGACACAATACGGCGTCTTGCCCGCGGCGGTAGTGGACACAAACTCGCATACCGTCAACCGTACACCACTCGCTTCCATGCCTTTTTCGATCTCGCTGATTATGCTCACGGGGTCTTCTGTTCGCGGATTGTCGGAGGTAACTATTACGATGTCACTCCCGTTGACGGCTGCAGCCCCCATCTTCGGCCGTTTGCTCCGGTCACGGTCGCCACCGCAACCAAAAACCGTAATGACTTTCCCCGTCGTTATCTCCCTGACTGTTTCAAGGAGACGGACAAGCGCATCCTCGGTATGGGCGTAATCCGCAACCACGCTGAACGGCTGGCCCTCATCCACCTTTTCCATGCGTCCAGGAACAGCCCTCATGGCATTAATGCCCCGCGCGATGTCGTCGCCTGCGAATCCCAATGCCGTTCCGATCCCGATCGCGCTCAGGATGTTGTAGATATTATGCCTTCCGACGAGCGAAGATTCCACAGAAATCGTCCCTGACGGCGTAGCCACGGAAAACGAAAGGCCACGGATCCCGTGGCCGATGCTTCCGGAAGGACGGATATCTGCCCGCTCGGACAGCCCCGTCCTCAGCACCTTTGCCCGTGTCGCACCGATGATCTCCGTAGAGTGCACATCATCGCTATTGATCACCGCGAATGAGTTCGGTGAAAGTCCGGTGAAGAGCAGCTGTTTCACCCGGAAATATGATTCCATGCTTTCATGAAAATCCAGATGGTCCTGCGTCAGGTTCGTGAAACCGGCAACAGCGAATTCACACCCGACGGTCCTGCCAAGGGCGAGTGCGTGCGAAGATACCTCCATCACGCAGTACTCCACGCCGAAACCGACCATCTCCGCCAGAAGCCGCTGGAGGTCGAGCGATTCCGGTGTGGTGTTAGGTGCGGTGTATACCTTGTCGCCTACACGGTAATCAATAGTGCCTATGAGCCCCGCCTTTCGTCCCGCAGCCTCTATGATGGATTTTATCAAATAGGTGGTCGTGGTCTTGCCATTAGTGCCCGTGATGCCGACGAGAATGAGATGCTGCGACGGATGGCCGTAGAACGCAGCCGCAAGAAGCGCGAGCGCCCTGCGCGAGTCATCAACCACGATCGTTGGCGTCATTCGAAAGGCCGCTTCGTTGTGACCTTTCTCGGCTACGATGGCTACTGCACCCGCTTGCACTGCCTGTGGAATAAACTGATGGCCGTCCGAGTGGAATCCTCGCACGGCCACGAATAGGGAGCCCGGACTTACCTTCCGGGAATCATGGGCAATGTCAAACACCTCTCTGTCCAGCCCTTCCTGCGGCAGAACGGCCTTGTTATTCAACACGGTCACCAGCTCACCGAGTTTCATCTAGTCACCAGGAGCATCCTGCCTCCCTCATTGTCCGGCGCTACCTGCAGATAGGCAAGGCTCTGCTCCGCTATCGCTTTAAACACTGGCGCAGCCACACTGCCTCCCCATACCACCCCCTCGGGGGTATCGACCATCACAAGGATTACGAGTTTCGGGGAAACGGCTGGCACGAACCCAACGAATGAGCTTACGTAGTCTTTTTTTGAATACACGCCGGTTCTCTGGTCTATCTTCTGCGCCGTCCCGGTCTTGCCCGCAGCCGTGTACCCCGCAGGTCGCGCCTTCTGGCCCGTGCCGACTTCGACGACCCGCTGCAGGATCTTGTTTACCTTTGCGCAGGTCTCTTCGCTTATGACACGGTGCACAGGCTGGGGACCGAACTTTTTCCCCTCGCCTCCGTCACGATCAACGATCTCCGAGACGATATATGGTTTCATGAGCATGCCACCATTAGCGATGGCGCAGTATGCTACGGCCATCTGCATGGGGGTCACCCCGATTTCCTGCCCGATCGCGATAGAACCGATGGACACGCCTGACCATGCGCGGTAGTCCTTGAGCAGGCCGGAGATCTCTCCGGGAATATCCACACCGGTCTTGTGCCCGAATCCAAAGGCAGAAATATACTTGGCGAGCCGTTCCTTCCCCAGCCGCATAGCTACTTTGATCGTTCCAACATTGCTCGATTCGGCGATCACGTCCGTGAAGGTCAGCACACCGTTTTCATGCGCGTCCTTTATCACCCGGTCGGCGAGCTGTATCTTTCCGGCAGAGCAGTCAATCCGTTCAAGGGGGTGCACGACCCTTTCCTCAAGAGCGGCGGAAGCAAGGACAACTTTGAAAATCGAGCCGGGTTCGAACGCGTCCGTAACAGTCCGGTTCCGCCAATCCGCCGGTTTGTAGCGCTGCGGCTCATTCGGGTTGAACGCCGGCCTCCCCTGTGCCGCCGTACGTACCGAGAGCGCCAGTACTTCACCGTTATCAGGATTCATGACGATGCAGACCCCGCCCTTTGCGTGCGAGCTCGCGAGCGCCGCGTCAAGCTCCTTCTCGGTAATGTGCTGGATCACCTCGTCGATGGTGAGGATGATATCATTTCCCGGTTTTGTCTGTTGCCGAAACCAGAAGCCGGAGCCGCCGGGGAATACCGTACGCCCCACGGCGTCCTTTTCGGCGATCATCCATCCGCTTACGCCGTGGAGAACCTTGTCATAGGCGCGCTCCAGGCCTTCGAGACCTTCATTATCCATGCCCGTAAAACCGAGCAGCGGGCCGGCAAGCGTCTTATTGGGATAGAATCTTTTTGATTCGATAAGGGAACCGATTTCTCGACTACCGAGCGCCTTAACCTTTTCTGCCTTCACGGGTTCCACCTTGCGGCTGAGCCAGACAAAGTGTTTGTCTCCTGCAAGCCTCCGCTCGAGCACATGCGGATTCTCATGCAGGATAGTGGACAGACGCTGGGCAACAGCCCTCGGGTTTTCGATCTCCGCCGGCACACCATAAATCGAATCAACATCCAGGCTTACAGCGAGTTCACGATGCGTGCGGTCGTAGATGGTCCCGCGCTTCGGCTCCAGCTTGACAAGGCGCTCTTGCTGCCGTTCAGCCCTGGCCGCGAGCTCAGCCCGCTGGAAAACCTGAAGATAGACGAGTCGCAGGGCCACAAGTGCAAAGCCGAGCCCCATCAGCAGCAGTATTGCGAGTATCCTCCCTCGTCGTTCCATAATCATTATTGTGTAGGCGACAGCTTTCTTCTGACCATTACCTGGTTTTCCTTCGGAGGATGGATCATGCCCAGATGCTTGATCGCAATCTCCTCGATACGAGCTGGCGATGAGAGGCTCGACGCCTCAATTCTTAGCGATCGGTTCTCACGTTCGAGTTCCCGTCTTTCACGCTCCAACGCCTCGACCTGGTAACCGAGCCGCACTATTTTCACTTTACCGCCGACGTACAGAATTAAACCGCTGATGATCACCAGCGCAATGAGAACCCTGCGAAAGCTGCCGCGTTTGCTCCGCTCGAATATTAACGACCCAATGTCGCCAGCCCTAGTTGTCATATTGGAACTCCATCATCGTTGAAAATTCAAGATTCTAAATTTATGATTTACCAAAAAATGCTTCTGTTTTTCATTTCATAGCTTCTGGGCGGCCCTTAACTTTGCGCTCCTTGCAGCGGGATTTTTCTCCACTTCCTCAGGCCCGGGGGTAACGGGCCGCTGCGTAAGAATCTTGAGAATCGGCTTCCTGCCGCAGGAGCAGATCGGCAGCCGGGGCGGACAGATGCATCCTTTTGCGGATCGTGCGAACGTCTGCTTTACCAGCCTGTCCTCGAGCGAGTGGAACGTGATGACCGCCAGCTTCCCTCCCGACTTCAGGCAGGGCATAATATGCTCCAGTCCTTCGCGGAGGGAGCCTAGCTCGTCGTTCACGGCGATCCGCAGGGCCTGAAATGTCAGTGTGGCCGGATGACTTCGCCGGGGTGGATAGGGGGGATACGCGCTCGAAACAATCTTTGCAAGCTGGACCGTGCTCGTGATGGGCCCCCGGGCCCTCGCTTTTTCTATGGCCCTTGCTATGGCGCCGGCCCTGGTTTCCTCTCCGTATCCCCGGAGGATCTTGACGAGCTCTTCGCGAGAGAGGGTATTTACCAGGTCTGCTGCCGTCTGTGAACTTCTTGCGTCCATACGCATATCAAGCGGGCCGTCCAGCATGAAACTGAAGCCCCGCTCTGGCGTCTTCAGATGAAACCACGAAACACCGAGGTCGAGCAGCACTCCGTCCACTGCCTCATATCCGAGCTCCGACAGGACTGCAGGCAGGTCCCGGTAATTCATCTGCCGTAGAAAAACGCGCGCCTCCCCATACGCTGCGAGTCTCATTCGGCAGCGCTCTACGGCCTCGGCATCTCGGTCCATGCCGATCAGAATCCCATCGGGCGCCGATCGCTTCAAAATCTCCACTGCATGTCCGCCGGCGCCGAGCGTCCCGTCCACATACACCCCTCCAGCTTTCGGTGCCAGTAGGTCAACGGCCTCGTGGAGGAGAACGGGAACATGTTCTAATTTTGGATTTGCGATTTCGGACTTTGAATGATCTATCATGCTAGCAACCTCAAAGAATCCGCAATCTGCAATCCACATTTCAGAGCCCCAGAGGCAAATTCGTCGCAGGTTTGGCCACGCCGAAGCTCTTCGCTGCTTGCTGTGCTGTTTCGAATACCTGGAACTCCTCAAGCACGCCGGTAGTGCGGAATATGTTCTTAATGTAGTCGGACATGCCTGCGAGCCGGATATCACCCCCGAACGACTGAAGCCGCTTCTTCTCCTCCACGAAGGTGGGAAGGATTGTAAAATGGATATGCTCAACGGACTCAAAGTTCAGGATCAGCCCGAACATCTCCCCCTTGATCAGCTGGCCGATTACGCGGTCGATCTCCGCCATCTTCGCGGCGTCTATCTCGCCCTCAAGGTTCATCTGATATACTTTGAGCTTCGTCTCCATGCTATAAGCCCAGTGCTGCGAGTGCCTCGCTGATCTTGTCGCCATTTTGAGAATTTCTCGCCTCCCACGCCTCGGCATCCCAGATCTCGATCTTGTTGATGATGCCGACCAGCATCACGTTCTTGGTGATGCCGGCGCGCTCGCGGTGGATTGGCGGGATCAGGATACGGCCCTGTTTGTCGAGCTCACACTCCGTGGCCGAGGAGAAGAAAAACCGCATGAAGTCCTTAACCTCTTTCTGCATCATCGGAAGGGTCTTGATCTTTTCCTCGAGCTTCTCCCACTCCTCAAGCGGATAAACCGTCAGGCACCGGTCAAAGTCCATGGCCATCACAAGCCTGCCGTCGTAACGGTCGGCAATGATATCACGGAACTTGGATGGCACGCTTACCCGGCCTTTTGAGTCTACGCTGTGTTCAAAACTTCCGCGAAACATTAGCCTCCCCAACATTACCCACGGCTTCCCACTTTATACCACCTGTTTGGCAAAGTATATCGTTCATGAAATTTAATGTCAAGAAAAATATTAATTTTTTGAGATGTTAGATAGTGGGTGACATCGTGGACGGAAGTTCAATTTTGTCGTGACAAGCGGACATAAAAAAAGTATTATTCATGACTACTATGGCCGACTTTTTTATTTCCGTTGACGACGAACACATTAAAAGAGAGAAGGGAAAGGCGAGGGAACTGCGGAATTCCCCGTGGTGGAAAAGAAAACGATCTACCGGCATCTGTTATTACTGTGGCAGGAAGTTCAATCCTGTCGTACTCACTATGGACCATTTGATTCCTATTGCCCGCGGAGGTAAATCAGTGCATGGAAATGTCGTCCCCGCATGCAAGGAGTGCAATAATAAAAAAAAATATCTCCTCCCTCTAGAGTGGGAGGAGTATCTGGAATCGCTGAAAAAAGAAAAATCATAGAGTTACAACTGGCAAAGGTGAGAAACGGACAAAATACAGCACCCATCGTGGTTTCTCCGTGGCGCCCCGTCTCTCTTTTGGGCTGTTATTTTATCCCGCCTCTCTCACCCAGTCTACGCGAGCGAGCTTGTTGTCATGGGACCACCGGTACGTCACTTCTCCGTGGAAGGCCTTTTTGATTGCCCTGCCGAGCCGCTGCGCCAGCTTCTCATTGGTTGTGGAAATAACGATGCTGCCCTTGCCATTCTCTTTTACGGACATCAACCGTTCAAGAGGGTTAAACCCGTGCGCGCGCGCTTCCTCGTTCTTGATAAGGTTCATCAGGTCCTGCTTGTGCGATAGCACGTAGTCTCCCTTGAGCGTAACAATACCGCCGGGAAAATCATCACGTATCTTCATGCAGGCCGGGCAGACCATGTTAGTTGTATCGGGAATCTGTAGCGCTGCTTCGTAGATATCAGGGTCAGCATACCACCGCTTGCTCTTGTAAACGGAATGACACCCTTCACAAACTGATATCTTCTGGCTTGCGCCTCTCGGGAGATAGGGATCTGAGGTAGATGTTTTCTTTTTATATGTCTGCTTGTATGATCTCTCTACTTTGCCAATCATCTTCATAACGTCCGCCTCCTTTTTTTGAACAGAACCTTCTCCGAGACCTTCATTTCAGCTTCCGCTGGATCTCCGGGAACTGTTTCTTGAAATCGGGCATGCTCCTCGTGAGGAACATCTTCAGTGCCTTAAGCTCCGCCTGGATATCCTTGATTTCCTCCTCGACCTCAACCTCGTGCTTCTTCAGCGTATCAGCAAGGTTCGACAGCGCCTTCTCTTGGATCTTGAGCCGTTCCGCAGTCCCGTTTTCATTCTTCCTGTTATTCATGGCTCACCTCTCGTGTTCTTATTTTTTCAGTTTCATCCCGAGCTTCTGTTCCACGGACTCAAGCTTCTTTTCGATCCGCTGTTCCCTGCCCTTGCGGTCATCGATCGTTATCGACGTAAGAACGCGTTCAGCGTCCTTCATGATCTCGTCGTGGCACTTCTTGACCACGCCCATCACTTTGTCCCACTCCCCTTCGAGCACGGTACCCATAGGGTTTGCTTTATAGCTCACTCCGCTTTCTGAAACGATCTTGAGAACTCGTGCGATCTGTGGGCTGACACTCGCTCCCGTTCCTAGTGGCACTACACTAAACTCTACGAGCATGCTCATAACTTGCCCCCTGGCGCATTGAAAATTCTTTTCCTTGGCTATTTAAAGTATAGCGCGGGATGCTGCTGCTGTAAAGGCGGTGAAAACGGCGTTTTTCTATTGAAATGGGGCAAGGCATATGCAATAATCAGTTTCAAATCGGTGACTGTCGCCCCGACGGGGTGACAGTGCTATCAGCGATCTGACCTCATTGCGCACATGGCAAACATACTAAGAGCGATCCTCAAACTGCTGGGAATCCTGCCCTTGCTGATATCCTACCTTGTCGTATCGTCCGCCATTACCATATTCGTACGCTCCGGACAAAGGAAGCGTTTTTATCTGATGCGGAACACATCGTTCTTTTCCCGGCCGGCACTGAAGCTTCTCGGAGTACGTATTCACTTGAAGCACCATGAGCGTCTGCACAGAGACATGAGCGCCCTGCTCGTGGTTTCAAACCATCTCTCCTACATCGATATACTGGCGATATCATCGCTGATGCCAACAGTCTTTATCACCTCAGTGGAGATGCAGAACACATTCCTTCTCGGCACACTCTCGAAATTCGGCGGGAGCGTATTCATAGAGCGGCGGAACGCGTCAGGGCTTCAGGAAGAGATTGAGACGATCGCTCACGTGCTCGGACATGGTTTCACCGTGGCCCTGTTTCCCGAAGGGACCACGTCGAACGGTGACTGTGTACGGCCGTTTAAGAATTCTCTTTTCGAACCCGCCATCAGGGCAAAATGTGACATTCTTCCACTCTGTCTGCGCTATACGAAAGTGAATAACCGTCTTCTGACGATCAACAGCCGTGATTCTATTTTTTATTACGGAAGCGTGACCCTCTTCGGCCATTTCCCGAGGCTCCTGGTTCTTCAGTCCGTTGACCTGGAAGTACACCCACTTGAGACCATAAGTGTACTTGCACATGGCTCTCGGAAAGAACTGGCTGTACGGGCGCACGATGCAATCAACGCAGCATACCATGAATAGATAATGATTGAGCAAAGGATGGACAGGACTTTCGACACAGATAGTAGAGGGAAGAATCAAGATGTATATCGCTTAGATGCTTCTTCTTACTGCCGATCACCAATCAGCACGCGTAGCCGAGCAACCGCCCGGTACGAAACCGCGGAAAACAGCGCAACAGAAAGAACAGAACAAGACGTGCTTGGAAGAGCGCCTCATAAGAATCGGGAAAGAACGGGACGATTTAAGTCCAAGGCCGCGGTCATGCCGTAAAACACTGAAAAAGATGAACCGGCACGTCGTAGAGGCAGAGATGAAACGGAAGCTCACTTCCCGAAAGCTCGAGGAAATGCGCACGAAATAGCAACAGAATTTTAGAGAGTCGCCGACGAGATGAACGTGGCATTGAAGGAGCTCGAGGCGGCCTATGAGAAGACAGAACGACATCTGAAAAAACGATATGGGTATCAGAACACCGATGCAGCGGGTGAAATAGTGTCTATGATGATTCATAATCTGTTCACGCATACCAAACAAGCTTCAGACAGTGAAGTATTCGAAACGCTATTGCAGACGGAGGCTTTTAAACTGGAGCGTGTCGTGTCAACAGGACAGGCAACGCCGCCAGGTCAATGGTATGATCAGGACTGGGACGAGTGGGTCGTACTTCTCTCCGGAAGTGCCGGTCTGCTCTTTGACGGCGAGCGGGACATTCGCGTTCTGCAGCCCGGCGATTATCTTCTTGTCCCCGCCCATACACGCCACCGGGTTGAATGGACAGAGACAGGGGCAGAAACCGTCTGGCTTACCCTTCATTACACGACGTGGCCTTCCCTATCCTGATTCAGACAAGCCAAAACCATGCTTTTGCCGGGATTACAAGATATTGGTTGATGAAATCCTGTGAAGCGAGGCGATCCCGTCGATTTCCTTTCTCTGTTATTGCTTTGATTGCTTTACGTATTGGCAATAATTTTATTTACCCCTAACTAATGTCTCGTCCCAAGTCAACTTTTTTGCAGTAAAATCCTTGACTTTTTCGCTCTCAGTTGTTATGTTAACGGGCTCGTTCATAAACGGGCATATCATCACTATGGACTACACAGGCGAAATAAATAAAAGGCGGACCTTTGCCATTATCAGCCACCCCGACGCGGGCAAGACCACCCTCACCGAGAAGTTTTTGCTTTTCGGCGGAGCGATCCAAGTGGCGGGCGCGGTGAAGTCGAACAAGATCAGGAAGAGCACGGCCTCGGACTTCATGGATATTGAGCGTCAGCGCGGGATATCCGTGGCCACGTCGGTCATGGGCTTCGACTACAACGGCCTCAAGATCAATCTCCTTGATACGCCGGGCCATAAGGATTTCGCCGAGGACACTTACCGAACGCTCACAGCCGTGGACAGCGTCATCCTCGTTGTTGACTGTGTAAAAGGCGTTGAAGAACAAACCGAGAAACTCATGCATGTCTGCCGCATGCGAAATGCGCCGGTCATCATCTTCGTGAATAAGCTCGACCGTGAGGGGAAGGACCCCTTCGAGCTTCTTGACGAACTTGAAACGAAGCTTTCCATCAGGGTGCAGCCGCTCTCGTGGCCTATCAGCATGGGTACGTCCTTCAAGGGAGTGTACAATCTTTACCATAATAATCTCTACCTTTTCCGTCCTGGCGGTGTTACCGTAGCAGACGATGTACTTGCGATCAATGGCATCGATGATCCGGTCCTTTCTCAGCATCTCGGTGACTATGCTGTCAAGCTCAGAGAAGATGTGGCTTTGATAGCAGGCACTCACGATCCTTTTGATGTCACTGCCTATCTGCGCGGTGAACTCGCGCCGGTGTTCTTCGGTAGTGCCATCAACAACTTCGGCGTCAAAGAGCTTCTCGACACATTCACCGAGATCGCACCCACACCCGGCAGCCGACCCACGGACCAGCGCATGGTCAACTCGGACGAGAAGAACTTCACCGGCTTTGTATTCAAGATCCACGCCAACCTCGACCCGCGTCACCGCGACCGCATCGCCTTCATACGCATCTGCTCGGGCAAATTCGAGAGGAACAAGATGTTCCACCACGTGCGCATGGGGAAAAATCTGCGCTTCACGAGCCCGGCCAGCTTCCTGGGCGCGCGAAAGAGCATTGTTGATGAAGCATTTCCCGGAGATGTAATCGGACTCTATGATACGGGAAACTTTAAGATCGGCGACACGCTTACTGAAGGCGAAAAGATCATGTTCCAGGGTATCCCGACCTTTTCGCCCGAGGTGTTCAAAGAGCTTGTAAACCTCGATCCGTCTAAATCGAAACAGCTAGCCAAAGGAATCGAGCAACTCACCGATGAGGGCGTGGCACAGCTGTTCACCCAGCAGCAGGGGAACCGACGGATCATCGGTACCGTGGGTGTCCTACAGTTTGACGTTCTCCAGTACCGGCTGGAGCATGAATACGGCGCAAAATGCCGTTTCGAACCGATGGCTATTTATAAAGCCTGCTGGATCACTGCGGCAGATGAGAAGGAAATGGACAAGTTCTGCAGGTTCAAGTCGGACCGCATTGCCACGGACAAAGACGGCAGCATCGTGTTTCTTGCGGAATCGGAATGGGTTCTGAGGAACATGATCGAGGCCTACCCCGAGGTCAAATTCCACTTTACTTCGGAGTTCAAGCGGGAACTGCAGGAGGTGAAATAGTAGCAATCGTTTTTCCTGTGTCGACTTCTCAAAAATCCCGTTACAGTTCATGCTTTCTCCGAATATAAACCATCCTCTCGATTGAAACGCGTACTCCGCATTCCGCATCAACAAGTTCAAATTCAATGGTTCCTTTATGCGTACCTCGCTCCAGTCACTCGCGACATAAATGATACAGGCACCGGTGACTAAATAAGCAGGGAGGAAACTATACCCTGAGCATTGGGTCTTTGTTTTGAGTGATTCGGGATTTCGAACCCTTCACTTGGCAGACTGTAAAATAAGATAATGCATACGATCACTGCTGCACTCTGAACGAGGCAAAGTATCTTATTGAGTTGATCTAGCCTTCACAATGTTCGGGGCGAAGTATGAAGCAGTTATCTCCCTATCCCGTATTTGTATCTCCATACTCGGCCCCCCATAATGACGGCTTGACACGTCATTCCGATAATGATACTTTCTCCCATGCTTGTTTACTTAAATGGCCATTTTGTCCCAAAAGAGGAAGCCGTTGTGTCTGTTTTCGACCACGGTTTTCTTTACGGTGACGGCATCTACGAAACCATTAGAGCTTACAACGGAGCACCGTTTCTGCTCATCCGTCATTTGGAGCGGCTCACTCACTCGGCAAAAGCCATCTCCCTCTCGCTGCCGATGTCGCTTGAAGGTATTGAAAAGGCGCTCAGAGAAACCCTGAGGATCAACAATCTTACCGAAGCATATGTGCGTCTCCATATCTCCCGAGGACCAGGCGAAATCGGACTCGACCCTGCTCTCTGCCCCGAACCGACCATGGTGATCATGGCCAGGCAGTTCAAAGACTATCCTGAAGACTATTATAAACGCGGCGTGTCCGTGGCCATCGTAAAAACGAGGCGTAATCACCCGCTCGCACTCGACCCATCCATCAAAGGCACGAACTTTTTGAACAATATTCTCGCGAAGATCGAAGCGATTCGGGCCGGCGCCTATGAGGGCATCATGATGAACTGGGAGGGATTTGTTGCCGAAGGCACCATATGTAATGTCTTTATGGTCAAATCTGGAACACTTGTGACGCCTGCGCTGAGCATCGGGATCCTTGAAGGAGTGACACGGGGACTAGTGCTCGACCTTGCGCAAAAGATCCGCACCCCTGTGCGGGAAGCGGCTTTCCGTCCTCAAGAACTGATGGATGCGGATGAGTGTTTTATCACGAATTCGACGATCGAGATCATGCCGGTCACCATTGTAGACGGCAGGCCAGTTGGGAACGGCAAGCCCGGTCCCGTTACGGCTGCTCTCGCGCGGGCCTACAGGGATGAGGTGCGAAAATGTTCGAAACCGCCGCTCAATTAGCGCAGTTGATCGACCATACCCTGGTCCGTCCAGACGCAACCATCACAGACCTCACGAGGGTCTGCGATGAAGCAAAACAATATGGCTTTTCGACGGTCGTGGTGAACGGCGGTTACGTGGCCAGGGCGAGGGAAATGCTCTCCGGCACGCTGCTGAAAGTTTGTGCTGTGGTGGGGTTCCCGCACGGGGCGAACACCACTACGGTCAAGATCGTCGAGGCCATGGAGGCAATGAAAAACGGCGCCAGTGAGCTGGACATTGTCATCAACCTCGGCATGCTGAAATCCGGACGTCTCGATATTGTGGAGATCGACATTAAGAACATCATCGCCATGACGCCGAAACTCGTCCACAAAGTCATCCTCGAGACAGGCTATCTGACCCCGGAAGAGATTACGACCGTCTGCACCATTGCAGCGCGTATAGGCTCGGAGTTCGTCAAGACCTCGACGGGCTACGGCCCGCGGGGTGCGACAGTGGAGGATATCCGGCTCATGTGTAACGCCGTAGGATCCGCCTGCCGCGTGAAGGCCTCGGGTGCGATACGGGACCTCAATTCGGTCACTGCGCTCGTTGAGGCTGGCGCCGTGCGCATTGGTACCAGCTCGAGCGTGACGATCATGGAAGAGTATTTGAGTAGGAAAAAGATAGAGAATTGCTGAGCGGTTTTACCTGTTTCATCCTGAACGTAGTGAGTGGCCTCAAGCAACCCATTAAGATTCTTCGCCTTGCCCGGAAGGACATATACCGCATTCTCAGAATTTACCTGTACGGGAATATCCCATGAACTATTTGACGCAAAAAACACTCCCTGTCGTCCTGCGATGGAAGATTACGGCGGCCATACTCATCATCATTGTTGGGGCAGTTCTGCTTGGCGTGCAAATCAACGAATGGATCATCCAATCACGCACGGTAACCCAGACGCAGATCGCAGAGGGATGGAAATCTTCAGGCATCGAAATCGCAACGCATACTATACAGCGGCATGAAAATTATTGGACGGTAGCGAAAGAATATGGCGTTGACATCGATACAATCTTTGGTGCGAATTCTGACGTACATGAACTCCATGCCGTTCTAGGACAGAAGCTCCGCGTTCCGAACCACAAGGGCGTCGTCCACAGAACCGAAGAATGGGACACCGTACAGACAATCTCCTCGCTCTACAGCGTTCCTGTGCCGTCTATCATTGCTGTGAATCATCTGCGGCCCAAGCATATTCTCGTACCGGGACTTGATCTCTTCATCCCTGGCGCAAAGCCAGTGAAGTTGTCAGCGGAGATGGCAGTTCACTATAGCCTGCGCGGCATTTTCGGCTCACCGCTTCCCGGAAGGATTACCTCGGGCATGGGTTATCGTACCCACCCAGTCGGCGGGTTCCGCGGTAAGCATACAGGCATCGACCTGGCGGCGGGTCCTGGTACCAACATCACCGCCGCAGCGGCCGGCTCCGTCCTCCAGACGGGAGAAGGAGAATATATCGGCAAATTTGTTATAATTACTCATAAGGACTCTTACACCACACTATACGGACATTGCTCCCAGGTTCTCACGACTCCGGGCAAGACAGTAAAAAAAGGACAGCTCATCGCCAAGGTTGGCAACACAGGCCGCACTACCGGACCTCACCTTCACTTTGAAATACGCAAGAACGGTGTTCCACAGGATCCGCTCAAATACCTTTGGTAATGATCGACATATGGGATGTGTGCTCTGGCTTGTCTCTATGCCCCTTTTCTGGTCGGCTACGCATCCACACCTCCTACAGAGGCAACAGAAACACGTGGAATGGATTCATGGTCCGGTCGTAGTGAGCAACTTTAGAAAGATGGTAGAATACCGGGGAAAATATTCGTAGAGGAAGGGGCCTTTACTTTAACTGCTTTTTACTAAACAGGAATTATGACGGATGTGCACTTAGTTTGTTTACACAGCTGCCTGTTGCCTCTATAGCATGGGTATTCGGGCACAAAAAAGCAGACACTTTTAATCAGTGTCTGCTTTTTTCCAGTATAAAGAGAAATCTTAAAACGCTGCATGCTGATACTGCATCTCCTGCTGCTTGACTGGGACTCCTTTATGAGACCCGACCAAGACCCAATGTTGAGGGCTGTTCATGAGCTTGCCGACCATCTGCGCGTTTAAGGCATGTCCGGATTTGTGCGCTACGATATGTCCGATGATCGGCATGCCTACAAGCGAGAAGTCGCCGATGAGGTCGAGGATCTTATGCCGCACGAATTCGTCCTTGTACCGCAGACCTTCCTTGTTCAACACTGTGTCCTCACCGAGGACCACTGCGTTGTTCATGGAGCCGCCTTTGGCAAGGCCGTTGGCCTGAAGGGTCTGCACATCGCTCAGGAACCCGAATGTACGGGCGTCGACTACTTCGGTCAAGAACGCCTCTTCCGATGGCAGGTACTGGAGGCTCTGCTCCTTCAGCATGGGGTGGTTGAAATCTATGAAATAAGAGATACCAGGCGATTCCGCAGGCCAGATGGCGATCTGCTTATTGCCTTCGCGCACGGAGATTGGCTTTATGATCTTAAGCACGGGCTGAAACTTTCCCTGGGTCTGGATGCAGGCATCTTTGATGAGACGGATGAACGGCCTTGCACTACCGTCCATGATCGGGACTTCTTCCGAATCCATCTCTATAATGACATTATCAATATTCAGTCCAGAGAAGGCAGCTAGCAGGTGTTCCGCGGTCTTCACGAACGCTCCATTTTGGCTGAGCGTTGTTGCGTAGCTCGTCGCCGCTATGTTTGCAGTTGACGCCGCAATTTCTGCACCGTCGAGGTCCGTACGGACAAACACGACGCCGGTGTCTACAGGTGCGGGCTTAAGCACTATTTGCACCGGCTTGGCCGTATGGAGGCCAATCCCTTCGCAGGAGACAATGTTTTTTATAGAACGCTGCAATCTGATCATGACCGTAATTCCTTTCTTAACCCAATCTAAAGCAATGTGCATGCCATCGGAACTCAAACAAATAATTTCTAATAAACAACAAGTTAGCAGTATGTTCAGCACTGCTATTGTGGTAAAAAGGACTACGTTCACTATGCCATTGTTGCTGCAATACCACATTCTTGGAATGATATCGAATGCCATAACCAGCAGGGCTGCTAATGCGAACTTCAAAAAAAATATTCCTCTGGCACGTTTAAGGCTATCATGGCCCAAAACATATTTCATCCCTGGCAAGTGGCCGGTACGGCATCAAGCTGGTAGGCCGTAATGCGCAAACTCATCCTTATCCGTAAATTAATTCTCTGAAGGAGGGGGGCGCCTTGCGTGTTACCTGCAGCTAATCGATAGCGGGGGAAGCCTCACTAATCACCTGACCATTGATGGATTCGTCCTGCGCTTGCTCGTACCTGTTTTTCATTGACAGGGTGTGCTGCGGTATGCTAAATTTTTCATCATACTCGCAGCTATTGCATAGCCGCCCTTGAATGGAGAAAAAATGCAACAAAAACTCGAAGACCTGTACAAGCAGGGTACCGAGGCGTTCGAAAAGAAAGACTATGAAAACGCCGAACGCTTCCTCCAGTTGATCCTGGACAGGAACCCCTCGTTTGCGGATATCCAGAACAAAATAGGGATCATCTACAATCAGACCAACAGGCTCGATCTGGCGGCAAAAGCCTTTGAAAAGGCGCTGAAGTTGAACCCGGGATACACCGAGGCGTCGCTCAACCTTGCTATTACCTATAGTGATCTCGGCATGTACGAGAAAGCCCGCGAGGTCTTTGAAAGAGCGTCCCACTTTACCGATCAGGCCAACAAGGCCTCCGAATCCTCAATCGATCCCTTCGTCAAGGGCAAGCTTGCCGACGAACACCTAAGAATCGGGAACATCTATTACGAGTTAAGGCTGCTGGATGATGCTATCGACGAGTATCAGAAAGCGCTTCGCCTTTCACCGAACTTCGCAGACATCATAACGCACCTCGGCATCGCTCTCAGGGACAAAGGCCGGTACGACGAAGCTATTGAGCAGTTCAATCGGGCCAAACAAAGCAATCCCCGCTACATTCCTGCGCGGCTCCATCTTGGCATCACCTATTATTCGCAGGGTTTCTACGGCTTGGCCGAAGAAGAATGGAGAGAGGCACTAGTGTTTGACCCGAACAACTCCGCGGTGAGAACGTACCTCAACTTCGTAAAACCCCAGAGTTCCTAACGGAGCCTCGCATTTGGATCTTCTTGAAATAAAGGACCTCACTACACATTTTTTCACCAGAGCGGGGGTTATCAAAGCCGTTGACAATCTCAGTCTCAGGCTGCAAAAAAACCGCGTGCTCGGTCTGGTTGGTGAATCCGGCTGCGGCAAGACCGTAACTGCCCTTTCCGTACTCAATATCATCCCTTATCCAGGAAAGATCGTGTCAGGGAGCATCTTCTTCGAGGGGCGTGATCTACTCACTCTGGAGCAGAAGGAGATGAGAAGTATCCGTGGCGCGAAAATATCAATGATCTTTCAGGAACCCATGACCGCGCTCAACCCCGTCTTCACTGTTGGGTACCAGATTGCCGAGGTACTGATTACTCATCTTAACGTCTCGAAAAAACAAGCCATGGATTCTGCCGTTGAGCTTGTGCATTCCGTAGGCATTCCTTCGCCGGAGAAGCGAGTGCACGAATATCCCCACCAGATGTCAGGTGGCATGCGTCAGCGCATCATGATCGCCATGGCCATAGCATGCAAGCCCTCCCTTATCCTCGCCGATGAACCCACGACCGCGCTCGATGTCACAATCCAGGCGCACATCTTGGAACTCCTCGGCCAGATTCAGCAGGAGATGGGTATGGCTATGATCCTGGTAACACATGACTTGGGTTTGATCGCTGAACGGGCTCATGACGTGGCTGTTATGTACGCTGGACGAATCGTGGAGCAGGCGGAGACCGCAGAGCTTTTCGCTAATCCCCTGCATCCCTATACGAGAGGGCTCATGGACTCTATCCCTAAACCCGATGAGGCGCGAAAGACCCGATTGCGCACAATCGCCGGGATTGTGCCGAGACTGCATGATCTCCCCGCAGGATGCAAGTTTGTTCAGCGCTGCGAGGTCAAGTCCAAACAATGCGAGGCGGAGCCGGCACTGGTGGAAGTGAAAGCAGGGCATCTGCTGAGATGTTGGAAGGCAGCGCAGGATTAAGCACCAAATCTTAAAATTAGGTGACAAATACGGTCAAATAACAATTTTCAATCTTGTTGAATGAAAACTCTTGGTATGAATATTATTTAAGATTCCTCGTTCTGTTATTGGAAGTGTCTAAAACCTGTGAGCCAAGTACTTCTTGAAATAAGAGACCTCTACAAGGCTTTCTCGTTAAAAGCAGGCCTGGGAAAAACTGTCGAAGCGAAAGCCGTCGACGGCGTCAGCCTCTCTGTTGCACGGGGGGAGGCAGTAGGACTCGTTGGCGAGAGCGGTTGCGGCAAGTCTACGCTCGGCAGACTCGCGCTGAGACTGCTCGAGCCGACGGCGGGAAGTGTTTTTTTTGAAGGCCGCAATCTGAGCAACCTTGCAAGAGAGGATCTCAGATCTCTCCGAAAAGACGTGCAGATTATCTTTCAGGACCCCTTCGCCTCGCTCAATCCCCGCATGCGTATCGAGGAAATTATTTCCGAACCGCTCGTAATCCACAGCCTTGCCAAGGGGAAGGAACTGGAGGAGCGTGCCGCTTCCCTGCTGCACAAAGTCGGACTTCCTGCCAATGCGCTGCGCCGCTATCCGCATGAGTTTTCAGGAGGTCAGCGTCAGCGGGTCGGCATTGCGCGCGCCTTGGCGAGTACGCCGTCTTTCATCGTTGCTGACGAACCAGTCTCGGCCCTCGACGTCTCGGTTCAGGCTCAGATCATCAATCTTCTCGAAGACCTGCGCGAAGAGATGAAGCTGTCGTTCCTGTTCATCGCCCACGATCTTAACCTCGTCCGCCACTTCTCCGACCGCGTGGCCGTGATGTACCTCGGGAAAATCGTCGAGATCGCTCCCGCAGAAGAAATCTACAGAAATCCCTCTCACCCGTATACCGAAGCGCTCCTGGCCGACATCCCCGTCGCGGACCCAACAGCAAAGAAAAAGCACATCCTGCTCAGGGGAGACATCCCGAGCCCCACCCAGATACCGTCCGGCTGCCGATTCCACACCCGCTGCATCTACCGCTTCGAACCCTGCGATAAGATCGTTCCGCGTACAACCGACCTCGGGAATGGCCACTTCGTTGACTGCCACCTGAGGGGATAACATCGCTTCGTATTTGCGAATGTAGGATAATAAAATATTGTAGTTGCGTAAAAAGAACGACTTACTCAAAAAACCATTTTCCCTTCAGTTGGCGCTACTGATTTTCTCGCGGCCAATTTCTGGATATTTCATGTTCATTCCTGTCGATTCGTAATATTTTATAGGTCTATTTTTTTCGCATTCCTAACAATTTCTTTTTTCTTTTCTCACCTGTGCGAAAGGGATTTGGGTGTGGTCTCCTATGAAATCAATCAGTTAGATTCTGGCACGCTTGATGCAATTTACAGAAGCAAGACAGGTTAAAAAGGAGGATATCGCAATGAAGACCACGATCGCACGGAAAACAGCATACCTAGGGGCAGGCGTAGGACTAGCGCTC
>DATJZV010000026.1:0-141061 GCA_035498715.1 Nitrospirota bacterium
CAGCCCATAAACCGGGGACGTGGCAAACATCCCTGCCGCATCCGCGAACAGGATCAGCAGTGGCCCTTAGTGAAGTAAGGGCCTGATTCGGGAATCCCCGACCTTCAGGCCGGGGAGGATGTCAAACGGAAGAACTAGCCTAGGCGACTTTTGTCTTAAGCGTCCACGTAACACAAATCATTGTCTCCGAATTCGCAGTCGTCCGGGAGTACGGTCTGCTCACCATGTCCTTTGACGGCGCTCTTGACAGCCTGAAGTGCCCCTGGCTCAGCGTGAAGAATTTCGACTGCCATTGTCTCCATCTGGCCGTTTTTCTCCTCACCCTCATCGCCTACAGGTTCGATTCCTTCTACATCAGGATGTGCCACGATTGTCTGTATTTTTTTTAAGATTCGTTTCATCGCGTTGACCTCCTTCCATCTCTTTAGTCTCTATATGTAAAATTATAACACCTTTGAACGGACATCTATACGAGCACAAATGTCATTAATACTATGATATTAATGCCGAGTTCGTACTGATTTCAATGAGTTCTCTGGAGCCCAGAGCACGATAAACCTGTATTCGTGATAATTAAGGGACAGCATATACACTTGATCGGGCTGAACAGATGGCACGGAAGTTTGATATATGTACACAAGTGCAGGGCAATCTTTTTATGATATGCTGCAATAAGCACTAGCAGTGAATGTAGTGAGCAGAACCCCTTGGCGGAAGGCATCGCTGGAGACACCGGGGTCATTCTTGCTATCATCGGGCTGGCGAATATCATGCCCCATGTCATGACCCCGACAATCCTGAACCTGATGCCACTTCTGTGCGCCGGGTTCTCAATCCTGCTGATGGGACGGCAACCAGTTACGGATACTGAGTATGGTCCGCCCGTGACAGCTACCGGGGGAGCCTCGGCGATAAATCCCGAGAAGCCTCAGATAATAATGAATTCCTGCGATCGTATTGGTCGAGATGGTCAGGGGTATTTTTTGTTTTGTAACTGTCAATCCGGTATCCACATGCATCTCTTATCCTTTTTTGTCTGCACTTTCTTGACAAGCAAAGTCAAACCACCTATATTGGAAACGGTATCAGAAATCTGACTAGCAGAAGGGAACTTCTCCCGAGAGTGTCAACCGTACGGCTTTTCCCTTCGTCCGGAGTCAATGAATCAATGCATGCAGTTCCCGTAAAAAGCCGAATTGGTCTCGCACTAAGCGGCGGTGCCACGCGTGGTCTTGCTCACATTGGCGTTCTGAAGGCGCTCGATGACCACCACATCAGACCCGACTGTATTTCTGGCTCGAGCATCGGGGCGTTCGCAGCCGCGCTTTACGCCTTCGGGGTCCCGATCAAGGAAATGCGACGGGTAGGGCAGGGTATGACGCCGCTCAATATCTCGAAACTCAAACTCTCTCGCTATGCTTTGTTCTCGAACGAAGAGCTCGGGAAGCTTATCCTGGCCGAGATAGGAAAGGCCCGGATCGAAGACGCGAAGATCCCTCTCGCCATTATGGCCACGGATATCGGGAGCGGGGAAAAGATAGTGTTGAGGCGGGGAGAGGTCGCGCCTGCGGTGATGGCGAGCAGTGCGACGCCCGGCATCTACATGCCGGTGCGAATTGATGGGAGGATGCTGATGGACGGAGGGATCGTGGAAGACGTCCCGATATCGCCGCTCCGCGCCATGGGTGCGGAAAATGTCATTGCCGTGAACCTGAGCGCAGAGCGCAAATACATAAAACCCAATGACATCATCGACATCCTCTTCAATGCCTTCGATATCGCCATTGACGAGAACACCAAAGTACAGGTACGGGACGCGGATGTGCTCATTGAGCCTAGACTGTCTGACTTCCCCCGGATGGATACGAGCCAGATCGATGCGCTGATTGCCGAAGGCTACCGCGCGGCGAAAGAACGGATTAAAAGGATCCGGGCCGTACTGAAGTAGCCTAATAGCATCGTGACAATAGTTCATGCCGGGCAGCGAAGTCAGCAATAGTAACTCGAATGCAGATGCTCGGCCCGTTTTCCCGCATGAACCTCATTCTACTGTTTCCAAATGATTTCGCAGATAATGCGAGCCGTGTGCGGCTTCAGGGACGCAGACTCAGACACGTGCTAGCCGTCCACCGCGCGTCTATTAACGATGAACTCTGCGTGGGGCTGGCGGGGGGCCGCATCGGCACTGGTCGTGTGACAAACCTGAATGAAATGGTCCTGGAGATGGATGTGTGTCTCAACCGTCTCCCTCCTCCGGCGCTGCCCGTGACGCTCATTCTTGCCCTGCCGCGGCCCAAGGTGTTGAGGAGAGTGCTCCGGTCGGTGAGTGCCATGGGCGTGAAACGGATCATCCTTCTCAACTCCTTTCGGGTGGAGAAAAGCTTTTGGCAGAGTCCCTTCCTGGGCGAGGCAAAACTGAACGAACAACTGATCCTCGGCCTGGAACAGGCCCGCGACACAATGCTTCCGGAAGTCATCCTCCGCCCCCTGTTCAAGCCGTTTGTTGAGGATGAGATTTCGACGCTCATCCACGGGACGCTCCCTTTTGTCGCGCATCCCGCAGCATCCGCTTCCTGTCCGCGCAATATCGGCCAGCCTGTGACCCTTGCCGTGGGGCCCGAAGGCGGTTTTATCCCCTACGAAATCGAATTGCTCGTTTCCCGCGGGTTCTCCATTGTCAATCTCGGAGACCGTATCCTGAGCGTGGAAGCAGCGGTGACTGCCCTGCTCTCGCGATTGTTCTGAAAGAAAAAACCGTTGCAGCTAAATTCTCGTGCAATGAGAATGACAGCTCAGGCAGATGTCCTTCTAACGAGCTATTGCAAAATCCAAAATCGTACGATAATATTTTATTAATTGTGAAGCGTATACGATTTCACTCCTTCACGTCGTACAATCATCCCTCTAAACGAAAGACTATGACGAGCAGGCAGTTTTGCCCGTTATAGGAAGAACGATCATTCCCACCGGAAGATTAGGGAGCCCAGCGAGAGAAAGACTGCACTCATGAGGGCGAGGATCAGGAGGTGCGGGGCGATGTCCGCAAGTCCCGCGCCCTCGGTCATGATCGCTCGTGCGCTGTCGACCAGGTGCGTGAGCGGCAGGATCTGCGCGATTTTTCGCACGACCGGGTTAGCGCCCTCGAGAGAGAACCATACCCCGGATAGGAGCATCATGGGCCACGTAAGAAGGTTCAGGATGCCGCCCGCGAGCTCCTCGCTCGATAAGCGCGATGCCACGAGGAGGCCGAGGGAGATTAGGCATATGGCGCCGGCCAGAGATATGAGGAACAAGTTCGCGTAGGAGCCGCGCATCTGGAAGTGTATGAAGTAATTGCATCCGACGTACACGGCTACGGTGATTGTCTGGATCAGGAGGAGGCGCGATACCATCTGCGCGAATAGGAATTGAAAGGGGCTCAGAGGTGTGGCCTTGAGACGTTTCAGAAACCCGTTTTTGCGGTATCGCACGATCACGTAGCCTACACCGAAAAGGCAGCTGAACATCATGTTCATGGCAAGGATGCCCGGTACGACCCAGTCCACGTAGCGGATCTCGTGGCCTCGGACCTCCAGTCTGCGGTAAGCCGTTCCGCCCTCACCTTGGAATATCCGCTCGATCAGATATCCGTTCGGTGCATTGGTATTGATCCAATACCTCCGTCCCGCATGAAGATCGACGAGCATGTCGAGCTGGAAGTGCTCTACCTTGTCGATTGCCTTGTCAAGGTCATTAACGGGGATGAATTGTATGTATTTTGTCTTGAAAAATTCTGCGTCTGCTGTCGCAAGCGCTGACCTGTCACCCATCACGCCGACCTTGTATACAGCCTTCGGCTCTCCTGAGAACACAAAGGCGAAACCGAGTACGAGAAGCAGCGGGAACAGGATGTTCCAGCCCAAAGAAGACTTATCGCGGATGAACTCCATGTTCCGGGCATGCAGTATGGCGAGGAATTTTTTCATCAGCAAACCTCAAAGTTTCATTACACGGGTGAAAACCAGTGGCGATGTCTTCAGGACCTACCACCATTGCCTTTTCTCAGCCCTTGCGCACGAGGTGGAGCTCCTTCTCTTTTTTTAATAAAAGTTCAAAAGAGATAGCCCCGGAGCGAAAAAACCTTGCAATACCATGAGGACCGTTTTCCATCCACCTGTGCGAATCCCTGAAGTTTAGAAGCACTGATTTCTGATGACCGTGATAAAAGATCTTAATTTGTCAAATCGCGTCCCGTTAATGCTATGAACAAATCCTCGAGGCTCCAGGACCGAACGTTCATTCGGCTGAGTGAAACACCCCGTCCCAGGAGCGTCCGGATCGTACTATCGACGTCGTGGGTCTGTATCTCGCACCATCCCGTCTGTTTTGAGGTGCATAGCGCCAGCCCGTCGATCTTGCCGATCACATCCTCTTCCGGGAACTGCAGCACTACGTTGCCGAAGTGTTCCTTGAGTAGCAGCTCAGGCGTGCCCCGGGTGATGATTTTTCCCCGGTTCATGATCGCGATCTCGTCGCAGAGTGTGTACGCCTCATCCATGTAGTGCGTGGTCAGCACGATGGTCTTCCTGCGCGACTGAATGAGTTTGATGAGATCCCAGAAGTTCCTCCGTGACTGCGGATCCAGCCCAGTCGTAGGCTCGTCCAGGAACAAGACCTCCGGGTCATTGATCAAAGCGAGGGCCATGAGTAGGCGCTGTCGCTGACCGCCGGAAAGCTTACGGTTGTCCCGGTCGAGAAATTCCTCGAGGCTGCAGAGCCGGATTACCTCCTCCAAGCCCATGGTCCTCGGGTAAAGGTTCCTGAACAGCCGTAGCGTCTCCCGTACCGTCAGGAATTCCTGGAGCGACGTAACCTGGAACTGAATGCCCGCCTCACGCCTGAACTGTGGACCCACTGGATCGCCCTTGTAAAGAGAGCTGCCCGATGTGGGCTGCTGGATACCCTCCATGATTTCGATGAGCGTTGTCTTGCCAGCACCATTCGGGCCGAGCAGTCCGAAGCAGACGCCATGCTCGATTGTCAGATCGACGTCATCGACGGCCGTGACGCCGGGATAGACCTTTATGAGATTCTTTACCTCAAGGAGGGGAACCATGGCAGAAAAGTACCATGCGGTACCTCTACTGTCAAGCTCAGTAACTGTTCTATATCCCGAACAGTACAGTGGAAAAGGAATGACTGAAAATGGTTTCTCTTGAGTCAGCAGTGATAATAGTGTAAAGTACGACGATGATTCCCGTCACCAGAACCATATCTCTCAATGAGAACGAAATAAAGCTACACTTTGTCCGTTCTTCAGGCCCGGGGGGGCAGAATGTGAACAAGGTGGCCACGGCAGTCCAGCTCCGGTTTGATGTGGGGAATTCTCCCGCCCTTCCCGGCGATGTGCGCACGCGTCTCATCCGCCTAGCACGCAGACGCGTTACTCAGGAAGGTATTCTCATCATCGATGCACAACGGTTCCGCACGCAGGAGAGGAACCGTGAAGACGCGATTGCGCGATTGGTCGAGCTTATCCACAGGGCTGCGGAGAAGCCGAAGCCGCGGGAAAAAACAAAGCCTTCTCCGGCGTCAAAGCAGCGCAGGATTGAAAGCAAGAAGCGGAGAGGCGAGACCAAGCGGATGCGGCGGACGGTACCTGTCTCTGAATAGATTTTTTCCTGAAGATGTCATATCAGGGATGTGAGAGGGTGAATTCAACCTCTAGGACACGCACCGGTTCCGTGTGAGCAGGCCACAGGGGTAAAAAGGAAGCGTCCCCATATGATGTCAAACTAATGACTGCAAGCGGAAAGTTGTGGCCTAACGGTGCATCTAACCATGCTAGGTCGGAGCCGTATATTCCCGCTCTGAAGGTATGGGTTTTACGCACGTCAGAGTCATGATGAGCGACGCGACTCTTATGGTATGGATGGAACTACCGTTTTTTGCTGCTCGTTTTGAGCAGCTCGGCAATGCGCGGTGTGCATTGTTTGCCTTTGCATGAACCGGAACCTGCACCCGTGGCTCTTTGTAATTCCTCAATGGTCTTTAGACCGGCCTTAATATGCTTGAGGAAAACACTTTTCCTGATCCCTTTACACCGGCATATTGGTTGAAGTCCATCGAGGATTTGTTGTTCTTTCATTATAGTTCGCATCCTGGTATTTGCAGGGCTGTTCAAAGGATGTCAATCGAACAATCTGAAATACTGTTGGACAAAAACCCGCATGATATCCCGCAGCAATTTCTCTCTTACTAACTATATCATGAATTAAAGACTGCATGCAACATTTCCAACATCATCGCAGTACACCTGCATGGCAGGCTGCTCGAAGGTGATCATGATTTTGGTTGCAATTCAACACATCTCGGAGTACATTGTGCGGGCGCAACAGGTGAATTTTGAACGAGGTATCTCATGGCATTAGTAAGCTTACAGGACGTCAACGTCAGCTTCGGCGGGCCGCTTTTGCTCGAAGGGGTCAATCTCTCCATTGACCGCGGTGAGCGAGTCTGTCTCGTGGGCAGGAATGGTACGGGCAAGTCCACGATCATGCGCCTCATCTCCGGTGAAGTGAAGCCCGATGGCGGGAAGATCATTTACCAGCAGGGCGTACGCATCACGCTTCTGACGCAGGAAGTGCCGCATGCCCTCTTCGGTAGTGTGTTCGACGTTGTATCGGGCGCGTTCGGCGAACAGGGGCAACTGCTTGCAGCGTATCATCATGTAAGCAGTAAGCTGACCCATGATCACAGCGAGAAACTGATGGCTGAACTCGAGGATGTCCAGCACAGGTTCGAGTCGGCCGGAGGCTGGCAAATGCAGCAGCGGATCGAGGAGATCCTGACGCGCCTGCAGCTTCCCGAAGATGCCGAGTTCTCCGAACTCTCAGGCGGTCTTAAACGTCGCGTCCTTCTGGCAAAGGCTTTGGCAGGCCAGCCGGACCTTTTGCTCCTGGATGAGCCTACGAACCATCTGGACATCGATTCCATATCCTGGCTCGAGGAATTTCTGTTTTCCTTCGGAGGGACTTTGCTGTTCGTGACCCACGACCGGGCGCTGCTTCAGAAGCTGGCGACAAGAATAGTTGATCTCGACCGTGGACGGCTTACGAGCTGGCCTGGAAGTTACCGGACCTATCTTGAACTCAAGCAGGCAGCGCTCGACGCCGAGGCTGTTGAGAATGCTAAGTTCGATAAAAAGCTTGCCTCAGAAGAGGTTTGGATCAGGCAAGGGGTTAAGGCACGCCGTACCCGGAATGAAGGCCGCGTGCGTGCGCTTAAGGAACTGCGCAGGACCCGGAGCCAGCGGCGCGAGGTCACGGGTGCCGCGCGTATGCAGATGCAGGAGGCGGAGCGCACCGGCAAGCTGGTGATCGAGGCACAGAACGTGAGCTATGGCTACAACGACCGTCCGGTTATCCGCGATTTTTCCACGACCATCATCCGCGGGGACAAAGTTGGCATCATCGGACCGAACGGGTCAGGGAAGACGACGCTGCTCAAGATTCTCCTCGGCGACCTGATGCCGCAAAAGGGCATGGTGAGGCTCGGCACGAATCTCGAAGTGGCGTACCTCGACCAGCATCGCGCCCAGCTCGATGATGAAAAGACAGTTCAGGATAATGTCGCCAATGGCAGTGACCACGTGACCATCAACGGCAATCGGCGGCATGTCATCGGTTATCTGCAGGATTTTCTGTTCGCGCCTGCCCGCGCGCGCAGTCCTGTGAAGGTTTTGTCAGGTGGTGAACGGAACCGTCTTTTGCTCGCCAAGCTCTTTACAAAACCCTCGAACGTGCTCGTGCTTGACGAGCCCACGAACGATCTGGATATCGAGACCCTCGATCTGTTGGAGGAACTCCTGATGGACTATCCCGGCACGGTGCTCCTCGTAAGCCACGATCGTGCGTTCATCAATAACGTTGTAACCAGCACATTGGTGCTCGAAGGCGACGGCAAGGTAAATGAATACGTAGGCGGTTATGATGACTGGCTGCGCCAGAGCCGGAGGACGATTGAGGTTTCTGCAGTTCCGGTCAAGCTAGACGAAAAAAAAGCAGCGCCGGGTCCCCAAAAAGAGAAATCGCGCAGGCTTACCTTCAAGGAGCAGAAAGAGCTTGAGGCACTTCCGAAGCGCATCGAGGAGCTCGAAACGGAACAGCAGCAAATCATCGCAGTCATGGCTGACCCGGCCTTTTATCGTGAGAGCGGTAAAAAGGTTACAGAAACAAAGGCACGACTTGAGGCGGTTGAAAAAGAGCTGGTTGAGTCATATGCGAGGTGGGAAGCGTTGGCAGCATTGCAAGTGTAACGCTAGCGTTAAGGAATGCTGCTAAAGAATGTAACTGCATGCGCGTAGTTCTGGACAGCCGAAACAATTAACAGTTATTTGAAGTCCACATTTTTGCCATCGAGTCAAAGATTCGCGCTACAGGAGGCATCGGGGATCTTTTGCTTTAAGAAGTTTCCTGCTTATTTTTCAGCATTCTTATCTAAATTATTAGCCTAAATAGCATCAGGTCTCAAAACCCGATAGTTTCTCCTTGGCAGCATCGTCGGTCTTGCGCTCAAGTTC
Organism: Nitrospirota bacterium; assembly: GCA_035498715.1. Classification (GTDB taxonomy): domain Bacteria; phylum Nitrospirota; class UBA9217; order UBA9217; family UBA9217; genus DASPSR01. The sequence continues at coordinate 8,561 of DATJZV010000026.1, forward strand.
TGCGATAACCTGACCACCTAACAGAAGAATCAATGCTACAGCCTCAGTGCTGAGAAGTGCCACCACCGCCGTGGCGAAGGATCCATAAATTAAATTTACCATAGATATAACCGAGTAATACCATACCAGCACGCGGCGGGTGATTTCCCATAAAATCGTTGCGGCTATCCCTCCGATCAATGCGCGGCGAAACGTGATACGCACGGCGGGCATAACTAGATACAGGGAAGTGAGCAGAAGCACCTCGCCAATTATACCCAGTATATACAGCGCAACCCCGGATGTGCCTTCAAGGCTCAATCTCAATCCGAAAATTATTAATTGTCTGTTTTCAAGTGTCTCGATTGCTCCAGTAATAAATGATACCAGCAATATACCCAGACCCAGTACAAGGATATACACATAAGGAATAATGGCGGAAATCAGAAAGTGGCGGCGTTTTATTCTGACACGGTGAAAGAAGATTACGGACATGGCGTTTTCGAGCACGGTAAAGGCTATGGAACTGAAAAAAAGCATGGCGAGGAATCCAATAATGCCGATCACATTACGGTGCTCAAGAAATACCCGTACCTGTTCCGTCAAAGTCGCTGCATAGCCCGGTATTATCATTTCTAGATACGTCGATAAAGTGTGAAATAACTGTTCCTCTTCTGTAAAATGAGACAATCCAATAAGGGCGAGAATTGACATGGGCACGATCGACAACAGGGTGTAATAGGCAACAGCGCCGGACAATAACAGACCCTGATTGCGTTTAAAATCGCGTAAAATCCCCAGGAGGAAGCTGAATGGCTTGCTCAGACCTCCATGTACAAGTTGTTTTTTTTTCATCACGGAATGAGAAATTTTAAAAAATATTGAAGTTGTTTTTCTTTTGCAACCATTTCTCTACGAAAAATTGAATTGCTCAACGCATCATAAAATAAGAATGCCAGAAAGAAGTCTAGATCGTTCTGCTGGACTTGTCAATCAAAGAATGTTATGGCCGAGTGGTTGGGCTTCATGCCGCGTGTCCAATCTACGTCTTTTTGTCCTTCAGCAAATCCCCGAGTGTAGCGAATGGCCGGTGGGTAGCAGGCGTCTCTTTCACACCGCCCGGCGCTGTTTTGCCAAACGATTCTTCATCCAGATATTTTTGATGCTCATTGTCGTGACAGTAGAGACATAACAACTCCCAGTTGCTGCCGTCAGGGGGGTTGTTATCGTGGTCATGGTCCTTGTGATGGACCGTGAGCTCACGAAGCTTCTTGCCCGTGAATTCGCGCCCGCACCGCGCACAGATCCACGGATATATCTTGAGCGCCTGCTCCCGATAGGCCTTTTCGCGAAGTTCCCGGCTGCGCCGGGCTTCCGCTATGATCTGGTCTTGCCTGTCATGCTCTGTCTGTGTCTTCTTCGATGACATGTGCGCACCCTCTCAGGAGGAAGAGGTTTTGCTTGCTCCAAAAGCATGTTTTAATCGATTCCTGCTGAAAGATATTTTGATTGATGATCTGCCGTGGTACTGCATGACAAGCTTAAGAAATAACCGGCGGATCTCATCTTCGCGATCTTTACATTCAACGGATAATTTATCGCTGTCCTGGACTTCGCCTCTTTAGCCGGGCCCTTAATATACCGGCAGAGGTGCTTATGCGGGTCGCGAGCTCTAATCGAGGATCATGTCCGTGTATGTGCACACGGGCTAAAACAGGCTGAATGAAAAATATTTCTTCGGATGTTCCTTTATGTCTTTCGCCAGGGCATTAATCTCCTTCAAAGTCGAGCGCAGTTCATCGGCAACCTGACGGTCGGTGATGAGTGTTCCCACGGACCCCTCTCCCTTATCGATTTTTTCCAGGATCGCATTGAGACGGATTGCGGCTCCGTTCATGTTCTCGTACAGGCTAGCGTCTTCCACCAGCTTGTTCACGGTTCCCCGCGACGTTGACAGCTTTTCGGAAAAGGAGTCGAGGGATTTCGAGGCCTTGACGAACCGGTCATAAAGCTCCGGGTCTTTGATGACTCTGCTGACAGTGCCTTCAGACGACTTAAGCATTGCGGCAAAGGCCTTGATGTCCTTCACTGAAGCTGAAAGGTCCCGATAGAGTGTGTCATCTCGCAGAAACCGGGCAAGCGAACCTTTGCTGGTCTCTACGCCTTCAATGACGCGCTTCAGCTCCTCGGAGATCTCGGGACGGGGTGACCCGCTGATCGTATCACCCGGCTGCAGCGAAGCGGCTTCCCGGGATCCAGGGCTCATCTCCACATATTTATCGCCAAGAAGCCCCATGGTTATTATGCTTGAGGCGGAGTCCTTTTTAAGGTACGGGAGCGCCGATTTGTCAATTGCCAGCGCGGCGGTGATTTTTTCGCTCCTCTCGAATCGGAGAGACTTGACGGACCCGATCTGAACACCTGAGAACCATACCGGTGCGCCGGATCGGAGTCCTTTGACGTCACTGAACTCGGCATACACTGTTGCCTGAGGGATAAAAAGGTGTACAATGTTTTCCGCAAACAGAATTGCGAAGAAAATGACGGCAAGACCGAGCGTGAGGACAACCCCGACTCTTAGCTTGGCCCAGGTAACGTGCTTGTGTGAATCAAACATTGTCCTTCCCTCCGTGCGTAAAGGGGTTTACAAAATGTCTTTTATGAATTTAATCAACTCGGCGTCCTGAGTGCTTTTGAGGGTTTCTAGGCCGCCGTCAAACTGAATCCTTCCGTTTCTAAGATACATGAACCGTTCAGCAACCTTGATGGCATCGGGGACATCGTGGGTCACGATAATGAGTCCTGTCCGTTTGGTCGGATCGCCGGATGAAAGCTCATTGATAAGGTCGCAGATGGTAGCATCGGTAAGGGGGTCGAGACCGGATGTTGGCTCGTCATATAGCATCATACGAGGCCTACACCCGGCGAGGGAACGGGCAATGGCTACCCTCCGCTGCATGCCGCCGCTCAGCTGATCGGGCATCAGGTACATGGCGTCTTCAATGCCTACCCGGTTGAGCAGGCTTTTAACCGTGGACTCTATCACTTCCTCGGGAGCCTTTTCCCGCTCCCATAGGCAAAAAGCCACATTATCCCGCACGCTCAGAGAATCGAAGAGCGCCCCTTCCTGGAATACAATGCTGAAGTTCATGCGGATGTCCCGGAGTTCGGCTTCGGTCAAGGCTGAGATGTCTGTTCCGTCAATCAGGATTCTGCCGCTATCGGGCTGATCAAGGCCCACGATAAGCTTGAGGATCGTGGTCTTGCCAGCGCCGCTGGAGCCCAGAATCGCAATTTTCTCATGGAACTGTGCGGTGAAGCTGACCCGATCCATCACGGGCCGGCCATTGTAAATGATGGTCACGTCCTGAAATTCTATCATGCACGCATCCCCAGGATGAAGAACAACACCTGCGTCAGAAGAAAGTCGACAACGATGATCATGATGGTCGAGAGCACCACTGCGGTGGTGGTCGCGCGCCGCAGCCCTTGAGCCCCTCCGCGCGTTGACAGACCCACCGTGCAGCTGATACAGGCGATGAGGTACCCGAAGATAAAGGGTTTGGTGAGCCCGGACAGGATGTTATGGAAATTTAGTTCATTGCCGATTTGGCTCCAGTAGAATGCCCCGCTCTGGTGGCTCACTGCAACAGCGATATAGTAGCCACCCGCCAGAGAGATGGCGTCGCCGATTGCCGTGAGAATCGGAAGCATGACCGCAGAACTCAGCACTCTGGGGGTGACCAGTCTTATCATGGGATCCGCACCGTACACGCGGAGCATGTCCACCTGATGGCTCAGAATCATGGAGCCCAGTTCCGAAGCCATTCCGGACCCAACGCGGCCCGCGTAGCTTAGAGCAATGGCAACCGGACCAATCTCCCGGATGATGGAAATGCCTACAATTTTCGCGGTGTACATCTTGAGACCCAAGGGCGCGAGTTCGGTGGATATTTGGAGGGACAGGGCCATGCCGATGAAGAGCGAGACAAGGAAAACAATAAAGAATGAACCCGATCCCGCGTAGTCCATTTGCTCGAGGACATCCCGCCACTTCAAGGACCTGCGGAATATTCCCAGGATAGAGCTAATCGAAAGGATATAGAAATTCTGCAGTTCTGCGAGTAGTTTTTGTAATGTCATATATCCAATCGGATATGATTGCTCTAGCGGAAATCGAACTAGCAACACAAAGCGAATAGCAAGGAGGTTCTATCTAACATCCTGCTCTTAATCTGCATGGTCTGGATATCAGTCGGATTCTATCTATATACTATCATCTTCTATTCGAGCTTGCAATCGTGTCTATTCAATATTTCGACGCCCGGTTTTCATAGGCTATGCGATCAAGGTCGCCATCTCCATCGAGGTTCATTGCGAAAAAGAGAATTATTTAGGATCAGGTGAAATACAGAAGCTTAAGAATGAGTTGCATATTCGACGCATGCTGAAAAAAAGTCTTCTACAGCTTGCACGACTTCCTCCACCCGTGACATATGGTTCACCTTTGTTCTGAATTCTGCGCCTCCGGGGAGGCCTTTTGTATACCAGCATAGGTGCTTGCGCATCTCGCGAACTCCGATATTTTCTCCAAGCGTTTTGATCATATCGTTTAGATGTCTCAGCATAACGGTCTTCCGCTCTTCGAGTGTTGGATGAGGGGGAATGACGCCTAGTTCAAGATACTGCTTTGCTTCCCGGAAAATCCATGGATTGCCCTGGATCGCCCGTCCGATCATGACACCGTCACAGCCGGTCTCATCTATCATCTTTCTTGCATCATGCGCCGAACGCACGTCGCCATTGCCTATTACCGGGATCCCGACAGAATCTTTTACCTGCTTGATCATGCTCCAATCAGCATGGCCGGAGAATCCCTGCACCTTGGTGCGCCCGTGCACGGTGACGGCGGCGATGCCGACGGATTCGGCAGCGCTGGCGATATCTGTTGCAACGATATTCTGAGAATCCCAGCCGAGCCTTATCTTGACCGTCACGGGGACACTGGATGCATCTACGACCGCCGCCATGATCTCTTTTGCGAGACCCATATTGCGCAAGAGCGCCGAGCCTGCGCCGCATTTCAAGACCTTCGGCACGGGGCAGCCCATGTTAATGTCGATGAAATCCACGACGCCCTGCGATACAATCCGAGCCGCATCTGCCATTGACTTCGGCTTTGAGCCGAATATCTGGAACACGACTGGCCTCTCGGCATGATCGGTATGAAGCATATTGAAGGTCCTCTTGTGCTCCCGGATCAGTGCCTCGACGCTTACCATCTCGGAAAACACAAGTCCCGCACCGAGTTTCTTGCAGATCATGCGAAAAGGAAAATCGGTGATCCCGGCCATGGGGGCGAGCACGAGGGGATTCTGTCTCAATATATCCCTGATCGACATGGGGCTATTATAACCGAAAGAAATTGAAATGCGAGAGCTTTTTAAAGGGATTTTCACAGCAACGCAGATAAAATGTTAGGAGAAATCAGTACGGGGGGAGATGGAGCAAGCGAATATAATGTTATGGTTCTTTTTTTACTTTCCCCGGTCGCCTTTTCTCTTTGATAGATTTTGTATCAGTGATTTTCGATCGCGAATAGTTATGATCGCGCTAACGGGCCGCAGTCAAGTATGTCAACACATTGAAACGAAAAAGGAAAAGACCTCGATAAATCTACAAAAAATTGCACATGGATTTACTTTGGATATGCGCGGACCATGTGGAGAAGTTCCTGAGATGATCATACAAACTTGCACGATAACACTCACAACGAGGTTAGCGGGTTGTGCAAAAAAAAGCCTCGGAAGCTTCCGTCCCTGGAGTTACGGTCAAGCGAGAGGTAAATTTCTTAACCATAATATGCGGGATACCAGTAAAAGTAATAGTATGGCGGTGAACCACTACACACGGGGAAAAAATCCTTGACAATAATAGGCTTATCTTATATATTCTATATTCTTTGCCAAGTGGGTGTTTTCCATGTTTGACTCCTTAACGGGGAAATTAGAGTCTGTTTTCAAGAAGCTTCGGAGCAGAGGCGTCCTAAATGAAGATGACGTTAAAGAAGCCCTGCGCGAGGTGCGTCTGGTGCTTCTCGAGGCCGATGTAAACTTCAAGGTGGTCAAGGATTTCATTGGCCGGGTCCAGGAGCGTGCAGTAGGGCAGGATATCCTTAGCAGCCTCACCCCTGGTCAGCAGGTCATCAAGATCGTCCACGAAGAGCTCGTGGCATTGCTCGGCGGTGCCCAGGCAAAGCTCTACCTTGCGCCGAACCCGCCTACGATTATAATGCTGGTAGGGTTGCAGGGCTCCGGTAAGACGACCACTGCGGGCAAGCTGGCCAAGAACTTTAAGAAAGAGGGTCGGCGCGTAATGCTCGTCCCGGCTGATACACGAAGGCCGGCAGCGGTCCAGCAGCTTGTTACTCTGTCAAAACAGGTTGGCGTTGACGCCTACTCTTCGAACCAGACGGACCCGGTTGTTATCTGTCGTGAGGCAGTAAAGCAGGCAGCTTCGTCATTGTACGAGGTCGTGATCCTTGACACCGCAGGCAGGCTCCAGATCGACGAGCCGCTCATGGAGGAGCTCCGGCAGGTTAAGGCTGGGGTAAAGCCGCACGAGACCCTGTTCGTGGCCGACGCCATGACGGGCCAGGAAGCTGTGAACATTGCGGCGAAGTTCAATAGTGACCTCGGTTTCGACGGCGTAGTGTTAACCAACCAACACGGCGATGCGCGCGGTGGCGCGGCGCTCTCAGTGAGGGCCGTTACTGGCAAGCCGCTCAAGTTCGTCGGTATGGGCGAGAAACTGGATGCACTCGAGCCGTTCCATCCGGACCGCATGGCCTCGCGCATCCTGGGCATGGGCGACGTGATGTCGCTTATCGAGAAGGCGCAGGAAACGGTAACCCAGGAAGAGGCGGTCAAGCTTGCAAAGAAGCTCAAGAAGAACTCCTTCGATTTAGACGACTTTCGAAGCCAGTTGAAGCAGGTAAGGAAGCTTGGGGGGCTTGAGCAGATCATGGGCATGATCCCGGGGATGAATAAGATGAAGCTCCCGGAAGCGCAGGTGAACGAGAAGGACCTGGCGAAGGTAGACGCGATTATTAGCTCTATGACACCGAAAGAGCGGGCCGATTACACGGTCATCAATGGCAGCCGCAGGGCCCGTATCGCCAAGGGCAGCGGCACGCAGGTGCAGGATGTGAATCGGCTCCTGAAGCAGTTCGCCGAGATGCGTAAGATGGTGAAGTCCATGACAAGCGGCAAGATGGGAAAGATGGGTAGGATGTTCGGCGGGAGGATGCCGTTTTAAGGACAAACACCAAACGGTAAATAAATTCCAGTGACCATAAAGATCAACAGGTACTGTGTCTGGCATTTGGATAGAGATATTTGAACATTGCTTGTGAATTGAGCTTCGTAATTTGGATTTTCATTGAACGAAAGAGGTGAACCAATGTCAGTAAAGATTAGACTCAAGAGGATGGGGACCCACAAGAAGCCCTATTACCGGCTCGTGGTAGCGGATTCCCGGTCGCCGAGGGACGGCCGCTTCATCGAGATGGTCGGCACCTACGACCCGCTCAAGAAGCCGGCAGAGATCAAGGTCGATCAGACCAAGACGCTCGACTGGCTCAAAAAGGGAGCAGTCCCTTCCAATACGGTGAAGACCCTGCTCTCCAAGGTCGGGGTTATGAAGCAGTTCGCTGAAGCGAAGTAGCAATCGATTTCAAGGCTGGCAAGCTGGCAGGCTTCCAAGCTTGCAAGCTTTAAGACCATGCTCATTACGATCGGCAAAGCTGTGAGGCCCTTTGGAGTCAAGGGCGAGATGAAGATCGAACCCATGACGGATTTCCCCGAGCGGTTCAAGGGACTCGGCCGCGTATATCTGGTATCTCCTGCAGGAAAAGAGATCTTCTGCGAGGTCAGGTCAGTACGGTATGCCGGCGATGTGCCATTCCTGCTCTTCGCCGGATATGATTCGCCCGAGAAGGCCAAGGCGCTCAATGGGTGGCTCATTAAAATACCGGAGGAAGAGACGGTTCGTCTCCCCGAAGGCACTTATTACTGGTTCGAACTCATCGGCATGGAGGTTGTTTCTGAAAGCGGTGAGAAGCTTGGTAAGATTGTTGACATCTTCGAAACGGGCAGTAATGATGTGTATGTAATGAAGCGGGGCAGGAAAGAGACCTACATCCCTGCCACGGCAGAGGTAATAAAGCAGGTCGACCGGAAGGCAAAGAGGATGGTCATCCACCTCCTGGACGGTCTGATGGAATGAACGCCCGTAGATTTTCACGGCGGACATAACCTCCTTGTGAAAAGCAGAAAGCAGAAATGTTTCTGTGGAATTCACGGCACAAGGAGGGGGTTCAAACAGGGTGAAACAGTAACTGGCCCAGCTATGCGAAGACTGAATTTTGAGGTGCTCACATTGTTCCCGGGAATACTCGAGGGACCGCTGAACGAGAGCATTCTCAAGCGGGGCCGGGAAAAAGGGCTTCTGAACGTAACGGTCCGGAACATCCGTGACTATACGGAGGACAAACACAAGACCGCCGATGACAGCCCTTACGGTGGCGGCGCCGGCATGGTTCTCAAACCCGAGCCTATCTTTAAAGCCGTTGAGTCACTCAAGGCGGCGTATCCCGGAGAAGAGTTTTTGACGATCCTGCTCTCGCCGCAGGGCAGGCTCTTTAATCAACAGCGTGCGGAGCTGCTCTCAGTAGAGGATCGCCGGATCGTTCTGCTCTGCGGGCATTATGAAGCGATCGACGAGCGCGTCATCGACGCAATAGTGGAGGAGGAACTCTCAATCGGTGATTATGTGCTCACCGGTGGCGAACTCGCAGCGCTCGTAGTGATCGATGCGTCGGTCAGGCTCCTGCCCGGGGTCCTCGGCGATGAAGAGTCAGCTTTCCGTGATTCTTTCTGTGGCGGACTGCTCGATCATCCGCACTATACGCGGCCCATGGAATTCCGCGGCATGAAGGTCCCGGAGGTGCTTCTCTCCGGTAATCACGCTGGGATCGAGAAGTGGCGGCGACATGAGGCGCTTAAGGCTACGTTCCTGAAAAGGCCGGATCTCCTCGAGGATGCTAATTTGACCGAGGAAGACCGGGAGCTGCTGAAAGACCTGAAGCGACAGTTTGGATCTCGATAGCGAGAGTAAACACCGAATAACAAATAAGCTCGCATGACCAGTCTTCAATAGAAGCGAGATATTTGGAATTTATTTGTGATTTGAAATTTGGAATTTGAAAATTGAAATTAATGCTGGGAGGTTTACCATGAACATTATACAGTCGTTGGAAAAAGCACAGTTGAAAGAGGGGATTCCGAGCTTCCGCGTGGGTGACACCATCCGCGTTCATGCGAAGGTTGTTGAAGGGGACAAGGAGAGGATTCAGGTCTACGAGGGCGTGGTAATCGGCCGCCAAGGTTCAGGCGCGCGTGAGGTCATCAGGGTCCGGAAGCTGTCCTACGGCGTGGGCGTCGAGAGGCTCTTCCCGCTCCACTCTCCCATGATTGACAAGATCGAGCTTGCCAAGCAGGGGAAGGTCCGGAGAGCGAAGCTCTATTTCCTCCGCGATCTGCGCGGCAAGGCTGCTAGGATCAAAGAGAAGGAGCGCGCCCTGGTATCCGCCGCCGGTGCAACACAGGTTGACGTGACAGAGCAGAAATAGGGGCTGGCAAGAAAGACGGATTCAAGCACGAAGGCCGCTATGGGGACGAATGCAGCAAGTGCAGAATTAATCCTTCGAACTTGAGTATTATTTAAAATTTAGGATTTCGAATTTTATGTTTGGATTTTCGTGAGGTTTTTATGCCTCGTGGCCGGCCCCGCCGAGGGGAACCGCATCCAGACCGGATCGATGATCTGTTCAGCAACGAGCTGGCGTGCGATCCCCTGTCCTTTGAGCGGAGCGCACGCGCTTCCGGCTTTACCTGCATCGCAGGGTTGGACGAAGCCGGCAGGGGGCCGCTGGCCGGACCGGTGGTGGCCGCTGTGGCGGTGCTTCCCGACGGTCTCCTGATACCTGGCCTCACCGATTCCAAACAGGTGACGGAACAAGAGCGGGACCGGCTCTTCGATATTATCAGGGAGCAGTCAGTCGGCTATGGTATTGGCATTGCCGACGAGCGGACAATTGATGATGTGAATGTCCTCCAAGCGACCATCATTGCCATGGAACGGGCGCTTGAATCCCTTCTCCCTCGGCCTGATTATCTGCTGATTGATGCACTCACCCTGCCACGGGTCTCAATCCCTCAGAAGCCGCTCATAAAAGGCGACTGCCGCAGTCACAGTATCGCGGCGGCGTCGATCCTCGCCAAGGTGACCCGTGACCGGTTGATGCTGGAACTTCACAAGAAATTCCCCCAGTACAATTTCCAGAAACATAAAGGCTATGGGACCAGGGAGCACTTGTCCCTGCTGAGAAAGCATGGCCCCTGCGAAGCGCACCGGCGGAGCTTTCATCCCGTTGCGCAGATGCTGCGCGGTGAAGCCCAGTGAATCTCTTCAACGATATGCTCGGCAAGAAAGACCTTTCAATGCGCCTGAGTGAAACAAATGAAAAGATGGTAGGCTTCCTTTACATATCAGAAGGGTTTTAACGCTTTTCTCATTGTCGGGGTAGGAGCCGAGTGGTATAGTGACAGTACCGCAGTAACCGCTCTTTTAAAGTTTACCTGCGCGTTACATTTATTTCAGATTAGTGGCCAAGAAATCATATAAAATAGGGATGGTAAGCTTGGGCTGCCCCAAGAACCAGGTGGATGCAGAGCAGATGCTCGGAGTACTTGCCGGCTCGGGTTTCGAGATTACCTCCGAGCAGGGCGAGGCGGATGTGATTGTCGTGAACACCTGCGGGTTCATCGAATCGGCCAAGGAAGAGTCCATCGAGGCGATCCTTGACGCAGCAGAGATGAAAAAACGGGGGAAGTGCGCGAAACTCATCGTCGCCGGTTGCCTTGCCCAGCGCTACAAGGAAGAACTCTTGAGCGAGATTCCGGAAGCCGATGCCGTTATAGGAACGGCCGAGATCAGCAGGATCAGCGAGATCTGCGAGACAGCGCTTGCCGGGAAAAAACACATACTCAAAGTATCGGGGCCAGCGATGGTCTACGGACTCCCCCGCCTTAGCACGACTCCGCGTCATTACCGCTACCTCAAAATCGCAGAAGGATGCAGCAACCATTGCTCGTATTGCGCCATTCCGATCATCCGCGGAAACTTTAAGAGCAGGCCCTATGAATCTATCCTGGACGAAGCGCGCATGCTCGCGGATGAAGGCGCGAAGGAACTCATCCTTCTTGCCCAGGATTCCACGGGATACCGTGACGGCGAGGCCGATCTGCCGCTGCTCTTGAAAGCGCTGACGCGAATTCATGCCATAGAATGGGTGCGCCTCATGTACGCCTACCCCGGCAGGATTAGTCCCGGGCTCATGACGGTCTTGGCCGACGAAGAGAAGATCTGCAAATACCTCGACATCCCGATTCAGCATTTCGATGACAAGGTGCTCACGGCCATGAACCGGCGTGGAACTTCGGAGGATATCAGAAAGACAATTGAGCAACTACGCAGGCGGGTGCCCGGCATTGCGCTCCGCACCTCGCTCATTGTCGGTTTTCCTGGAGAGACCGAGGCCGCATTCAAGCGGCTACTTGCCTTCGTGAAAGAAGCTGAGTTTGAGCACCTCGGCGTGTTTACCTATTCTCCGGAAGAGGGTACGCCAGCCTGCGGTCTTGAAGCACGGGTTCCGGCGGAAATCGCCGCGGAACGGCTTGACCGGATCATGAAGGCCCAGGCAAAGATATCTCTCAAGAAGAACCGCGCACTCATCGGCACGCATCACCGTGTGCTGGTCGACGGTATCGAAGACATGGCGCTCATCGGTAGACTCGCCACGCAGGCGCCGGAGATCGACGGCGTGGTCTATCTCTCCGAGACCGAGTCAGAGCCCGGCGAGTTTGTCGAGGTGACCATCTCCGATGCCACGGAGTATGATCTTATGGGGACAGCGAAAAACCTGATTGCGAATGACTCGAATGAGATAAATGGCACGGAGGGTGAACCATGAAGCGTCTTCATTCGTGACATTCGAATAATTCGCTTACTTCGTGTTAAATTATTTTAGTGAAAGGGGCTGTATGGATAACAACAATCGATCAGCAAATGAAGCAAATGGTGAGGAGAGCTTTGCGGACATGTTCGAGAAGAGCTTCAAGAGGCAGGGCCGGCTTGAGCCCGGACAGATGGTCGATGCAGAGATCGTCAAGATCTCGGCGGACTGGATCTTTCTCGATCTCGGCGGAAAAGGAGAGGGCTACCTCGATAAGAAAGAGATGATCGATGAGGCTGGTAATCTTACCGTCAAAGAAGGCGATACGGTCCGTGCCTACTTCATTTCCTCGGAAAATAATGAGATGCATTTTACTACGAAGATTGGATCGGGTCCGGGAAAACAGAGTCAGCTCGAGGATGCTTGGAGAAACAAGATTCCAGTCGAGGGCACGATTGCAAAAGAAATGAAGGGCGGGTTTGAGGTCAAGATCGGCAGCGTGCGCGCCTTCTGCCCCTTTTCGCAGACGGGAATCCGTCGAGAGGAAAACCAGGCTGATTATATAGGTAAGTCCCTGTCCTTTAAGATCATTGAGTTCGGCGAGGATGGCAGGAACATCGTGCTCTCCCGGAGGGCTATTCTGGACGATGAACGGCGGAACAAGAAACAGGAATTAAGAAAGACGCTACAAGAGGGCATGAAGGTAAAAGGGAAGGTGACCTCCATCCAGAAGTTTGGCGCTTTTGTGGATATCGGCGGAATCGAAGGCCTGCTCCCGGTTTCCGAGATAGCCTGGGGCAGAACGGAGAAGGTCAGCGACATACTTTCCTTAGGCCAGGAAGTCGAAGTGATCATCAAAAAGCTCGACTGGGATCAGGACCGGTTCTCCTTCAGCCTAAAGGACGCATTGCCCGACCCTTGGGACAGTGCTGCGGATGCCTATCCTGCGGGTTCCTTTCACATCGGGACGGTCTCCCGACTCGCCCCTTTTGGCGCATTCGTCACCTTGAGGGAAGGGATAGACGGACTTATTCATATCTCTAAGTTGGGCGCCGGCAGGAGGATTAATCATCCACGCGAGGTGCTCAAGGAAGGGCAGACCGTCGAGGTAAAGATCGAGGCTTTTGACCGTTCAAGCAGAAAGCTCTCGCTCTCTTTAGCGGAAATCAGCCGCGAAGAAGAAGAGGCGGCGGCTACGCTTAAGGACTATCAGCAGAAGGCCGCGGCTGTTCCGAAGACTATGGGGTCGCTTGGAGATATGCTGAAAGAGAAGATGGAACAGAAAGAGAAAAAGTAGCTAGGCAATAGATGCTCAGAACCGCTTATTTTTCTTGATTTCAAATCGATTCGAACAGATACCATTCTCAAACGGCATTCTGCAGGTTCCAGGAGCAGCCAACGTGTCGCTTCCGTATAATTTAATGTTCACTGATATAGACATGAGAATCAACCAGCCTTCATGTTTTAGTCACGATAATGGCCACGATAAATAACGCAATCGAACTCCCTGTCCCGTCAGGGCGTTTGATCTAAATCGATTCAAAACCACCATTTGTATATTTTCTATCAATCACCGATACTTTGCCGCGTGTAAAAAAGCAGATTAGTTTGGTACAATGTGCATAATATCTGTATTGAGTCTGATTGAGGGGGAGACAGCGGGAACCAAAAGCTCCACGCATGGCCGTTCGATAAGATCATCAGGATGCTCACGTACAAGGCCAGGCTCAAAGGCATCTGCATTGTCAAGGAATCCGAGGACTACACGAGCCAGACATGCTGCCTGTGCGGCACAACGTGCAGATCCAATCGTGTCCATCGTGGCCTCTATGCCTGCAACCAATGCGGTGCCGTCATCAACGCTGACGTGAACGGCGCAATAAACATCTTAAAAAGGTATCTCCCGGAGCAAATAAGTGTCTCCTGGAGTAGTGGCTGCCTGGCACAGCCTGCGGTCAACCGGTTTGCCTGGAGAAAGACCAGGCCCGTAACAACTGCCCATAAACCGGGGACGTGGCAAACATCTCTGCCGCATCCGCGAACAGGATCAGCAGTGGCCCTTAGTGAAGTAAGGGCCTGATTCGGGAATCCCCGGCCTTCAGGCCGGGGAGGATGTCAAGTTTGTTCATGTCATATCGTAATTCATAGATCCTTAACTCAATAAGAGTCACCTTAATAGGACCTTCATTTGTGAGAATAATATGAGGGCGTGATCCCTCGACATTGCTCATATTGGCGCGCAGGTGAACTGATGGCTCCAGGAACAGCTTGCTAATTTGTCTCTCCTCCACGCTGCTTTCCTTTGCGATGTTGTTCGCCTGACACGAGAAATAAAGCGCGGCCAAAGAGGGTATATACGGTGAATACCGTAAGGCCGGACTTTTATAAATATATTTGAAGGCTGGAATTATAAACTTCTCGATTACCATCATGGCTGAATGTTTCAGATTTAATAAATCTGGTCTGCTGAATTGACGTTTTCTCGTTTTTTTGCCAGATTTCATCTTATCTCCCCATCGCTATATGGAAGTTGGTCGCATAGTGCGGTAGCCCTTGCTTCGACTGCCCATGCATGCAATTAAGCGATAGGTCCACTGTAACAGATATTCGTCTTTTTGTAAAATGAAAGGACTGTAAGTCTTTGATATCGTTATGCTCAATTGGCGGTTCACATGCCAAATGGATAAAAAATACCAACGGTACATACTAATGCTCATTATGTTTTCTGAGATTTTGCTCAATGCTTGAATTTTCCATCCTATCCTGATACAGTGTAACCTGTGATCACGGCCTTCATTATTTTCATTATCACCTACATCTTCATCGGTCTTCGCCAGATCCCGCGGGTGCACATCGACCGACCCGCAGGCGCTCTCATTGGCGCCGTGCTGATGATAGCCTTCGGTGTGCTTACTCTCGACCAGGCCTTTGCCGCCATAGACATGCATACCCTGCTCCTTTTGCTCGGGATGATGATCATCACCGTCTACCTCAGGGCCGCTGGGTTCTTCGAGCTCATGGCAGACAAGATTCTCTCGCTCTCGAAAACGCCGCTCCAGCTTCTGATCTTCGTCACGGTCTCGTCGGGACTTCTCTCGGCTTTGTTCGTGAACGATACCATCTGCCTGCTCTACACGCCGATCATCCTTGAGGTGACGGTGCAGCTGGGGGTGAACCCTATACCGTATCTGATCGCGCTTGCCACATCGTCGAACATCGGAAGCGTCATGACTGTGACTGGAAATCCGCAGAACATGCTCATCGGCATTTACTCGAAGATACCTTATCTCTCATTCTTCGGCGCACTTCTTCCGGTGGCACTCCTGGGCTTCATCGTGAGCATTATGGTGCTCCGGTTTGTATATCGCGATGATATGAAGAAGAAGTGTTTCCTAAAGAGGCCAACCATGCCCGCCTATGATGTTAAGAGGCCGCTTTTGATCAAGTCGCTTCTGGTCTGTACTGCAGTTCTTGTGGCATTCTCATTCGGCTATCCGTATTCGCTCACAGCCGCCGCCGGTGCGGTCATGCTGATGCTCATCGGCGGCATGCGCACGGAGCGGGTCCTGGAAGGTGTGGACTGGACACTCCTCCTGTTCTTTTCAGGGTTGTTCGTAGTGATGCATGGGGTCGAAGTCTCGGGCCTTGCCTCGGCGCTGATCAATCGTATGGGCAATGTCGCATCGTATTCGACGGAGGGTAAAATTGCGGGGCTTTCCCTGATCACCGCCGTCCTTTCGAACGTCGTAAGCAACGTGCCTGCGGTGATGCTGCTGAAGCCACTCACGCAAACGCTCGGTGGCGACCGAATCTTCTGGCTTACCCTTGCCATGAGCAGCACGCTGGCAGGGAACCTCACGCTCATCGGGTCGGTCGCGAACCTGATCGTGGTCCAGCAGGCCAGGAGAAGGGTGGAGATCGGTTTCATGGAATATTTCCGTGTCGGTGCGCTGATCACGGCCGCTACCGTCGCCATCGGTATTCTGGTCCTGGCTGTTGAAGTAAAAATGGGAAACGGCGCCGAGGCCTATGCGGCTGAGATGAAGGAAAAGCAGATGACCGTGACGTTTATGCCCCGCGGCCACATAGCAGGCCACCGGACATTCACGGTAGTGCTCGTGTGCGATACTGACCAGTCGCGGGCCAGGGGGCTCCAGGGATTCAGGCCTCTCCAGCCGAAAGAAGCTGCACTTTTCGTGTTCGACAGACCCGAGGCCGTGACCTTCTGGATGGGGAGCGTGACCTTCCCGATCGATATCATTTTTGTTAGCCCTGATGGATACATTGTCGAAGTTTCTCCCCACTGCCTGCCGGGAAGCCATGAGTTCTATGGCTCCGGGGTCCCGGTGAAATGGGTGGTCGAGACAGCAGCGGGGTCAGGGGTGATGGTGGGGGACAGGGTAGTGATCAAGTAGGAGTTGAGGAAATCTCTTGGCGCATGGCGAATTGGGGTATTGCCGACGTTGAGCGGGCAATAAAAGAGGCGATCGAGATCGCAAGAGCCTGGACAGTTCGAAACGCTGAAGTTCCCGCTCAAAAGAAAAAAGGATTTTGGGTATTCCTTGAACTGGACGCCACACGGGACGGGATACGGCAGAGCATCGTGATGCTGAAAAAAATATAGAAATGTCTCGTCACAGAGAGCGCGGGGGAAAGAAGCGGAAGCAGAAGCTGATCAGACCCGGATAGAATCAAAAAAGTCTGTTATGTAATTTAGTGCATGGGACATAATAACTCGTCCCCGCTTTCTATGTAAATCTGCTTCTCATAGACCTGCTTTAACTTTTTTCTGGGCTCTCGGCGTCCCCTGCGGTGAAAGAACTCCTATGAACATCATCCCTCTTGCAGCTGAATCGCTCGGCGTCAGGAGCGCCGCTTTTTTCATCGAGACCGGTGGCGTGAGTATACTCATCGACCCTGGCGTGTCGCTTGCATCGATGCGCTTCGGCCTGCCACCCCATCCTCTCGAGATCAAGGCCATGAACGAGAGCTGGCGCGTGATCAAGGGATACGCCGCGCGTGCGGACATCCTCATCATCACCCACTACCACTTCGACCACTTCGATCCCACGGAGCCACTCGTGTTGAAAGGGAAGGTGCTCCTCATAAAGCATCCTGATGAGAACATCAATTCAAAACAACGCGAACGCGCGCGCGATCTGATCAGGAACTTCAAGACCTTGCCGCGCAGGGTTGAATTTGTTGATAATAACGGATTCGATTTCGGCGGCACCGCAATCCGGTTCTCTCCAGCAGTGCCGCACGGGCCGAGCGCAAAAGGCGGGTGGGTCGTCGAAGTTTCTGTTCAGGAACGGGGGTGTTGCTTCCTGCATACCTCAGACATTCAGGGCGCCAGTCTCCCGCAACATATGCATTTCATTCTGTCGGAAAATCCCGATGTCCTGTAT
The DNA here is from genome assembly GCA_035498715.1 of Nitrospirota bacterium. GTDB lineage: Bacteria > Nitrospirota > UBA9217 > UBA9217 > UBA9217 > DASPSR01. The sequence continues at coordinate 26,024 of DATJZV010000026.1, forward strand.
CTGGACGGCCCGCTCACGTACCGTATGGAGCACGGGTTCAGGATTGATGATCTCAGAGCTTCGATCAGCAATATTTGCAGGGTGATAGAGACGACGCGCGTACGAACGCTCATTATTGATCATCATCTGCTCCGGGACCCGAACTGGAAAGAAGAGATGGTCGAGGTCTTTGAGAGGGCACGTAAAGCCGGCAAGAAGGTCGTGACAGCGGCGGGCTTCCTGGGAAAAGAAGACGAGATCCTTGAGGCGCATCGGCGGCAGCTCTTTGCGTGGCATCCGGACATGCCAGAGGAAACGATCAGGCGGAGCAGAACTTTTCAACTGGTAAAGGAGTTGACGAAACATCTTTGATCATGATTCCCACAAAGGTGAGATATCTCCGGTCATCGTTTTCATTAACATCACTCAGTGCAATAAGAGAATCAAACTAAAAACAGAGAAAAACCCTTAAAAAAGCTTGTATTTCCCCGTTCCATTGTTTATAATACATCCCTTATTTCAGGACATTGGAGGTTTTGTTATGCCGATTTATGAATACGAATGCGGAAGCTGCGGCGGGCGGTTTGAGGTGACCCAGAAGTTCAGCGACCCACTCCTCTCCATATGCAAGCTGTGTAGCGCCACGGGTGTAAGGAAGGTGCTCTCGCCCACGTCCTTTGTGCTGAAGGGAAGCGGCTGGTATGTCACCGATTACCCTTCGGGCGACAGGAAAAAGGCTGGTGAATCCGAGAAACCCTGTGGTGAATCCGAGAAACCCTGTAAGGAGGAGTCAAAGCCGGCTGCCGGATGTACGACGGGCGCTTGCGTGTCGGGCAAGTGTGCGTCAAAAGGCTGACCCTGATGGAACCCGTACACATTCATATCCCCTATCCTAAGCTGAAGGATTACTTTGAACTACTGCGCAAGCGCCGGTATGATCTCGAGATATATTTATCCGCTGCGGTGCTCGACCAGATAGAAAAACCTGACCTCGAGAAACTTCTTGAACGACTCGACTGGAACCCTGCGCTCACCCTCCATGCGCCATTCATGGACATGAACCCCGGCGCCGTGGACCCCATGGTAAGGTCGGTGACCCAGGTGCGGTTCCGACAGCTCCTGAACGTCGCCGCTATCCTAAAGCCCAGGGCTGCCGTGTTCCATGCGGCCTACGACCGGTGGCGCTACAGCGGGCGAAAAGATATCTGGCTCGAGTATAGCCTCGATACCTGGCATAAGGTGGTTACATCCGCGTCCAAGATCGGCTTGCGGGTCGCCGTAGAGAACGTGTTCGATGAGGACCCCGAAGCGCTCAAGATGCTGATCGAGAAAATCGGGAGCCCGGACTTCGGGTTCTGTTTCGACACGGGACATTTCAACCTCTTTTCGACTGTTTCCATGGAACAGTGGTTCGAGACCCTCGGAAAAAATCTGATCGAGGTCCATCTGCATGATAACGATGGAACGACCGATTCCCACTGGGCCCTGGGGAGAGGTGATATTGATTTTCAGCAATTCTTCCGATTGATGCGCACTCACTCGCCGAAACCGGTGTATACCATTGAGGCTCACGACAGGGATGATGTTGAAACGAGCCTGGACCGGGTAAAGACTCTGCTGCAGGTGCAGTGATCGAAGACAGAAGAGAGAATTTGCTGCCCATCAAGGGCAGGTTTGGCTTGACATGATCAGGCTCGTGCCTTAGACTAATTACATGAAAAATACGATTATTATTGCCGTACTAATGATTCTCACCGCTTCCTGTGCAACGATGCCTGCGAAAATGTCCGAGGTGAACGTCGGGAGCATGAGCTCCCAGGATCGCGAGCAGGCAGATGCCTATTATCATTTCATGGTTGGCAACCTCTTAGAACAGGACGGAGAGCTCGATGAGGCCATGAAGGAATACGAAGCCGCGTACCACCTGGACCCCCGTTCCGCCGAGGTCGCGCTCTCGCTCTCGTCCCTCTCTCTTCGGAAGGGGCAGCTCGACCAGGCAACGGTCTACGCGCAAAAGGCGGCCGAACTCGCCCCAGACAAGACCGAAGCTCTCCTAATGCTCGCCAGTATCTATACCAATAAAAAGAAATACGATGAAGCGGCCGACATCTACCGGAAGGTGATTGCCATTGATCCCAAAAAGGATGAACCCTATATGTACCTTGGGTCGCTCTATGCCGCCATGAAACGGTATGATGAAGCGGTGGCGACATTCAAAGCACTCGAGAAAGTGAATCCCTCCTCGCTGATGTCGCCTTATTACCTCGGCAGGATCTATACGGAACGCCAGATGTATCCCGAGGCGCTCGCTGAATTCAAGAGGGCCGTTGCTCTCAGGGACGATTTTGAGCCCGCTTATACAAGCATGGGCTTTGTGTATGAACTCATGGACAGGACGGGAGATGCCATCGAGATGTACAAAAGGTCTCTCGCGCTCAATCCGCACAACCTAGAGATCATGCAACACCTGGGACAGCTCTACATTCAGCAGAACGCCCTTGATGACGCTTTGGAGCAGTTCAAGCGCGTGGTGGCCGTGGACCCGAAGAACTTCGACGCCTACACCAAGATGGGTCTCATCTACGCTGAGAAAAAACAATATAACAAAGCTGCGGAATCATTTTCGGTCGTTTCAAGCGCCATGCCCGATGACCTGAAGGTGAAGCGGTACCTCGCTTCCACGCTTGTTGCCATGGGTCGGTACGATGATGCGCTCAAGGAATACAAAGCCATTCTCGGAGCCGCGCCCGACGATACCGACACCCTGCTCCAGATTGCATATATCTATGCACAGCAAAAGAGGACTGCGGAAGCGGTCCCTCTCCTGGAGAAGGCGCTTCGGGAACAGCCGGGAAAGCCTGAGCTCTACCTCTATCTTGCCAACGCGTACATGGACGTGGACAAGTACCAACAGGCGGCGGACACACTGAAAAAGGGCATCGAACTTGCTCCGGACCGGGACGATCTGCTGTTCAGCCTCGCGATCGCGTACGAGAAGCTTGGACGGCATGATGATATGGTCGCTGCCCTTAAAAAGACACTCGAGCTTAAACCTGACAACGCCGATGCGCTTAACTACCTAGGCTACACGTATGCGGAGAAAGGCGAGCGGCTCGACGAGGCCATCGTCCTCATCAAGCGGGCGCTTCTTCTCAAGCCGGACAATGGCTACATCCTCGACAGCCTTGCCTGGGCATACTACCAGAAGGGGATGCTCAATGAGGCCCTCGAGGTCATGAAAAAGGCGATGGCGAAGACATCAGAAGATGATCCTGTTATGCGGGAGCACTACGGCGATATCTATCTGAAGCTTTCCAATAAGGAGAAGGCCCGCGAGCAGTGGCTGAAATCTCTTGAGCTCGACCCCAAAAACCAGGATCTCCGGGACAAGTTTAAGAATGCCGGGTTCGGAAATCCCGATGATCTGCTCAAAGATGTACAACCGAGGAAGAAGAACAAGAAGTGAAGATACACCGGATCATTCCCGCTGTCATTATCCCGCTCCTGTTTGCATGCCTCCCTAAAGAACCGGAAATTCCCTTGACCGAGGTCCCATCCGGACCATTGTTCCAGATGCTGGAGCAGCGTCGGCAATCGTTCAGCGGGCTCAAGACCATTGCGAGCGTGGAGGCGGTAAGGTCCGGCCGCAAACGATCCTATGATACAGTCGGCATCATGGTTGAGGGCCAGCGGCGGTTTCGTGTGGAAGTCTATGGCCCCCTCGGTCAATCCCTCATGATGCTTGTTTGGGACGGCACCGATGTGGCGCTCCGTCTTGAAGATGGAAGGGTAGTGAGGCCGGGACCGGCAGGGCTCGAGAAAATCATCGGGGTTGCAATGGACGCGGCGGAACTTTGCAGTGTTCTGTCAGCAAATATACCAGCTGCCGTCCAGCCAGTAGAAACGCGGGCGTTCCGCAAGCCTGATGGGAGCTATCTGATCGAGCTGAGTAGCGGGGACACTATGCGACGTGTTCATGTGCAGCTTTCGGAATCTGGTCCTCAGCAGAGCCTCCGGATCACAGCCATTGAATGGTACCGGTCGAAAAAAATTGTTTATCGGGCGCTGTACGAGCAGATGGAACAGATTTCGCAATACCTGATTCCAAAGACGATACGGATTGAAAACCCAGAGCGAAAGATATCACTCACTATCGTGTATGATGAGACAGACGTCAACACGCCTCTTAACGATGATGCATTCAAGCTTCCTGACGCGGAGGCCCCGTGGCAATGAACGAAATTACAATCAAGGCGCCTGCAAAGATCAATCTCTGCCTGTCGGTGTTCGGGAAAAGGCCGGATGGCTATCACGAGGTGGAGATGCTGATACAGATGGTCGGCCTGTATGACGAGGTAACAGTGGCACGAGGTGATCGGGGCATCACTGTCCGATGTGATAATAGCGCGGTTCCGTCAGGTGAAGGAAACATAGCATGGAAGGCTGCGGCCGCGATGCTCAAAATTTCAGAGAGAAATACGGGGCTCTCAATAGACATCAGGAAGGCGATTCCCGTTGCCGCCGGTCTCGGCGGGGGGAGCGGGGACGCCGCCGCAGTGCTCGCTGCGGCCAACAGATTGCTCGGGGTAAGGCTCAATAGGGAACGGTTGGCCGAGGTGGGAGCCGGGCTCGGTATGGACGTGCCGTTCTTCTTCTACGGACCTACAGCTCTGGCGCGGGGCAGGGGAGAGATTCTCACGACGCTGACGCCGTTGCCTAAGTTCTCGGTTTTGCTCGTTAATCCGGGGTTTGAGACCTCGACGGCATGGGTTTACAAAAACGTAAATTTGAGGTTGACAAAAAAAGTTGACTGTAATAAAATTGCAGGGCTTGCGGTCCGAAGCATTGCAGAGAGTCTCCATAATGATCTCGAGACCGTAACAGCAGCCATGCACCCCGAGATCAGCAGGATTAAGGGAGCACTCTTGGCCCGCGGGGCCATCGGGGCGTGCATGAGCGGGAGCGGCCCTACGGTATTCGGCATATTCGAGACGGAAGAGGCCTGCCGGGCAGCTGCAAAGAGCATTTCCGGAGAAGGGTGGAAACTTTATCCGACTGAGACCTTGACCGTATCGCCTCTTGGGGTGTACCATACAGAGTAGAGTTCAGACGGCAGCGGGTGATAGTGACGCTGCGCTGACTCCACGATCATCCAGCAACGAGGGGGAATGAGTATGGAAATCACAGAGGTCAGGGTATTCCCGGTCAGCAATGAAGAGCGGCTGAAGGCCTACGCAACGATAACCATCGACAATGTATTCCTCATCAGGGATCTCCGAGTTATCAACGGCAACGCCGGGCTATTTGTGGCCATGCCGAGCAGAAAGATGAAGGACGGGACCTTCAAGGACATCGCCCATCCGTTGAATAGCGAGACCAGGCAGATGATCGAGTCAAAGGTCCTCTCCGAGTATGAAAGGGAGCTGGCGAACCCCACGAAACGGGAGCCTCCACCGAAGAGCCCTGAATAGCGGTTGACCGCACTGATATTCGTTCTGCCGATTCTGCATCTGATACGAGAGGATAGGCGCCTGCCTATCCTTTTCATGTTTATCCGGCCGAAATCCCAGATGAGATTCGGTCACCAGTCGGGGATCGTCTAATGGTAGGACAGAGGCCTTTGAAGCCTTTAATCGGGGTTCGACTCCCTGTCCCCGAACCAGTCTGACAAGAGAGGTCTTTGAAGGCTATGGTTAAAGCACGAGAAATCAAGGTATTCACAGGAAACGCGAATCCGTCACTGGCAAAGGAAATATGCCAGAAGATGAACATTCATCCTGGAAACGCGCTCGTGGGCCGGTTCAGCGACGGTGAGATCAACGTTCAGATCGTCGACAATGTGCGCGGTATGGATGTCTTCGTGGTGCAGCCCACGTCGAGTCCGGTGAACCGGCACCTTATGGAACTGCTCATCATGATCGATGCGCTCAAGCGGGCTTCCGCAGCGAGGATCACGGCTGTACTCCCGTACTATGGATACAGCAGGCAGGACCGCAAGGTGCAGCCGCGAGTGCCCATCACGTCCAAGCTCGTGGCTGACTTGATTACTGCCGCGGGGGCGAACCGCGTGCTCACGGTTGACCTGCACGCGGGCCAGATTCAGGGGTTTTTCAATATCCCCGTGGACAACCTTTTCGCGGCGCCGGTGCTCCTTGAGTATCTTCGGTCGAAGAAGTTCTCGAAACTGACTGTGGTGTCGCCGGATGCCGGCGGCGTGGAACGGGCAAGGGCATTTGCCAAGAGGCTCAATGCGGCGCTGGCGATCATCGATAAGCGGAGGGACAAGCCGAACGTTGCCCAAGTGATGAACATCATCGGTGATGTGAAGGGGCGCGACTGCCTGATGCTCGACGACATGGTGGATACTGCCGGCACGCTGGCCGAGGGCGCATCCGCGCTCAAGACGAATGGCGCGAGCAAGATCTACGCGGCCTGCACGCACGCCGTGCTTTCGGGACCGGCTATTACCCGGATCAATGAATCGGCGATCGATGAGGTTATTGCTACGAATACCATTGCGCTCGACAGCAAGCAACAGGAGTGTAAGAAACTGATTGTCCTCTCGGTGGCGCCGCTGCTCGCCGATGCTATTACGAGGATACACGAGGAGACTTCGCTCAGTTCTTTGTTCGTGTAATAAGAACACTGCATGTAATGGCGCAGATGACCGAAAGGACGAGCTACTAAGAGACGCTGAATAAGCGAAAACAAGATCATGAAAAGCCTCTATCTGCGCATACGTGCGAAGATCGGCGTTCAGAATATAGTTGAAACATATTTGATTTTGTATCGGAGGAGAAATGGAAAAGATCGCATTAACAGCACAGGTCAGAGAGAAGGCAGGCAAGGGAGTCGCCCGAGGCCTCAGGCGGAACCAGATGGTACCGGCGGTTCTTTACAGCCACGGCAAATCAATGCCCATTGCGATGGGCAATAAGGAAGTGACGAGGATACTCAACACCGAGGGCGGTGAGCATGCACTCATCAACCTCACGCTTGAGGGCACGAAAGAGGCGGCTGAGCGAATAGCCTTGATCAAGGAATACCAGCTCGATCCGATATCAGGCGCGCTCATGCATGTCGACCTCATGGAGGTCGCCATGAACGAGAAGGTGAAGATCCCGGTTGCGGTGCATCTGATCGGCGCCTCCATTGGTGTGAAGGAAGGCGGCATCCTTCAGTATGGGATCCGTGAGGTTGAGGTGGAGTGCCTTCCGCACCAGATTCCGGAACACGTCGAGGTCAATATTGAGGCGCTCAAGGTTAACGAGTCACTTCACGTGAGGGATATCACGGTTGCAGAGGGGATACGGATCCTGACCGATGGGGACGCGACGGTTGCGACTATCCAGCCTCCGATTTCCGATGCCAAGCTTGAGGCCATGCTGTCAGCGGCGCCGGCTGCGGCGGAGGCGGGCGAGCCCGAGCTCGTTAAGAAACCAAAGAAAGAGGGCGAAGCTGCAGCTGCTGCTGCACCGGCCCCCGAGGCCAAGGCTAAGGAAGCAGCGCCGAAAGAGGCCGCTCCCAAGAAAGAAGCTGCACCCAAGAAGTAGTGTTGCGATGTCGTCCCGTTGCCTGCGGTGGAGTGGGATCTCATCCTGAATCCCCGATGAAAATCGTCGTCGTAGGACTCGGCAATCCCGGCAGAAAATACGAACGAACGCGCCACAACGCGGGGTTTCTAGCGGTAGACGAACTTGCCCGCCGTACTGGTATTGATATCTCCCAGGAAAAACACCACTCGATCATCGGTAGGGGGCGTATCGAGGCCGGACAAATCGTGCTGGCTAAACCTCAGACCTATATGAACGAGAGTGGACGGGCCGTTGCCGCAGTGATGGAAGATTCCTATGCATCCCCCAGCGATCTCATTGTGATCCATGACGAGCTTGACCTGCCGCTCGGTTCGGTCAGAATAAAGACCGACGGTGGCCATGGAGGCCACAACGGACTGCGATCCATCATCGAGTTCATCGGGACGTCCGATTTCATCAGGATCCGCATCGGGATCGGCAGGCCTGAGCCGGGGATGGATGCTGCGAATTATGTGCTGAGCCAGTTCCTGCCGGATGAAAGGCAGGCCGCGGCCGAGGCTGCTGGCAGGGCTGCTGACGCAGTGCTTGCCATAGTGTCACAGGGCATGACCAAGGCTATGAATCTGTTCAACCAGCGGTAACCGCACAGTAACCCCGGACCTTTAGGCAGCATGCCCACAGATCCGGGTTTTTTATTTTTATGAAGTAATAAAGAAGCTGCCACAGGGATACCGAAGCATGGAGCAAGCTAAAAACCGCGCCTGGATGGACGAGATAAAAGTGTCTCAAATTCTGTCACGGAAGAATCAGATCGGTCAATGATTCGAAAAGAAAAAAATAGTTCATGAGTTTAAAGCAGTGTCAAACTCTTTGGATTATCTTTTGCGTTCGATGCAGTGAGTGATGCTTTATAATAGACGCTTATCCGCGTCCATCTGTGGGAAAAAATAAAAGGAGTTATTCATGGGTTTTAACTGCGGCATCGTCGGCCTGCCGAATGTAGGAAAGTCCACTATTTTTAACGCACTGACCTCAGCTGGCGCCCAAGCATCGAACTATCCATTCACCACCATTGACCCGAACATAGGGATCGTGGACATGCCCGACGAAAGGATTGACAAGCTTGTCGAGATCTACCATCCGAAGAAGATCACGCCTACAACAATGGAGTTCGTCGACATCGCAGGGCTCGTCAAGGGCGCGGCACAGGGGGAAGGGCTCGGAAACAAATTTCTTGCTAATATCCGCGAGGTGGACGCCATCGTCCACGTAGTGCGCTGTTTCGAAGACCCGAACGTAGTGCACGTGGGGGGCAAGGTCGATCCCAGGACGGACATCGAGGTGATCGAGGCCGAGCTCATGCTTGCAGACCTTGATGCAATCGAAAAGCGCCTGTTTAAGGCCGAAAAGCAGGCAAAAGCGGGGGACAAGAAAGCCCTGGAGGAAGTTGAGTTCATGAAACGGCTTAAGAACATGCTCAACAGGGGAGAGCCCGTCCGACGCGCGACTCATTCCGAAGAAGAGGTTGGGTGGCTCAAGAGCTATAATCTCCTTTCTGCAAAGCCGGTCTTATATGCAGCGAACGTTGCCGAGGATATGGTCGGCAAACCTACTCCGCACGTGGACGCAGTCCGGAAAATTGCGGCCGAAGAAGGGGCAAAGGTGGTGGTTATCTCTGGCCAGGTAGAGGGAGAGATCGCCCAGCTTCCGATAGAAGAGCGCAAGGAATACCTCGCGGAAATGGGGCTGAAGGAGTCAGGCCTCGACCGTATGATCCGTGCGGGTTATGACCTTCTCGGCCTCATCACCTATTTCACCGCAGGCGAGAAGGAGGTCCGCGCCTGGACCATCACAAAGGGCACCAAGGCGCCACAGGCCGCTGGGAAGATCCATACGGATTTTGAGAAGGGGTTCATCCGCGCTGAAGTGTTTCATTACGATGACCTTATGCGGCTCAAGACCCCTCAGGCGGTGAAAGAGGCTGGCCTGCTTCGTTCGGAAGGTAAGGACTACGTGGTCAAGGACGGGGACATTATGCTGTTCAGGTTCAACGTCTGATTTTCTCGCCAAATCGATATGCCCTGATGTTTCTGCATATAGTATAGTTCCTCGTCTTTCACTTGTTTCCCGTCATTGGTTCTGATTTCATCTTGATGTGTGCTGCATAACTGTGGTAGTTTATGAGCGTATCATGCTCGCTCCTCATATCGTTCTAATAATGCATTTTAATCATTTCAGCAAGACGTTGGGGTGATGTGTTGAGAACAGGACGCCGAACACTCACGGAGGGGATTCATTTGACACTAAAAAAGATTTATGGTGCTTTTTTCATTTTATTCTTTTGCAGTCAACCCATGAGCGGATTCTCCCAGACGTTGCCGTTACCTGACAATTGTCTTACCATTGCCGCTGTCGGCGACATCATGATGGGCACCACGTACCCTGAGAACCTTCTCCCACCGAATGACGGGGCGGGGATATTCGAAAGCGTGAAGGACGCTTTCCAGGGGAGCGACATCGTGCTTGGCAACCTGGAAGGGCCACTCGTGGACGAGGGGACCACGACAAAGTGCAAGAAGCCGGGTAAGACCTGCTACGCCTTTAAGACCCCGACACGGTACGTAGCATATCTGAAAGAAGCAGGCTTCACAACATTGAATATCGCGAACAATCACGCTTCGGACTTCGGGCCGGATGGAATCGAGAGCACGCTCCGTGCGCTTGACGGAGCGGGAATTCAACCCATCGGCGGAAAGGCGATCGCGCATTTTGAGATCAAAGGAAAGCGAACTGCCGTAGCAGGATTCTCTTATTTCGATTCTCCTTATTCTTTATCCATACTGGATATTGATGCCGCTCAGAAGTTTGTACGAGAACTGAAGGCCGCAAACGACCTCGTAATCGTCTCATTCCACGGCGGTGCCGAGGGAGCATCGGCTGCCCATGTGACGGGTGAGGATGAAGAGTTTCTCGGGGAGGAGCGGGGCAATGTCGTCGCTTTTGCCAAGTCTGTGATAGATGCCGGAGCTGATTTGGTCATTGGACATGGCCCGCACGTGCTGCGGGCATTCGAGGTCTACAAAGACAAACTTATCATTTACAGCCTCGGAAATTTCCTGACTTACGAGCGATTTAACCTCGATGGCCCGAACAGGTTGAGCGTTATTCTGAAGGCGCGCCTCGATACCTCGACAGGCAACTTCATCGAAGGAGAATTAGTGCCGGTGAAACTCGTAAATGAAGGAATTCCCGTCCGCGACCCGAAGGGGAGAGGCATCACGCTGATCAGGAAGCTTACGAAAGAAGATAACCCAGGCCAGAAGTTGTTGTTTGCCGACGACGGCAGATTTTGCAGAGGCGATGATTGTCTCCGCCGAACCGCCACGGTCCTGCTGCAGAGGCCTCTGCTGGAGTTGAGCACGGGATTGACCGGCACCGCCTCTGACACTGGCGCCTGAAAAAAGAATTGATGACCCGCCGGTCGGCGGGAACGTCGAGGAACAATAGATCAAGAAGAGGGGAAATAATCTGATCATGGACCTGCTTGAAGGAATTTATACGCGCAGGAGCATCCGGCAGTACACGGATCAGCCGGTCGAACGGGAACAGCTTATGGAGATTATCAGGGCTGGCACCTGGGCCCCGTCGGGGCTGAACAATCAGCCCTGGCGCTTTGTGATCATTAAGGGCAGTGCGGTCCGCAATGAGCTGGCGAAGCTGACGAAAAATAATTTCATCATCGAGAGGGCCTCCGCGTGCATTGCCGTCTTTATCGATAAGAGCGCGATTTATAATGAGATCAAGGACTATCAGGCCATGGGTGCGTGCATGCAGAACATGCTCCTTGCGGCCCATGGGCTGGGGTTAGGGGCCGTCTGGCTCGGCGAAATCCTGAAGAGCGCAGGCGCGGTGCGTATGCTCCTCGAGCTGCCGGAGGAGATGGAACTCATGGCAGTGATCGCCATAGGGTATCCCGTTCAACAAAAAAAGACCTCTTATCGTAAGGACGTGTCGGAGGTCCTGCTCAAGGAACTGTAGCTTTTCGTTATGCTCGTTTATTACTAAAACAATTTGAGATCACTGCACCCGCTATGAGCCTCGCCGTAAAAAAGGCATGCAGTTTTGTCCACTTGGCCAGGTGGCTGCAGAAGGCTTTCGCACATCGCGCGCATATCATTAATTCTATTGAGGATCGTCGGCACTTCGGCGTCGAGCATTTGCTGCACCTGCGATTTGAAAAGGCTGTTGCACTCGCGAGATATCTGAACGCAGTTTCCGGGAAAAAGTTTCTGCATTGATTCCTTAAATCCCCGAAGACACCCGGAACATCGCGTGGATGTCTTCGCCGGATTTCTTTACGTCCATCTGCACAAGGATATTGCGGCGCATCGGGTTCTTATCAAGATGCGGCGCTTTCGGAACTTCCGGGCCTTTCCCGGTCAATACGAGAATGCCGAACTCCATGTTCTCACTTGGTCGATATCTTATTGAGGTGCGCACACAGAGTTGGTTCAAGGGCCATTTTCGGTTCCATTGCCATAATTAGCCTCCTGCACCGGTCAACTCATTCATCAGCCTTTTGACGGAGAGTATCTTGTTCACCCTCGCGGCATTGGTGCCGACCGTGTAGAGCGATTCTTCTTTGTCGGCATTATATCCGGCGGAGCTCAACAGTCCGTTGCAGATACAGAAATAATCTTTATTATTTTCCTTTGCGGGACAGACCGTAAAGTTGCCGTCCGCATCCTTCATGAGCACATATCCTTTGTCGCATTTGGGCGGTCTCTTTTGCTGCAGTGCCGAAACGTACATGGGGGACTGTTTTATTACCCGGAACGGCAATCCGCAGGGCGAGCCGGGCCGGTGCGCGACGACAATGTCCTCTTCCGTTGCATGAACCACGGCTTGCTTGTATGTCTCGGAGGCGCTGCTTTCTTCGGTGGCGAGGAACCGCGTTCCCATCTGCACCCCATCGGCACCCATGCCCATAAATCGCAGGATATCTTCATGAGTGTAGATTCCGCCGGCAACAATGACAGGGAAATCTCCGCATTTGACAGCCATATCCTTGACCGGCGGTAGAAGGATCTCCAGCCGGTTGGATTCAAGGTCCACCTGATCGATCCTGAAACCCAGGTGGCCGCCCGCAAGCGGACCCTCGAGAACAACGGCGTCCGGGCGATATCCCAGTTTCTCCCATTTTTTGCAGATGATATCGAGCGCCCGTGCTGAAGATACGATCGGGATCAGGGCCGTGTCCTTCGGCGGCTGAATGGCCGGGAGGCTGAGCGGCAGTCCTGCGCCAGAGATGATGACATCGGCTCCGGCATCAAGAGCTCCCTTCACCGAATCACTATAGTCCCTGACCAGAGCCATCATGATGTTGATGCCCGCGAATCCCCCATCTATTTTTGCTAGGGATACTTCCTCGTACGCGGCCTCATAAACATTTTTCTTTTTCCCGGTCCGCTTGCTCACGAGTCTATCAAGGCAGGCGCTCGATACGATTCCGAGACCACCCTCTTTCGCAACTGCCCGTGCCAGGGGGTGCAGTGACACCCCGACACCCATCCCGCCCTGTATGATGGGTACTCTTATTTTTTTGCCTTTGATAACGAGCGACCTTAAAGCTGACATTGAACTCAAATTGCCCCCTCTTCATTTTTGCACTGCCTTAAAGATGCTTCTATAGCTCGATGTCTCCTCATGAGCCTGCGCAGATGCGTTTCAAAAAATGAAAAACTCACAGCATTATACCACAGGGGCAGACCTTATACAACCAGCATTTTATAAAGCGTGACACCCAAGATTGAGCACCCCGTGATAAAAAACCTTATTTTCTCATCAATATGGGGTTACTTCTGAGCGCCCTTTCTAGGACGGGTACATCCGAATGGCTCATCGGTTTGAACTTAATTTTTTTATATTCTTTATTATAATTTTTTAACCAGGATAATGAAATTAATATTGGACCGCTTCAGCAATAAAATCCAGGGTCATATCCATGAAGAAATAACAGCCAGCATATCAGTTGTAACGGGATCTTTTATGCACTGGCTGGGAGGGCGCAGCATCCTGGTGGGTAACTTCGCGCTTATGGAACGCTAAACTTTTACAGAGGCAAAAAACTGAATAGCACGGCTGTTGCGACCACTCTTCACAAAGAAAAAGCTTGGAACGGGAAAACCGATGAAAAAACAGCAGGACAATGGGAGGAACTATCTGTCTGAATATCCTATAAGTATCTGTAAGACAATGCAGTATTGAAGATCAGAAAAGCGTATTTTCTTCTTGACGATTAAGTTTTTAAGAGTTATATTAAAAAGGTTGTTGTAAATTTATTATCTTCTTCTCAGGTCGGCCCTTAGGGGAGTGGACTCATTATCATGTATTTTGTTCTTCTCGTTGTCGGATTAATGCTCGTCCCGTCTTTTGCGTTCGCATGGGGTCCCATGACCCACATGTATCTCGGCAATGAGCTTCTCTCGTGTGCCCCGCTGATTCCCGCAGGCATCCTCGCTCTTCTGAAAAAGCACAAGCAAGACTTCCTGTATGGCAATATCATGGCCGACATAATTCTCGGCAAGAAATACCTGCCGGACGACAAGAGCTCGCACTCATGGGATGTGGGATTGAAGCTCCTCGACCAGGCCAATACATGGCCCGAGCGGGCCTTTGCCTACGGATATCTCAGCCATCTTGCCGCTGATACCGTGGCCCATGAGACCCTGACGGACGAGAAAGGGAACATGGGGCATACCTGGATTGAGATGAAGGCTGACAGCCTTATCGATAAGATCTACTGGTTGCAATGCATCACGATCAGCAAAACGGTCCGCAAGCGGAGCGACCTTCTCCTCGAGAACTCCCTCGATAGCTATATTTTTTCATTCAAAACGAACAAGAGAATATACAAGAGCATGGTCTTCCTCTCCTTTTTGAACAAGAAGAGACGGCGAGGTGTGGATAGGGATCTCATCCACGATCTCCATGAAGAATCCATTGCGCGCATGCTGGACCTGCTCAAGAACGGCACCGATTCTCCGGTCCTGCAGAAAAACCCGCTTTAGTCAAGTCACCTGTTATCCCTTTGTACTTCCTCGTCCCGTCCGATATTGTCGTCAAATTTGCTATGGTATCATGGAGAGAATGCGACTGAAAATCCTGCAAGGAGGATCGTATGGAGACGATTAAAGTTAAGGTGGAAATTCCGGAAGGCTGCAATATCATTCTTGGACAGACACATTTCATCAAGACAGCGGAAGACCTCTATGAGGTCATTGCGGGCACCGTGCCCCAGGCGAAGTTCGGCGTCGCCTTTACCGAGGCATCAGGCCCTTGCTTGATCCGCACTGAAGGGAACGATGACGGACTCGTTGCGGCGTGCGTGAAGACCCTTGAAGCCATAGGCGCCGGTCACGTGTTCTGCATCTACATCAAAAAAGCTTTTCCCATTAATGTTCTTAACCAGATTAAGACCTGCGCAGAGGTGTGCCGTATTTTCTGTGCCACGGCGAATCCGCTCGAAGTCATTGTGGCATCATCAGAGCAGGGCAACGGGATCCTCGGTGTCATCGATGGTTTTTCTCCAAAAGGCGTAGAGACGACCGCTGACAGGGCGGAGCGGAAAGAATTCCTTCGAAAGATCGGGTACAAGCTCTAAAACTCCGAGGGAAGGTAAGTTCGGAGGTATGTTCCGCACTTTACTCCATTTCAAATTTCTGCTACAGTAGGTCGTGTCTCTTGATCGAAAGACGGGGAACGTCATCATTCCCCTTCGTGGCGGGAAGAGTGGCGTTGGCAGAAGCATCCTCTAGATAGGCTTGGACACTGCCATCGAGAGGAGCGGGAAGAACATCATCCTTCGAGGGGAAGTTCTCGAGTGACGGTAACTTGCTCAGGATGAAATCCGCGATGGTCTGCGTACGCCCGAGGACTCCGAGACAGGTGTGCAGGTTCGCCGTGCCGAGGCCAAGGTCAGCAGGCCCCGATAAAGAATTTCAGTATCATGAAAGGAACTCCTGTAAGCGTCGCAGCCTGTACTCCGCATCATCGGTATATTGAGAGAAAAGAAGATTTAAGATGGGTTTTTTTTGATTATAGGTAAATTCCTATTTTGCAGAGAAATGTATGGTAACTGGTTTATTTTTAGTTTGAAAAAAAAGATATGACGAACTCAAATCTTTTCTACGGAGAACTTTATGGATACGACACATGACGACGCTGCTGGGGGGCATTTAAGCTCAAGAATAGGGGTCGAGATGCTTGTTCAAGAAGTGATGACAAAGGATGTTATCTCGATTACGAAATACGAGAGCATCATGCAGGTCGCAAATATTTTAACAGAAAAAAACATAAGCGGGCTTCCGGTGGTGGATAAAGAAAAGAAGTTGATTGGCATTATTACTCAAGCTGATATCCTTTCAATGGTGGGGGTGGGGAGGGAGCACACCTTCAAGGACCTGTTAAAATATATGCTGGGAGAACCACTTCCAGCGCGCAGGCTTGGAGACCATGTAGGGGATATCATGACTTCTCCGGCGCTTACCATAAAACCTGATGCGAATATAGCTGAAGCGGTACGGATCATGGATGAGAAGAGGATCAGGAGGTTAACCGTGGTAGATGACACGAATACGCTCATCGGTATTTTAACGAGGGCCGATATTCTGAAGGCAGTGATCAAGAAACTAAAATGATATAGCCGAGCTGTCGCACTTATTTGTTTAGTAAGGTCTTTTTCTTAAAACGCAAGAGTTAATCTCCTCCAAACTGCGGATAAGCAGATTAAACCAGTAGCCAATGTGCCATAGGATTAGTGAGACCAACAAATGAAGTATGCAGAGCGTGGCCCTTTGTGCACATGTCACCGTAAAGCGTTAAAAAACGACACTGACCAAGATCTTTAATCAACAAGTGATGCGATAGCACTAATCTTTGAAGTTAGGCAGTCATTAATTTTTGGATATCTCTTTTTCCCCAGGAGTAGTTTTTAATCCGTACCCGGAAAATACCATTAATGATTATGAAAAAAACCAGCTTGATTATTTCCGGCAAAAGAAGTAAAGTACGATTCCGGGCCGAGATAGATCGGGTTAGCCGGTCCGACATTTTCCCCAAAGAATGGAGATACATGATGAAACGATTGATTTTTTTGCTGGCTGCTGGCTTCCTTTCCCTCACGGTTTCCAGCGCCTACGCTGCTTCTGATACGGAGAAGCCCGCACCGGGGCCGCAGGTCCCCTCGATCGAGAGGACAGCGGAAACTGTGGGACCATCTCTCTCGGGCAAGGTAGTGGAAACGATGAACGCAGGTGGGTATACCTATGTTCGCCTTGAAAAGAACGGAAAGAAGACCTGGGTCGCGGTGCCTGAGATGAAAGTTTCGGTGGGACAGCAAATGGCGTTCCAGCCAGGGCAGGAAATGAAGAATTTTACGAGCAAGACTCTCAATAGGACATTCGATAGCGTCGTTTTTTCCGGTGGACCTGCCGTTCCTCAGCAAGGCACCGGCGATAGGACAGCGTCCATGAAAGCGCCTGGCAGCAAAGCGGCGGTGGTAGCGTCCAACGAAAAATTTACCGTGGAGAAGGCTGGTGGTCCGGATGCCTATACGGTCGGCGAGATTTATGCGAAAAGGGCAGCGTTGGACAAGAAAACCGCTGTCGTCAAGGGCAAGGTCGTGAAGGTTTCGAAGGCGATCATGGGGAAGAACTGGATACACATTCAGGACGGCACCGGAAATTCCGGTAAAGGGACGCACGACCTGGTGGTTACGACAACCTCGGACACGGCTGCCGTGGGCGACACAGTTACGGTCAAGGGGACTATCTACAAGGACAAGGATTTTGGGGCTGGATATAAATATGACGTGATCATGGAAGAGGCGACCATCCAGCACTGAAGCAGGATGGCTTAGCCAACTGACATCGTTTCTCAAGCCCCTCGCTTAGGCGAGGGGCTTTTTCGTTCTCCCCAGGGTACCGTATATTCCCCTTTACTTTTATTGCTGGTTTGTGCATAATATGCCCTCTGCCATGCCTGCTGGCATCAGTTTTTATGAGGAGGATTTTGAATGGCATCAGTGAACAGACTTCCCCGGTCGCCCTGGAGGGCGATGATCGAAAGCGCTTTTTATTCCAACTCAGTGGGAAAAACCTCCATGGCCGAGCTCTACAAGCTGGCCTTGAAGCAGCCTGAGGTGATGGCCACATCGCATCCGTTCTACAAGCCGTCGCAGTACGGCCTGCCCAAGGACGCAAAGGTGCTCATTTCGAACGACGGCGGCATTGTGGGCCGCACGGCCCGCGCCCGGCGTCTGGTCCGAGAGATGGGCAAGGATAGAGACAAGTACCTGCGCATCCTTGGAGAAGTAACTTACAAGCTGAACAAGCGGGAATGTTTGTGGCTCGAGGCCATCGTGGGGCTCCACAGGGACTTTATGGTCAAGGCCCATCTGCTGAGCCCCGCCACGGACGCGAAAAACATGCTTGACTGGGGCGTGAACTTTACTCCTTGGATGAAGCCCTGGAGCGAGACCTACAAAAAATCGAAAAAGCTCGACGAGCCGGACATCCTTGTCCTAGCCGATCCCGAGTGGTCGGACCCGGAGTTCCCGAACGGACTCGTGATCATCGATGAGGAGGAAAACTGCATCGCCATCCTCGGCCTCCGCTACTTCGGCGAGCGCAAGAAGGGGACACTCACCTTGGCCTGGACTATCGGCGTGCGGCTCAACATGGTGGCCTGCCACGGCGGCATCAAGACCATCGGCAATCATCCGCCGGTGGCCGTCTTCGGCCTTTCCGGCTCAGGCAAGTCCTCCATTACGAACAGCCATGACCACGCGGGTACGCTCAAGAAGAACGAAAAGGTAACAGTGATCCATGACGACGCGTTCCTTATTGTCCTGGATGAGAATCTTACGGTGGCGCTGGAGCCGAGCTTGTTCGACAAGACCGATGCCGTGGACTTCCGCGACCCCATTATCAAGTATTTTTATTCCGCCCAGAATCTGGCGGTCACGAACCTGGGGACCGGCAAGCGTGAGATTGTGGCTCAGGACATCAGAAACGACAACGGCCGCTGTCTCAAGTCCCGAGATATGTTCAACCACGACGATTACTGTGGCAGTCCGAAACAGCTTATCTGGCTTCAGAAGGATCAGTCACTGCCGCCGGTTACGAAGGTGACGGACGTCGGTCTCGCTGTGGCCATGGGCGCGTCCCTCTCCACCAAGCGGGCAAAGGGCGTAGAAAATGTTCCGAAGGAGGAGTTGGCAAAGCTCGTGATCGAGCCCTTTGCCAATCCTTTCCGGGTGCACCCGCTTCTCGAGGATTGCCGTCAGTTCCTGAAGCTCTTCAAGCTAGGCACCGATTGCTATATCATGAACACCGGCGCCTTTGGCTTGCCCGGCGAGGAGGTCGACATCCCAAAGGAGCTGTCTCTCGCCATTGTGACCCAGATGGTGCGCGGCAAGATCGAGTGGCGTGAATGGAAGTCATTCCCAGGCCTCCAACTCCCGGCTAACGGAGCCGATCTGTTCAATCCGGACTATGACAAGAAGTACAAGCCGACGCGGAACCAGGAGTATCTCCAGTTCCTCCGGAACCGTATGCAGGACCGCATCACATTTCTCTCGAACAAGCGCGACCTCGAACAGGATATGGACAGCGCCTTCATCGATCCGCTCGTTGCCGCCAGGACCGTGATTGACAGGATCCTGAACCCGATCTAGACGGTTCGTTATTCGCCGCAGAGGAAGCAGAGAAAAACATAAGGCCGGGAGGCAACTTCCCGGCCTTATCCGTTCACGAGACCCTCTCATTCGAATTTCCGTGCTACAATCAAAATAGAGTCTTATTTCCTCGCAGAAACGCTGAACGCGTAAATTTTAAATCTTGAATTTAATGCACTTTGCATCCTTGCCGAGTTTTGCGAGAGACCAGGTTTTTGGAGCGCTTCATGAAAAACCAGCAGATCGCTAAGATATTCAATGAAATTGCGGAACTGCTCGAACTCAAAGGGGAGAATGTATTCCGGGTCAGGGCGTACCGCCGGGCTGCTCAGAATATCGACGGACTCTCAAAAGATGTTGCCTCGCTCTCCGAAGAGGAGCTTGAAGCAATTCCCGGGATTGGTAAGGACCTTTCCGGAAAGATGCATGAATATATCGAGACCGGAAAAATCGCCAAGCATGAGGAATTAAAAAAAGAGATTCCTGAAGGGGTATTACAGCTTCTCCAGGTCCCCGGACTGGGGCCGAAGAAAGCCAAGATGCTCTTTGACAAGCTCAGGATAAAGAGTGTTGATGATCTGGAGGATGCCCTGAAAAAAAATAAGCTTTCCGGCCTGCCGGGCATCCAGAAAAAAACCGAGGAGAATCTCCTGAAGAGCGTTGAGTTCCTGAAGCGCGGAACGGAGCGGCGACCCCTCGGCAGAATTCTCCCCCTGGCGGATGATATCATACGGCGTGTCCGTGATGCCGCTCCGGTGGATAAGATAGAGGTCGCAGGCAGCATCCGAAGGATGAAAGAAACAGTCAAAGACATTGATATTCTCACCACGTCGAAGCATCCCGAAAGGGTCATGGATGTGTTCGTGAGGCTCCCGCACGTGACAAGGATTCTGATGCACGGGCCGACAAAGTCCTCGGTCATCACCGAGGAGGGAATCCAGGTGGACCTCAGAGTTGTGGAGGAGGATTCCTTCGGTGCGGCCCTTCAATACTTCACCGGGAGCAAGCAGCACAACATCAAACTCCGGGAAATGGCGGTGCGGGGCGGGCTCAAGATCAACGAATATGGAGTGTTCAAGGAGCCGGGTGATAGGAAGGTTGGCGGGAAAAAGGAAGAGGATGTGTACAAGGCGCTCAAGCTTCCCTATATCCCACCGGAGCTCAGGGAAGACACGGGGGAAATCGAGGCTGCAATAAGGGGGAAACTCCCCGACCTTATAACGCTTAACGACATCAAGGGCGATCTCCACGTTCACACTAAATGGTCGGACGGCAGCCACGACCTCGATACTGTCATTGAAGCAGCGAAAAAGAAGGGTTACCAGTACATCGCCATCACCGACCATACAAAGGGTCTCGGGGTCGCTCATGGCCTTGATGAAAAGCGGCTTGCGGATGAGATCAAGCTTATTGGTGAAGCGAACAAAAGACTCTCGGGGTTCAGGGTCCTCAAGGGAACGGAGATCGATATCCGCGGGGACGGCAGGCTCGACCTGCCTGATGACGCACTTGCAGGGCTCGATATCGTGGTGGCCTCGGTCCATTCCGGATTCAGGCAAACAGAGGAGCAGATCACGAAACGGATCATCTCGGCGATCAGGAATCCCTGCGTCTCCGTGATTGCCCACCCCACGGGCAGGCTCATCGGCGAACGCGATGCCTATGCCGTCGACATGGATGCCATTCTTAAAGAGGCGGCAAAATACGGCGTGGCCATGGAGGTGAACGCCTACCCCTTACGGCTTGATCTCAATGATCTCCACATCAAGATGGCCAAGGAATACGGTGTGCCGCTCGTGATCAGCACCGACACGCACGTCACGACCCAGTATGATTTCATGACCTACGGCGTTTCCGTTGCACGGCGGGGATGGGTGGAGAAGAAGGACGTGCTGAATACGCTTAGCTATGAATCGCTCATCACAAAGTTGAAAGCGTGCAGAGCAAGGAAGGCAAAACTGGAGAAATGATCGAACAGGATCTTAGGTTAGAAAATCCTGAAGAGAAGCGCTGCTTTATCCTTTCATTGCCCGCGAATGCCGCAATCCCGCAGTGAATACAAGATTGTACCCTCGCTTCGCACCTCTCGATGACTTATTATTCCCCCTTCCTGATCTCGCAGCTCTTGAACGTCCCTTCTATATCCTCTTTCAGGCTGTTAAAATTACCCTTGCCTTTTGTCCTGATGACCACCTTCCGGTAGCCCTCCCGCACTCCTTCATAGGAGGTGAGGATTCCCTGGAGGCGAAAATTGTGTTTTCGGATGACATCCGCAACTTCCTTTATCGAACCTGCCCGGTCCGCGATGGTAACGCAGATCCGGTGGCCACCGTGCCGAACGCCGGTGATGTCCACAAGGGCGCGGTAGATGTCACGGTCTGAAATTATGCCCACCAGGTCCCCTCTTTCTATCACGGGCAGGCAGCCGATAGTATGGTCCAGGAGGGTCAAGGCAGCCTCTTCCACCGGAGTATCGGGAGTTGTAGTGACGACCTTGGTCTTCATGATATCCCTGATCTTTGTCTTGGCAAGGAGGTAGTGAAGCTCGTAGATGTCGAGGGTTGTGGCCTTTGAGGGGCTGAACTCCTTGATATCCCGGTCCGAAATGATGCCCTTCAGTTTTCCGTTCTTGAGGACCGGGATGTGCTTGATCTGTTTCTCCCGCATGATGGAAATGGCATCAGCAAGATAATCGTCGGAGTCGACCGTAAAGACCTTTTTAGTCATCCAGTCAGATACATACATTTTAAGCCTCCTCAGTAGCAAATCTCAAATCCTAAGCACAAACCCAATAATCAATGATCAAAATTCTAAATTTGAATTTAGAGCTTAGTTGGATTTTGCTCATTGGTGTTTGGATCTTGTCTTCGTGTTAAACGCCCAGATAAGCCATCTTCACGTGTGGGTCGTTCAGAAGATCCTTCCCCTTGCCCTGCATGACCACGCGGCCATTCTCCAGCACATACGCACGGTCCGCGATGTCCAGCGTCTGCTTCACGTTCTGTTCCACAATGAGTACCGTCGTCCCGTCGTCCCGGATCTTCCCGATGACATCGAATATCTCGCGTACAAGGATGGGTGCTAGCCCAAGCGACGGCTCGTCGAACATCATGAGCTTTGGGAGCGCCATGAGGCCCCTGCCAATGGCTACCATCTGCTGCTCGCCTCCTGAGAGTGTTCCGGCGAGCTGCTTTCTCCGCTCCCGGAGCCTCGGGAACAGTCTGAAAACCGTCTCCCTCGTCTTTTCACGGTTTTTCCTGGCCTCTCCCTTGAGCGAACCCATATCGAGGTTCTCCTCCACGGTCATCTCCACGAAGAGCCGCCGCGCCTCTGGGCAGAAGGCCATACCCATTTCGATGCGCTTGTACGGCTCCACGGTGTGGATAGGGGTATCGTTGAAGATGACCTCACCCTTGTGAGGCCGGAGGAGCCCGGAAACGGTCTTCAGCGTCGTTGACTTGCCAGCACCGTTCGCCCCGATGAGAGCAACAATCTCTTGCTGCTTCACCTCAAAGGAGACGTCCCAGAGCACCTGGACGTCTCCGTAAAAAACATCTATGTGACCTATCTTAAGCACTCTGCGTTTCTCCCAGATACGCCTCGACCACGAGGGGGTTGAGCCGTATCTCTTGTGGGGTACCCTCGGCGATCTTTTCACCGTAGTTGAGCACCACGATTCGGTCCGACAGGGACATGATGACCTTCATGTGGTGCTCAATGATCATGACGGTGATGCCCTTTTCCCTGATCTTCCTGATGATCTGGATTGACTCATTAAGTTCCGTCGGGTTCAGGCCTGCAAATGACTCGTCGAGAAGAAGGAGCTCGGGCTGCGTGGCCAACGCACGGGCGATCTCGAGCCGTTTCCGCATGCCCAAGGGGAGGCCCTTGGAGATGATATGCCGCTCTTCGGAGAGGCCAGTGAATTGCAGGATATCCAGTGCCAGTTCCGCCGCCTCGCCACGGTTTGCCGTCCGCAAAAAGGCCGAAGCCAGGACGTTATCGAACACGCTCATCCGCTGGAGCGGTTTAACCACTTGAAATGTCCGCGCGATGCCCAGCTGGCATATCTGGTGGGGCTTAAGCCCCGAGATTGTAGTGCCCCGGAAGAAGACCTCCCCCTTGGAGGGCTTGTAAAAACCATTGACCACGTTAAAGAGCGTCGTCTTACCCGCACCGTTCGGGCCGATGAGGCCGACTATGTCTCCTTTGTTGACCTCAAAGGAAACGTTGGTCAACGCTGACAGACCGCCGAAGAATCGGAACACCTTTTTTACATCGAGGAAGCTCATGACGGCCTCCTCGCGAGACCAATAAGCCTCTTCAGTTTCTGAACATCACCGACAATGCCGTTAGGAAGAAAGATGATGATGACGATAAGCAGGATGCCGAAGAATGTATGGTGGGCTGTGCCGAGCGTGGGGATCGACCGGATTATCTCGGCCAGCAGGACCATGATGATTGCACCAACGGCCGGACCCCAGTAGGTGGCAACCCCGCCTACCATCACGACCATGATCGTGACAATCGATATGTCATGGAGCGCGAAGACGACCTTGGGGTCGATATATCCCATGTAGTTCGTGTAAAAGGCGCCCGCAAATCCCGTGAGCACGGCGCTCAGGCAGAGTGCGATGGTCTTGTAGAAGGTCGTGTTGATGCCGAGGGACTCTGCAGCGTCCTGATCCTCCCGGATGGCCACGAAATAGTATCCGAGCTTCGACTCGATGACCATTTTGACCACGATAAACGTGCCGCAGGCGATAGCAAGTATAATGTAGTAATACCATATCTTCTCAACCCACGTGCGCTCCCGGATCATGATGCCCAGGTCTCCACCGGTGAAATCCACCAGGTTCTCGGCAACGATACGGAGGATGACACCCACGGACAGCGTGGCAAGGGCAAAGAACGGTCCCCGGAGCCTCAAGCAGATGTACCCGATGACGAGGGCAAAGCACGTTACGATGACAATGCTTGCAGGGAGTCCCCACCACCCCGAAAGGCCGAGCTTGCTGTAGATCATGCCGGCGGAATAGGCACCGGTCCCGAAGAACGCGGCATGGCCAAAGGACACCTGGCCGCAGTACCCGCTGAGGAGGTTCCACGCCATGCCGAGCACGGACCACATGATGACGAGGATCAGGATATGCATCATGTAGGAGTTGAGGCCGATAAGCGGCAGCACGGCAAGGAGCCCCACGATTATGAAGGGAAGATATTTTTTCATTTAAAACCGCTTTCACATATCGGCACAACGCATGTAGCATGGAGCGTGGAGTTTGAATTCTTTGCTCTCTGCGCTATGCACTCTGCCATCAACTGTTCTTTGCGTGCTTTGCGACTCTACGGTGATTGCCGCCGGTTCAAGAACATCTCATCTCCCGAACTTCTTAGCCTTCAGGAGAGAAGCAACGCCGCCCGGCAGAAAGACCAGGACCGCCACGAAAATGACGAACCGTCCCACCGGCGCCCAGCCCATGCCCACGTAAGTTGCGGTGAGCGATTCAAAGAGGCCAAGGATTATGCCTCCGATAATCGCCCCGACGGTGGACCCGAGACCGCCGAGGATGGTGATGACGAAAGCGATCAGCGTAAATTGCCCCCCGATGTCAGGATATATATAGTAGATCGGGATGAAGAGGCAGCCCGCCGCCCCGACGAGAGCTGAGCCGAGCCCGAAGGTGATCACCCGCATCCTGTCCACGTTGACACCCATGAGTAGCGCCGCGTCATGGTCCTGGGCCGTGGCCCGGATGGATTTGCCGGTGTCTGTCTTGGCAAGAAAGAACCAGAGGCATGCTGTTATGAGAACGGCAATGACGAATGAGACGGACCAGGGCATGGAGAGCGAGAGTTCAATGGGCGCTTTTTTCCAGATATCGGAGAGGTACCAGGCCTTGGTGGCATAGTCCACGGGTGTTTGACGGTAATCGGACTTGAAGATAATGGTTGCGATATTTGCCAGCACCATGCCAATCCCGACGGTGAGGATCACCTGGTTCTCAGGAAGGATGGACTCGACCTTGAGCACGGGGTTGATCAGATACTTCTGAATCGCGACCCCGAGGAGGAAGAGGGCCGGCGTAGCAATAAAGACGGAGAGATAGGGATCGATGTGGAAAAGGGAAAAGAGGATGAAGGCGATGTACATGGCCACCATCATGAGCTCGCCATGGGCGAGATTGATGATCTTCATCACTCCCATGATGATCGTCATGCCGATGCCGATCAGTGCGTAGAGTCCGCCGAGCAGAAAACCTGATATAAGCGTCTGCAGGAGAACCTCAATCTGAACCGATGTCATGGAATATCCTTTAGATTTCGCATTGCGGAATGAGACCCATAAAAAATCCGCAAGCTACAATCCGCAACTGCATTATCTCCGCTCCCTCCAGCTCGGGACCGGATAGACATAGGGAGCACTGGCATGCTGCTTCGGCCAGATGGTCTCGAACTGACCCTTAATGACCTGGACAGCGAGGGTATCCATGAAATTCTGGTTCTGATAGCCGTCCTTGTCCTGGAACTTGATGGGGCCGAAAGCAGTCTTGATGTTCGTTGCTTTCAGCGCATCACGGATGCCGTCCGGGTTCCAGTTCTTTGCCCGCTCGAGCGCGTCCTTAACCACGTAGACTGCAGCATAGGCCGATGCCCCGTGATAGGAAGGATAATCGCCATACTTAGATTTGTATCGCTCGGCATATTCCTTGGTCCCGGGATACTTGAGCTGGGGTGTCCAGAGGGTCGCACTGACCACGTACTCGGCTGCGTCCTTAGCTCCGTCAATGAATTCCGGAATCGCAAACCCCGCTGCACCGCCTGTGAAGAGCTTCGCTTCTACCCGCAGCTCCTTGATCTGCTTCATCAATAGCTGGGCCTCGTTCGCGTAAGAGACGGTGTAGACCACATCAGGTTGGGCTTGTCTTACTTTACCGAGTATCGGCCTGAAATCTATAGCGCCGGTTTCGAACTTCTCTTTTAACACTACCTTGACGCCGAGTTTCTGGGCATCCCTCTCCATCGCGGTCGCCCCCGATGTGCCAAAGGCCGAGCTCTCATAGAGGATCGCGATAGTTTTAGGTTTAACGACCTCTTTTAGAAAAGATACGAGAGCATTAGCATAATGGTCATTGACCTCGTTCTGACGGAAAACATACTTGTAGTTCTGCTTCGTGATGTCGTCATCGGCGCTGGCCACGATCAGGTATGGCGTTTTGCGCTCTTCGGCCACGGCGGCAACAGCTTTCGCACAGGACGAAGTATACTCGCCCACGATGAGTGGCTGCTTCTTCACATCAATGAGCTTTTCAACGATAGCCCGGGCGATCTCTGGTTTTGCCCCGGAGTCTTCGAAGGAGAGGGCAAGTTTTTTGCCCTTCACGCCGCCCTTGGCATTGATCTCCTCGGCAGCCATCTCATAGGACCGCTTCATGATCTCGCCGAACTTTGCCTGCTTTCCGGTGAGGGGAAGGGGAATGGTAAGGTCAAGGGCGTCCGCTGCGTACAAGGGAGCGGCGAACAGACTTACAGCTAGAGACAGAACGAGAATGAATGATGGGTATTTCATGGGATCCTCCGTCAAGAGTAATCTGTATGTCGATCTATAAAATTCTGAGCTGATAAATGCTATTGTATCATGACTCGCGATAAATTTCATGACACATGAGAAAATCTAAATTTCGAAAAAAATATTCTAAATAAGCTCAAGATCAGCAAAGGTCAAATCGCAACCGATTGAGCTATAGTACTTGATGCTTACCGGTAGTATGGTGTTTGCCCTCATGCAACCCTTTTTAATCTCCTTGTCCATGCTACGATACTCACTGGAAGTTGTCTGAAGATTCGTTCAATCTGTGTCCAATAATTTGTTCCGGTTTCTTGTCCGGACTGTGGACCGTTAGCTACCGCTTCCCGCCCGTACAACCGCTTCCCGGCATCCAGGCCTTGATGAACTCCCGGTTCAGGTTCGCTATGAACCGTGCTTTAATTCCTTTGGGACAGACGGCCTCGCATTCGTAGTGGTTGCTGCAGTTGCCGAATCCCTGCTTGAGCATCTCCTCGGTCATCACACAGACGCGGCGAGCTGCCTCGAGCCGCCCCTGGGGCAGCATCGCAAGGTGCGATATTTTCGCCGCGGTAAAAAGCATAGCTGAGCCGTTTGGGCAGGCGGCAACACAGGCGCCACAGCCGATGCACTCTGCCGCGTCCATGGCAGTGTCCGCATCGTGTTTCGGAATGAGGACAGTGTTGGCGTCTGGGACGCCGCCGGTGTGGACGGATATATATCCCCCTGCTTGGATCATGCGATCAAAAGCACCACGGTCCACGATGAGGTCCCTTATCACGGGGAACGCCCGGGCCCGGAAAGGTTCGACGTAGATCGTGTCGCCATCCTTGAAATGGCGCATGTGGAGCTGGCAGACTGTAGTCTTTCTCCGGGGTCCGTGGGGGATACCGTTGATGACTTGGCCGCAGGAACCGCAGATTCCCTCGCGGCAGTCGTGGTCAAAAGCGATAGGCTCCTGGTTTTTCCTGACGAGGTCTTCGTTCACCACGTCGAGCATCTCAAGGAAAGACATATCTGCGGTGATGTGCTGCGCCTCATAGAGCACGAGTCGCCCTTTGTCCTCGGGGCCATTCTGACGCCAGACATACAAGGTCAGGTTCATGCTTCAGCCTCGCACAATAAGAATAGTTTTACTTGTCATGGATGGACGCAGCAGAACTCGGATATAAACGTACACCCTATAACGTAACGGCAAAGGAGCGTCCCAGAATCCTCCTTGCCTCCCTGGTTATTTTCTTCTATTTATAACTTCGCACTGATGGTTGAATGCTCTCGAACACGAGCGGTTCCTTGTGGAGTTCAGGCTCCCTGTCAACACCCTTGAACTCCCAAGCTGCAACGTAACTGAAATCCCTGTCATCCCGTTTCGCCTCGCCATCGGGTGTCTGGTGTTCCGCCCGGAAGTGCGCACCGCAGGACTCGTCCCGATGCAGAGCGTCTCTTGCCATAAGCTCTGCAAACTCGAGAAAGTCGGCGACGCGGCCGGCCCGCTCAAGCTCCTGGTTCAGCTGCTCGCCGCTGCCGGTCACTTTCACGTATCTCCAGAACTCTTCGCGCAATGCTGGTATCCGTGTGAGGGCACGCTTCAGGCTCTCCGCGCTCCGCTCCATACCCACGCTGTCCCACATGAGTCTGCCGAGTTCGCGGTGGATCTCGGTCACGGTCTTGTTGCCGTTCACAGAGAGGAGTCTTTTCGCGAAGGACATGACCTCCCCGCGAGATTTCCTGAACTCCGAGTGGTCCGCATTCACCAAACCCGGTTTCGTTGCGGCGAGATAATTTGCAATGGTGTAGGGGATGATGAAGTATCCATCAGCGAGACCCTGCATGAGAGCGCTTGCGCCGAGGCGGTTCGCCCCATGGTCCGAATAGTTTGCTTCGCCGAGGACAAAGAGCCCGCTGATATTGCTTTCGAGATTGTAGTCAACCCAGAGTCCGCCCATAACATAATGAGGTGCAGGGTAAATGCGCATTGGCTGTTTGTATGCATTGTCCGCGGTGATGCGCTCGTACATTTCGAAGAGGTTCCCGTAACGCTCGCGGATTGTATCTTCACCCAGGTATTTGATGGCGTCGCGGAAGTCGAGGTATACGCCTCGTCCGCCGGGACCTACGCCTCTGCCTTCGTCGCAGACCTCTTTGGCCGCACGTGACGTGACATCGCGGGCAGCCAGGTTGCCGAAGGTGGGATATTTACGTTCAAGGAAATAGTCTCGGTCTTCTTCGGGGATATTGTTCGCAGCACGGGTGTCGCCTTTTTTCTTCGGTACCCAGACCCTGCCGTCGTTCCGGAGCGACTCGGACATGAGCGTAAGCTTGGCTTGGTGCTCTCCAGTTACGGGGATGCAAGTAGGGTGGATCTGGGTAAAGCAGGGGTTGGCGAAGAACGCTCCTTTTTTATATGCACGGTACGTGGCGGTCACGCCCGAGGCGAGAGAGTTCGTCGTAAGGAAATAAATGTTCGAATATCCACCACTGCAGAGACAGACCGCATCGGCGGCAAAAGATTCTATCCTGCCGGTCACAAGGTCACGGATCGTGATTCCCCTCGCTTGGCCATCAATAACAACGAGGTCGAGCATCTCCGTACGCGGATGGAGGGTCACCGTGCCGGCCTTCACCTGGCGGGAAAGTGCGCCGTAGGCGCCGAGCAGGAGCTGCTGGCCTGTCTGTCCTCGGGCGTAAAAGGTGCGAGAGACCTGGGCACCACCGAACGAGCGGGTCACGAGATAGCCCGCGTAGTCTCGCGCGAAGGGCACGCCCTGGGCCACGCACTGATCGATAATGTTTGCGCTTACTTGCGCAAGCCGATACACGTTCGCCTCGCGGGAGCGAAAGTCTCCGCCCTTGATGGTGTCGTAGAAAAGGTTGTAGACGCTGTCGCCATCGCCCGGGTAGTTCTTGGCCGCGTTGATTCCGCCTTGGGCGGCTATGCTGTGGGCCCGGCGCGGGCTATCCTGGGCGCAGAAGGAATCCACCTGGTAGCCGAGCTCACCAAGGGTCGCCGCAGCGGACGCCCCGGCAAGGCCGGTTCCGACCACGACGATGCGGTATTTCCGCTTGTTCGCCGGGCTTACGAGCTTCAGTTCGTGGCGCCGCCGTTCCCATTTGTCAGTAAGCGGTCCGGAGGGAATTTTACCATCGAGAATCATGTAATCACCTGAATCGGATAACCACGTGAAAAGCTTCCTTGAACCGCCAAGGCGCAAATAGCGCGAAGTTGTAAAAAAAGATCCAAGTTTTTTCTGGTGTCCTCTGCGACTTCACGGCCAAGTACTTTGCTTACCGTTTCAATAATCCCGCGATAATTGCAACCGGTATCGCACTATACCAGAGAAATAGTATGACGGAGGCTAGCGTCCCTGACTTTTCAAAGACAGGGAGCGTCCTCTCATTGTTCAGCCCCCAGGTCTGGATGGAGCTCTGCATGCCGTGGAACAGGTGCAGCCCCAAGGCGGCTAGGGACATGACATAAACGGCGGAAATGCCGATATATTGAAAATTGTGAACGACCATCATGAATACGTCTGGCCTTCCAAGGATGTCGGGATGGCTGTCCGCAGAAGTTGCGGGGTTCGTTACCTGGAAGGTGAACTGGAGGAGATGATAGATAAGGAAAGCGATGATGATGACGCCGGTCCAAATTTGGTTTCTTCCCGCAAAGGTTGCGCGGAGGTAATGAGTCACAGCATAGGGCTGGGGTTTTGCCGCATGGTTCTCAAGCTTGATCACCGAGCCGTAATAGATGTGGATGGCGAAGGCCGCCATCAGGATAACGCGACCTCCCCAAACAAAGACCGGCAGGCCGTATAGACCCACGACATAGGCATTGAGCTTATGGAAGAAGATGGTCGAGTTGCCGGCTATATGAAAGATGACGAAGATGACCAATATCTGGCCCGATATCGCCATGAGGACCTTTCTGCCGACAGTGGATGTAGGTAATAACATAAAAGATACCTTGGTAATTGGGAGTCGGTCACAGCTACGATGCCCATTTTGGTAAAAGCCGTTGCATAATTCGGCTATGGCATTACCGCATTACCGTTTTGCGTTATCATTATTTCCCCGATTCTTCTCCAATCCCGCCTTCCGTCATCTTCCTCGGATCGAGCAGGCGGTCCAGTTCCTCTTTCGACAAATCCGTCATCTCAGCAGCGACATCTTTTAGTGAACGTCCCTCGGCGTAGGCCTTCTTGGCGATCTGCGCAGCCTTATCGTAACCGATGACGGGATTCAACGCAGTCACGAGAATCGGGTTTTGTCCTACGAGGCCGATGATGCGTTGCCGGTTCACGGTAAAGCCTGCAACGGCTTTCTCCGCCAGAAGGCTCGCTGCATTTCCAAGGAGGGTAATCGACTGGAGCAGGTTATGGATAATCACCGGCAGCATCACATTCAGCTCGAAGTTACCCTGCTGGTTGCTAACACTGATGACGACGTCGTTTCCCATGACCTGTGCGCAGGCCATCATCATCACCTCGCACATCACCGGGTTCACTTTTCCAGGCATGATGCTCGAACCCGGCTGGAGCGCCGGCAGGGATATTTCTCCCAGCCCAGTGACTGGCCCGCTGTTCATCCACCGGAGGTCGTTGGCCATCTTCATAAAAGACGTAGCAGTCGTTTTGAGATTCCCGCTCAGTTCCACCGCCGGATCCATCATTGCCTGGGCAGCGAAATGATTGTCGGTCTCAGTAAAAGGGTGATTTGTGCGCTGCACGATCTTGTCCGCAACGCGCCTGCCAAATCCGGACGGCGCATTGATACCGGTGCCCACGGCCGTGCCTCCGATCGCGAGCTTTGCCAAGCGCGGCAGGCATGACTCGATGCGCTCGATAGCCTGCGCTACCTGAAATGCCCAGCCGCTTATCACCTGGCTGAGAAGGATCGGCATGGCATCCATAAGATGCGTGCGCCCGGTCTTAACGACATCATGGAACTCCGGTTCACGCTTTTTGAGCACTTTATGGAGGTGCTCAAAGGACGGCAGAAGCATCTCGCTCACTTGAAGGAAAGCACTTACATGTAAGGCGGACGGGATCACGTCGTTCGAGGACTGACCCATATTAACATGATTGTTCGGATGGACTCTTGCTTCTGAGATGCCAAGGATATGCGTTGCCCGCCGCGCGATCACTTCGTTGGCATTCATGTTCGTCGATGTCGCCGAACCGGTCTGGAAGACATCGAGAGGAAAGTGGTCGTCCCATTTTCCGTCGGCAACTTCCAGGGCTGCCTGCCGGATCGCCTGTGCTGTGCTGGGATCGAGCAGGCCGAGCTCGGCGTTCACCTCGGCGGCAGCGGCCTTGATGAACCCAAGGGCACGGATAAAGGCGCGGGGGAAGCGGATCCCGCTCACGGGGAAGTTCTCGATCGCCCGCTGTGTCTGCGCTCCATAGAGCGCGTCTACCGGGACCTTGACTTCGCCGAGGGAGTCCTTCTCGATACGAAAATCAGTCATAGGGAAAAGAATTTGAAACCCGGAATTTGTTGCTACGCGAAAATCATGAAATTCATGAAAACGATAACAGGGTCTCTTTTCATTGTGTCTTGATGAACTTCGTGGTAATGAGCCGGGCCCTGAAGCGCTGCAGGATCATGGAGCTGAAATCCATGAACAATGATGCATCGGTGGCTCATGGGTTTAATTATAGCGACTTTGAAAAGATTTTGCACGGTGTTTTTAAAAAAATAGAAAGGCACAGGCCACAGTCAGTAGCGAGATCAAAAAAGCCGCTTTTTGAGGAGAGGGGAAAATCGGCTTCATAGAGGGGATATGCAAAAGGCTTGAGTTGACCTGAAGGATAATTAATTCTATAATGAAAACAAGAGGAGGTGCGCGATGGGCCATGTATGCAATCCCAGTCCCAGTTACAGCATCGTGATAAGAGTAGAGATCGAGAACCGCATCGGCATGTTCGCCAAGATTGCCATGGCCATTGGCAGTGCCGGAGGCGACCTGGGCTCTGTGGACATCGTCCGCGTGGAGAAGGGCAAGATCATTCGGGACATCACCGTGAACGCCCGCAACGAGGAACACGAGAAAGCGATCGTACGGGCGATCAAGACCGTGGCCGGCGTAAAGGTCCTTAGGGTCATGGACCGCACCTTTTCGTCTCATCAGGGTGGAAAGATCGAGATAAAAAACAAACTGCCCGTACGTGACCGAAACGACCTCTCACAGATTTACACACCGGGCGTTGCGCGTGTCTGCATGGACATCCATCAGAATAAAGAACACGCCTACCGCTATACCATCAAGGGCAACTCCGTGGCCATCGTCTCCGATGGCACCGCTGTGTTGGGCCTCGGCGATATCGGGCCCGAGGCGGCGCTTCCGGTAATGGAGGGCAAGGCCATGATCTTTAAGGAGTTCGCCGGCATCGATGCCTTCCCCATCGTGCTCGCGACTAGAGACGTAGACTCGATCGTGAACACGGTCAGGTCTATTGCACCGACCTTCGGAGGCATCAACCTTGAGGATATTTCCGCGCCGAGGTGTTTCGAGATTGAGGCCAGGCTCAGGAAGATGCTCGACATTCCCGTGTTCCATGACGACCAGCACGGTACAGCCGTGGTCGTGCTCGCCGCGCTCATCAATGTCTCGCGTCTCCTGAAGCGGGACCTCAAAAAATTCAAGATTGTCGTCGTCGGAGCAGGCGCCGCAGGCTCGGCAACGGTGAGGATCCTCCTTGCCTCAGGCGTCAAGGACATCACCGCCTGCGACAAGGCCGGGGCCCTGTTTACAGGTAGAAGGCAGAACATGGATCATGCCAAGCGGGAGCTGGCAAAGCTGACGAACCCGAGAAAGGTGAAGGGGAACATTGCTGACACCATGAAGGGAGCGGACGTGTTTATCGGATTGTCCGCCCCTAACATCATTGCCGCTGACGACATCAGGAGTATGGCAAAAGACCCGGTGGTCTTCGCGCTCGCCAATCCCGATCCTGAAATATCGCCCGAGGAGGCTATCCCGCTAGTCCGGGTCATGGCAACGGGCCGATCCGATTACCCGAATCAGATCAACAACATGCTTGGATTTCCTGGGATCTTCCGGGGACTTCTCGACGTGCGCGCAAAGGGCGTGAACGAGGCCGTAAAGCTCGCCGCCGCGCGCGCTATCGCGTACACGGTCGACGAGGAAGAGTTACATGAGGATTATATCATCCCGAGCATATTCGACCGGAAGGTGGTTGCGTCCGTTGCGTCTGCAGTTGCCGAGGTCGCGAAGAAGACAGGACTAGCGCCGAAGTGACGAGCGCCGATGTCAAACGTGTTTTTATCACAAAGACGCTAAGACCGACGAGAAAGATCCGCACATCTTTTTTAAACCTCGCGATCCCTGTATCATCAGCGAGAAAGAAGCAGTTTCAGCATCCTTGAGGAATTAACTCATCGTTAAGGGACAAACCTATGACCAGAAATCATGAACGATTACACCGGGACGAGAAAGACCTCCGCAGCCTCGCCATGACCGAGCTGCAGACCATCTATGCCGATCTCGGCCTGTCTCAAGACGAACTTGACCTCCTGGCAGTGCCGCGCCGCTCCTTCACTGTGAGCTTCCCGGTAAAAACGACCCTCGGCAAGACACAGATGTTTACGGGATACCGCGTACAGTACAATGACGCTCGCGGACCTGCCAAAGGTGGCATCAGATTCCATCCCGACATGACCCTGGAGCACACAAGCGACCTCGCCTTTCTCATGGCCCTCAAGTGTGCCGTCGTGAACATCCCCTTCGGGGGGTCAAAGGGCGGAGTAGTCGTCGATCCCCTGCAACTCAGCCAAGGTGAGCTCGAGCTTGTGACGCGCGGCTACATCCGTGCCATTGCGGATTTCATCGGTCCATTCAAAGATATCCCCGCGCCTGACGTATATACCGACGAGCATATCATGGCATGGATTCTCGACGAGTACGAACGAATCATGCGCGAACATATCCCCGCCGTGGTTACGGGAAAGCCACCCGAGCTCGGCGGCATCGGCGTGCGCAGGTATTCTACCGCACTTGGTGGCGTGCACGTGCTCGAGCAGGCCATGAGGGAAAGAGGCATGGAAGCTCACGGAACGCGGGTCGCGGTCCAAGGCTTCGGGAATGTGGGCGCCAATGTCGCACGGATCCTCCATCACTGGGGCTACACGGTCGTTGCCGTGAGCGACGTGAACGGAGCCATTCTGAACCCGAATGGCATCGACATCTCCTCGCTCAGGCACCACAAGAACAAGGCCGGCAGCGTCGTAGGTTTCCCCAGCGCAACGGGTATCACGAATGCCGAACTCCTCACCACCGAATGCGACGTGCTCATCCCGGCGGCCCTTTCGAACCAGCTTGATGAGGATAATGCGCGAGACGTAAAGGCAAAGATCATCCTCGAGCTCGCCAACGCCCCTGTAACTGCTGCGGCCGACGATATTTTCTTCAGCAGGGACGTCCTCGTCATTCCGGACATCCTCGCGAACGCCGGCGGTGTCGTGGTGAGCTACTTCGAATGGAGCCAGAACCTGAGCAACGATCGCTGGCCGGAACAGAAGGTCCTCGAGAAATTAAAACAGACCATGACCAACGCCTTCAATGATGTACATACACTCTGCAGGGAAATCCGGTGCAGACTGCGCAAGGCTGCGTATCAGCTGGCAGTGAAGCGGATCCTGCACGTCGAGCGGCTCCGGGGGAATCTGTAGCCCTGTCTTTTTTGCACCGACTGCTGTCTGATTTTTCATCTCCGTCCATTATTTTCTGATCTCAAAGACATCTCCATCTGTCTCTGCACGAAGCACGTCATCATGGGCAAGGTGGCGGTTGTTACCGGCGGTTTCAAGTTTACGAACATGCAGAGGGGAAAACGCCTCGAACCTGCTTGTCATCAAATTGGACACGCTGGCAGCCGCCTCTGTCGACAACTAGAACCAGTTCGAGAAGCATTCCGTCGAGTCCAAGAAAACCGCGGGACAAGGATGCAGAAAAGGAGCCGGGAAAGAAGAAGAGTCCACAAATCAGAAAATAATGGTGGGCGCTGTGTGAACAGCAATTTTCAGTATGGCTTCCTGAACACCTCTGATCCTATTTGTCAAGAAGCCGTTTGACCGCCCTGTCAATACCCTTCTCAAGGTATCGCTCCGTGCCGGCCTGGGCAACTTCCCGCCCTACATCTTCCACGAGGGCTGTCAGCACCTGCTGGGCCAGTTGGGATGGCGAGGCACCGCCAGGCTTGCCGATGTCGGTCAATTCGACCCGCTGCAAAGAGACGATCTTCGGCTTGTCCCCGAGGGCGGCGACGCGGACGTCGATCCGGCCGCTCTCGATAACGAGCTTTTTGATGATGAACTTCATATCTTCGCCCTGGGTCTTTTGTTCTCCCTGGGCCTTCCTCGGCGCATTCGCTTTGTATCCTTCGATGTTCTTCTTGAGAACGCCAATGTTCGACGTGCCCGACGTGTTAATCTCATAAACGACCTGGGAATCTGATATGCGGATTTCATCGATCACAATCGGGTGTGTGGTGACCGTGGCGGGATCAATTCTGGCGCTGATCGTTCCCAAGCGAAAAACGTAGGGCGAGGAAAACCCGAACGGATTCGCCACGGTCAGGCCAGCAATAACACCCTTGCCGGAGGCGAGGTGAATCGAGACCGAGGACACACGAATAGCGGTTTTCGTCGCCTCGGAGCCGTATCGCTCAATTGCCGCCTTGACGAGCCCATTGATATTCGTCCAGATGAAGATGAGTGCCGCGGCGATCACGATAGCCAGCCCACCGGCAAAGATTAGTACTTTTCGGCCGCCTTTCAAAATTATACCTCCTTAGTCTCGTGTCCCTTTCATGATAGGGAAGTTTCCGGTTATTTTCAAGGATTATTTGGTGCATGGAAAGCTTGTAATAATCTGCAATCCAGGTATACTTTTTAAATAAACACAAAAAGGAATCTTATTGCCGTTGATGGCGGGTAGACACCGCAGATGGTGGTGTGGGCAAGGATTGCTAAGATAAAAATCACAGCAATAGAGTCTTAGAATCCGGTTTCTGCATTATGTTTGACGCTGCTTGCCAGACCGGCAAATAGTCAGTTCTGGTTTAAAACGCTCTGTGAGAAAGCACGAGGTGTAGAAGGGAGGATGAAAAAAGCACGTGGAAAAACGCCGGAAAAGGCCGAATCGTCATAGGAAAGGCAAAAGACAGATGGCGCGATTCGCGCGAAAGGCGGGAGACAGGAACGGTACGGGACAAGGCGGAAGATGTGGACAGAAAACTGTGGCAAAAGCGAAAACCTGCTTAAATAAAAGGAGAGATCCAAAGAACAATAGGCAATTGAAGGCGGAAGCTGAGGACGGACAGATTCAGAGCGCAAGGTGCTGAGCGGAAAACGGTTTGTGAAATTCTGGATTGACGATTGGGCTATGGCTATGAATTATAATTAAGGAAAGGGCCGAATAACACAAGGATAAAAACGATGAAAACGAAAAAGAATCTCATCATTGTCGGGGATCGGGTTCTTATCGACCCCGACGAGCGGATGGACAAGACACCTTCGGGGCTTTACCTTCCTCCCACGGTCAAGGAGAAGGAGAAGATCATGGGCGGGCACGTGGTAAAGACGGGCCCTGGCTATCCGATTCCTGACTCGACGCCGGACGAGTCGTGGACCACGGGAAGGAAAGAAGTAAAGTACCTCCCTCTGCAGGCCGCGGAAGGGGATTACGCGATCTTCCTCAAAGACGCTGCGATGGAGATCGAGTTTGAGGAAAAAAAGTATCTCATCGTTCCTCATTCGGCCATCCTTGCAATCGTGCGTACGGAACTATCAGAAGAAAATGAGTAGGAAAGAGCCATGGGCGAAGTCGCCCCAGCTTAGCATGCCAAGCTCCAAGTCCTCAGGTTAATGCTGCACGATGCCGGATGCCGTGTTCGCACCCTGAGAAATGGATGGTATCAGCCTTTTTTCAATCAACACTTCTCCTTCTGGTTTCAAGATTTCTCTTGGGCTTGAGCATAACCCAATCTTCAGCGCGGCAGGTTGACATCTGTACCGTCCGCGCTAAAATAAAAATAACAAAGCTTCATTGAGAACTCTTGTCTGCTATAGGCCCGGACGGCCTTAATGCCTGTGAGAGTAAAGGTTTAAAAGATGATACTTCACCGGAGGAAATCATGAGAGCCAGCAGGATGCGCGTCTTTTTCACCCTAATTTCACTGTTCCTTCTCGCTCCGTCCCCGGCGCGGACAGCCACCGATGCGGATGTTCTCCGCGCAACGCTCACGAACGGACTGCGGGTGGTGATTGTGCGGAACACCCTCGCGCCCGTGGTAACTACGGAGGTGAACTACCTCGTAGGATCAAATGAGGCGCCAGACGGGTTCCCCGGCATGGCGCATGCCCAGGAGCACATGATGTTTCGAGGCAGTCCAGGCCTGTCCGCGGCTCAGCTCGCGAACATCATCGCCCTAATGGGTGGCGATTTCAACGCGGAAACCCAGCAGGGCGTTACCCAGTATTTCTTCACTGTGCCCAGCGACGATCTGGATGTTGCGCTCAACGTGGAAGCGGTGCGTATGCGGGGAGTGCTCGACACGCAGGAGCTCTGGCAGCAGGAGCGTGGAGCCATCGAACAGGAAGTTGCGCAGGACCTTTCGAGCCCAGAGTATATTTTCTCCTCACGCCTCCTTTCGGAGATGTTCGCGGGTACGCCCTATGCCCATGATGCCTTGGGCACGCGCCCATCGTTCCAGCAGACGACGGGCGCCATGCTCAAGCAGTTTTACGACTCCTGGTACGCCCCGAACAACGCCATCCTTGTCATCGCGGGAGATGTGGACCCGCAGAAGACGCTGATGATAGTGAATGAGCTGTTCGAACCGATTCCGAAGCGGCCTGTGCCTCAGCGTCCCCCAATACGCTTGCAGCCGCTCAAACCCGCCGCCATCATGCTCGAGACTGACCTATCCTATGGGCTTGCTATCGTGGCATTCCGCCTGCCTGGCTTCGAGAGCCCTGACTTCGCCGCGGGCCAGATCCTTGCTGATGTTCTGGACAGCCGACGGGGGGATCTCTACGCTCTTGTTCCAGAGGGGAAAGCGATCTTCACCGGGTTTGACGGTGGTGCACTTCCGAAAGCTGCCTTCGGGTACGCCCTCGCGTCATTTCCTCCCGGAGGGGATGGCCCGGGCCTGGTAAATACAATAAAGAACATCATTGCCGGTTACGTCAAGAATGGTGTCCCCGTTGATCTCGTGGAAGCAGCAAAACGTCATGAGATCGCTGATGCGCAATTTCAGAAGAACTCCGTATCTGGGCTTGCGGCCGCCTGGTCCGAGGCACTCGCAGTCGAAGGCCGGGATTCTCCGGACGATGATATTGAAGCGATCAAAAAAGTGACGGTAGAGGATGTGAATCGCGTGGCCCGAGATTACCTGAAGAACGATACGGCGATCACGGCTGTGCTTGTGCCGCGGCCGTCGGGCAAACCCGTTTCCTCGAAAGGTTTCGGCGGCAAGGAGTCCTTTGCCCCGAAAGAGACTAAGCCTGTTGAACTTCCTCCATGGGCAAAGAAAACAGAATCATTGCCGCCGGTGCCTGCGTCTCAGGTAAACCCCGTGGTCTTCACTCTCGCAAACGGGATCCGTTTGATCGTCCAAACGGAAAGTGTAAGCCCTACCATCAGCGTCGTAGGCCGGGTGAAGAACAATGATGATCTGGAAGAGCCACCAGGAAAAGAAGGGGTCTCCGATGTGCTTGGGAGCCTCCTTTCCTACGGAACCACATCACTCGACAGGCTTGCATTCCAGAAGGCTCAGGACGACATCGGCGCAGACATTACAGCGGGCACATCTTTCTCCCTGAGGGTCCTGTCGGACTCCTTTGATCGAGGCATGGAACTTCTTGCAGACAATCTGCTGCATCCGGCGCTGCCAGAAGCGGCATTCGCCATCGTACAGAAGGAAACGATCAGCTCTCTCCGGGGCCAACTTCAAAGTCCTGACTATCTTTCGAGGCATACACTGCGCGAAGCGCTCTATCCCAAGAACGACCCTGTGCTTCGCGACCCATCGCCCGAGACGGTATCGTCACTCTCGCTTCAAGACGTCAAGTCCTATTATGCAAAAGCGTTCCGTCCTGATATGGCGACCATCGTGATCATCGGACACGTGACGCCGGAGCAGGCACGGGGTGTGGTT
Organism: Nitrospirota bacterium; assembly: GCA_035498715.1. GTDB lineage: Bacteria > Nitrospirota > UBA9217 > UBA9217 > UBA9217 > DASPSR01. The sequence continues at coordinate 66,023 of DATJZV010000026.1, forward strand.
GAGAAATACTTCGGTGCCTGGCATGCAGCCGGAACGAAGCCTGCAACGGACCTTCCGCCGGTGCCACCCAACAAACCGTCAGTGTCCACGGTACCCGATACAAGCAAAATTCAGGACCAGGTTACGCTTGCAGAGACGATTGGCCTGACGCGCTCCCATCCGGACTATTACAAACTCCAACTCGGCAACCACGTCCTGTCCGGTGCGTTTTACGCTTCGCGATTGTACCGCGACCTGCGTGAGAATGAGGGCCTGGTCTACACGGTAGAGTCTTTCATTGAGGCGGGGAAGACCCGTTCACTCTTCGGCGTCTTTTTTGCCTGCGATCCGCCGAATGTATCAAAGGCGCGGGCCATGGTAGAGCGTAACCTTCGCGAGATGCAGACGATGCCGGTGACGCAGGAAGAACTGCAATATGCCAAGATCCTCATGCTCCATCGGATCCCTCTCTCTGAAGCGAGCATGGACGGCATTGCTGGGGGGCTGCTCTCTCGCTCGCTTGAAGACCTCCCGCTTGACGAACCTGTCCTCGCGGCAGGACACTACCTGGAGATCACGGCTGATCAGGTAAGGGATGCCTTTGCCAAGTGGTTACGGCCTGCCGATTTCGTCCAGATCACGGTGGGACCAAACCCGGAGTAGGCGAAACGATCTCTGCCAATCGGATGAGGGCGTTTCCAGGCTTCCTGGCATTCGATGCAAATGAAGGTCATGGAAAGTCTGACATGGAGGTGAGAATTATCGGCGATTGTCAAAAAATACCCCCCCCGTCACGGGGGGGTATCATCAAAAATATGCCAGAAAATCATTTTTTATTTGATAATCCCGCATGCTATTCTTGCACCGCCTCCACCCAGTGGTGCTGGCATATCGGAATAGTTGTCACCACCGGCATGGATCATAAGCGAACGGCCCATCAGATCGGCAGTCTTGAGCCGCGGGGCGAGAACGGGAGTGTTGGCCATGCCATCAGCCCCGACGTAGAGTGCCGGCAGATCGCCCAGGTGTCCCTGTCCATAGGGCCCTTCGTGCTTGCCTGATCCTGCAGGATCATAGTGTCCGCCTGCTGCAAGACCCGCTACTTGCTTGCCGTCCTTCATGGCCGGGCCGCAGTCAGCATTCTGATGGACATGAAAACCATGAATCCCCGGCATCAGTCCGGTAAGCATCGGGACGAGCAGGATACCGTGCGGAGTATCAGAGATCACAACTGTGCCAATACTCTTGCCCGCACCCTGATCGGTTATAAGGTTCATCTGAACCACGATATCTCCTGCGAACGCAGCTCCCGAAATCAACAAAATCAATCCAAGTACAGACATCAGAACTAATAGCTTCTTCTCCATAGGTGTTTCCCTCCTTTTGAGTTGTGATTAAGATATGTTATATTATATCACGTGTCTCATGTACCATGCGATGCTCACTGGTGAGAGAGAGGGCGGGAGAGAACGGGCTGATGCTTGTAGATTAAAACTCAGAAGATGGCCGGTATAGGCATTGACTTCCTGGCCTAAGGTGCTAAAATTAATATAGAATTAGTCCTTAAAAGGGACTGGAAATGTCCTGATTTTATGCAATCTTGATTACGGCGAAAGGCCCTTCGGTGCAGCCATCTGAGGGGGTGGTGAAGCTGAAAGGGCTTTCCGGCCGTAAGACTATTGGCATACGGCCATGAAGATGAACCTAACGCACAAGATACTGGAAGCCCATTTGATTGAGGGGGAGCTGGTTCCCGGCAAGGAGATTGCCATCAGGATCGATCACACCCTTCTGCAGGACGCAACGGGAACGCTCGCGATGCTGGAGTTCGAAGCCCTTGGCATAGATCAGGTAAAAGTCGAGCTTGCTGCTCAGTACGTGGATCACAACCTCCTCCAGACGGACAATAAGAATGCTGACGACCACAAGTTCCTTCAGACCGCCGCTGCACGGTATGGTATATATTTCAGCAAGCCGGGCAACGGCGTCTCGCACCAAGTCCATATGGAGCGTTTCGCTGTTCCGGGCAAAACGCTTCTGGGCGCTGACAGCCACACGCCGGGGGCTGCCGGAATATCCATGTTCGGCATCGGCGCTGGTGGTTTAGACGTGGCCCTGGCCATGGCTGGTTATCCTTATCATCTGACCTGCCCGAAGGTGCTCGGGGTAAAACTCACGGGCATGCTCCCCGACTGGGTGAGCGCCAAGGACGTGATTCTCGAGATGCTCCGCAGATATGACGTAAAGGGCTGCGTAGGCAAGATCATCGAATACTACGGTCCGGGGGTGAAGACCTTGTCCGCAACGGACCGCGAGACCATCGGCAACATGGGCACCGAGACCGGTGCCACGACCTCGATCTTTCCCTCCGACGAACGGACTAAAGAGTATCTCATCGCCCAGGGAAGGGGCGATATGTGGGTACGGCTTTCCTCCGACGAGGACGCAGCGTATGACGAGTACGCGGAGATCGACCTTTCGAAGCTGGAGCCTTTAATTGCCAAGCCATCGTCTCCGGGCAACGTCGTGCCGGTGCGTGAAATCGCTGGTCTCGAGGTGGGCCAGGCGATCGTGGGCAGCAGCGTAAATTCTTCATTCCGTGACCTTATGGTCGCTGCCAAGATGCTGGAAGGCCGGCGCGTTCATCCCAATACTTCGTTCCATGTGAATCCCGGAAGCCGCCAGGTGCTCGAGAACGTGTATCAGGCAGGCGGACTATTGGCTTTTCTGACCTCGGGCGCGCGTGTGCATGAACCCGGGTGTCAGGGGTGCATCGGCATGGGACAAGCACCGGCTACCGGCGAGGTAAGCCTCCGCACGTTCCCGAGAAATTTTCCAGGCAGGTCGGGGACCAAGGATGACAAAGTATATCTCTGCTCACCCGAGACAGCCACAGCAGCGGCATTAAGAGGCGTGATCACAGACCCACAAGACCTCTCAAGAGAAATGAAGTACCCGCGTATTGAAGACCCTAAGCAGTATCTGATCGATGAGAAATCCATCATTTTCCCGTCAGAAAATTTGAGGAATACCGAGGTAACTCGCGGGCCGAACATAAAGGCCCTGCCCGAACTTCAGCCCCTTCCTGATACGCTCGAGGCAGACGTTGTGCTCAAGGTGGGGGACAACATTTCTACAGACACCATCATGCCGGCCGGGAACCGTGTACTTCCTTTCCGGTCCAACATCGAAGCGATCAGCGAATTCGTGTATTCCCAGATCGATCCTGATTTTGCGAAAGAATGCAAGGCACGGGGGGCTGTGATCGTCATCGGCGGCGAGAACTATGGCCAGGGGTCGAGCCGCGAACATGCGGCGCTTGCACCGAGGTTTCTCGGAGTTCGAGCAAAGATTGTGAAAAGCTATGCCCGCATCCATAAGACCAATCTTTGCAACTTCGGCATAGTCCCGCTCACCTTCAAGGACCCGAAGGACTATGATCGCATCAACAAAGGCACAAAAGTGGTGTTTCCGGATATCAGAGGGCGGATCGAACGGGGTGACCGGGAGATCCCAGCTGTGGTAGAGGGGCAGACCATCATGACGGTACTGGATGTATCCGAGCGTCAGCGCAAACACCTGCTGGCAGGAGGGGCCTTGAATTTTGTGAAAAATGATTTGCTAATAGAGGTCTATCCAAAAAGCTGAAATCGCAAGCGGATTGACGAAGTTTCGTAGTTTATGGCTTAAAGAGAAGGTCGAATATGGCAATGAAAGCGAAAATAGGAGAAATCACGCAACAAAAACCTGATGAAGTAAGAACAAAGAATATAGGATTGCGCGGTGTGACAGTCGCGGATACGAAGATCTCTGATGTCGATGGTGAGAACGGCATTCTTATTTACCGCGGGTATCGGATAGAAGAGCTTGCGGAAAACTCAACCTTCGAAGAGACCGCCTATCTGCTTCTCAATGACGCACTTCCCACGGCAGGACAGCTAAACGAATTTTCAAGCCGTCTTGTCGAGGCTCGGCGGACCCCGCGCTTTGTCCTTGAGAGTTTTAAACAGCTGCCGGCCCAGGCACGGCCCATGGATGTGCTCCAGGCATCGATATCGCTTCTCGCCATGGCCGATCCCGAGCTTGCGCAGGAAACGAGGGATGTAAACGTATCGAAGGCAATCCGGCTCATTGCGCAGGTCGCCGCTGTGGTGGCCTCTTGGCATCGGATACGTCAGGGATTGGAATCGCTTCAATCCGATGATGGGCTCTCTCATGCCGGAAATTTTCTCTGGCAGCTTACGGGGAAGAAACCTGACCGGGAGATGGCGAAAGCCCTCGACACGGCATTGGTGCTCCATGCCGACCATTCATTTAACGCATCCACGTTCGCCTGCCGCGAGGTGGTTTCGACACAGGCGCACATATACGCCGGCGTTGCCGCCGGGGTGGGGGCCCTTTCCGGTAGCCTGCACGGCGGCGCCAATGCGCAGGTTATGAAGATGCTCATGGAATTGCAAAATGAGAAGGACATTGCGGGGTGGGTGAGAAAACAGCTCGACAGCGGCCAGAAGATCATGGGCATGGGCCATGCGGTGTACAAGACCACCGACCCACGCGCGAAATTCCTGAAAGAGATGTGCAAGCGCCTCGGTAAGAAGCTCGGCCAGGAGCAGTGGTACCTCCTGTCCACGCAGATCGAGGAGACCGCGGTCGCCGAGTTCGAGAAGCGGGGCAAGACCACGATCAAACCCAATGTGGATTTCTACAGCGCCCCGGTCTACCACATGATGGGTATTCCGGGGGATATCATGACCCCGATCTTCGCCATGGCACGAATCGCTGGCTGGACCGCCCATATCATCGAAGAGAAGTTCGCGGAGGCGCAGGGAAAACCTGCCCTGTATAGACCGTCATCGGACTATATCGGCAACTATTGCGGAAAAACGGGATGCACCTATGCACCGGTTGAGAAGAGAAAGTGACTGTCGCACGGCGCCGTAATTGATCCTTCCTTGCTTGATTCGGAATCCAGTGGTTTCATTTTGAATTCCCTCACTCATGGGAGCGACAGTCAAGAAGAAGGAAATAAAATAAACGGAGGATGCCAGATGGCAGAGAAGAAGGCAATTAAGAAATTACGCAAACCAGGCAAAGCAGAATACCGCCCCAAACAGGAACACATGGTGTCCTCCAAGCAGGGGGTGAAAAAAATGAAAGCCAGTTCATTGAAATCATTTAAAGAAAAAAGAATGACGATACAGTCAATCAACCCTTACACTGAAGAGGTCATGCAAGAGTTCACGCTCATGACGGAGCCTGAGATCAACGAGCAGGTTGTAAAATCCCGTCAGGCGTTCAACCGCTGGAGCGCGCGGCCCATTTCGGAGAGAGCCTTCCTGGTCAAACGACTAGGCGAGCATCTGAGGAACGAAAAAAGGAAATACGCGGAAATCATTACTCGCGAGATGGGTAAAACCATTAAAGAGTCGCTCGCCGAGGTCGAAAAGTGCGCTTGGCTCTGTGATTACTATGCCGAGAACGCCGAGCGGTTCCTGAAACCTGAGGAGATTAAGACGGAGAACAGGAAGAGCTATATCATGTTCCAGCCTCTGGGCTTGGTGCTCGCGATCATGCCTTGGAATTTTCCGTACTGGCAGGCGCTGCGGTTTGGGATCCCGGCAATCATAGCCGGGAATGCGATCCTGCTGAAGCATGCCTCGAACGTCCCGATGACAGCGCTCTCCATCGAGGACGCTTTCATGGTTGCGGGTTTTCCGGAGAACGTGTTCAAGACCCTGATCATCGATTCAAAGGAAGCGCTCAGGCTTATTGATAACGACAAGGTCGATGCTGTGTCGCTGACCGGCAGCAACAAGGCCGGCGAAGAAGTCGGCGCTCATGCGGGGGGGAAGATCAAAAAAGTCGTGCTCGAGCTCGGCGGCTCTGATCCTTTCATCGTGCTCGATGATGCCGATGTGGAAAAGGCGGGCACGATGGCGGCCAATGCAAGAATGATCAATGCTGGCCAGAGCTGCATTGCGGCGAAGCGCTTTATCGTGATGGACAAGGTGGCCGATGAGTTCAAGAAATATTTCACCGCTCGGCTAAAAGAACTCATTGTCGGCGATCCAATGGACGGGAAAACCGATGTCGGCCCGGTGGCCAAACGGGATATACTTAATTCTCTGAACGGACAGCTGCGGGACGCGAAGGCAAAAGGCGCGGAGGTGATTCAGCTTGATCATACCTTCAAGAAAGGGCTGTTCTTTCCTCCATGCGCGGTATATAATCCGACGAAGAACAGCAAGGTCCTGACCGAAGAGGTGTTCGGTCCGATCGCACCGGTCATTATCGTCAAGAATGAGGACGAAGCAGTCCGCGTGGCCAATGAGACGCAGTTCGGCCTCGGCGCCGCCATCTGGAGCAGAAACCTCGAGCGGGCGGAACGGCTGGCGGCAAGGATCGATGCCGGAACAGTCACGATAAACGACATGGTGAAGTCAGACCCGCGGCTTCCCTTCGGGGGCATCAAGAAGTCCGGCATCGGCAGAGAGCTGTCGCACTACGGACTGAAGGAGTTTGTGAATATTAAGACCGTGGTTGTAAAAGAATAGATCACAGAAGCGGCAATAACCTGGGAGACACAGCGGAAGTGAAAGAGTGAAACTTAAGCTCCCTAGTGTCTCCCGTGGCTAATTTTTGTTTTCAATATTTACGAGGTTTGACTATCAATGAAGGCATCGGATCTGTTCGTGAAACAGCTTGAGGAAGAGGGTGTCGAGTATATCTTCGGTCTGCCAGGCGAGGAAAATCTCGATCTCCTCGAATCGCTCCGTACATCGTCGATCAAAGTCGTCATTACCCGTCACGAGCAGGCCGCGGCTTTCATGGCCGCTACCTATGGCCGGTTGACCGGAAAAGCGGGTGTTTGTTTCTCGACGCTCGGGCCGGGGGCGACGAACTTGGTGACAGGGGTTGCTCATGCACAGCTCATTGGCGCGCCGCTCGTGTCTATATCAGGCCAGAAAGCGATAAGATCAAACTGGCAGGCCCGGTTCCAGCTCATCGACGTGGTGAACCTGATGCGTCCGATCACCAAGGAATCTGTCTCAATCGTGGACCCAAACACGCTGCCGACGATCCTCCGGAACGCTTTCAAGCTGGCGCAGGCAGAGCGGCCCGGAGCGGTGCACGTGGAGCTGCCTGAGGATGTTGCGGAAAGCCAGACGGATGCAGTCGTACAGAAGCGAGGTCTTGTGCGCAGGCCCGCGCCGGACCCCAAGACGATTGTCCATGCCGCGGAGATGATAAATACAGCGCAGCGACCACTTATTATCCTCTCGTCGGGGGCGAATAGGAACCTGATCACCCGGCAGTTGATGCAGTTCATCGAGAAGACGGGGATCTACGCTGTGCACACCCAGATGGGGAAGGGTGTGCTGAGTGACTCATCGGAATACAGCCTCCTGGCAACTGGTATCCACAAGCGCGATTGGGTGAACTGTGGCATCGACCGCGCAGACACGATCATCACGATCGGGTACAACATCGTCGAATATCCTCCCTATGTCTGGAACAGTCACCTCGACAAGAAGATCATCAACATCGATTTTGCCGAGGCGGAGGTGGACAAGTACTATGATCCGGATATCGAAATCATTGGTGATATTTCATGCTCGCTCCGGCAACTCCGGGAATTGATTACGGGCAGGAAGAGTGATGAAACCTTCAAGTCCATCCGGGAATTCCTGGACAGGAAGCTCTCCCTTGACTTCAAGAAACGGTATCCCTTGACACCCCAGGAGATCGTGTGGCATGCGCGCGAGGCGCTGTCGCATGAAGACATTCTGACTCTCGATAACGGAATCTACAAGCTCTGGTTCTCCCGTCTTTACCGGACCTACAAGCCGAATACTTTCCTGCTGGACAACGCACTCGCGACCATGGGCGCAGGGCTCTCGGCCGGCATCATGGCCAAGATGCTCAGGCCCGACCGAAATGTGCTGGCGGTGGTAGGGGATGGCGGATTCATGATGAACTCCCAGGAGCTGGAGACTGCTCTGCGGCATAACGTTCCCCTTGTTGTTCTGATCTTGAATGATAATGCTTTCGGATTTGTCAAATGGGAGCAACAAAGCAAGGGCTTTGCGAGCTTCGGCCTGGACTATTCAAATCCGGATTTTGTAAAGTACGCAGAAAGCTACGGAGCAGTCGGCATGAGGGTAAAGGAAGGGGACAATCTCTCAGAACTAATACGGCGAGCGTTCTCGCTGAAAAAGCTGGTTCTCATAGAGTGCCCCGTCGACTACTCGGTCAACTATGAAACTTTCTCAAGGGATCTCGCTAACATCGCCTGCGAATATTGATTTTTGCTGCTGCTTGCTGCTATCGGGAAGAAACTGAGTCTTTGCTTATATAACCAAGTCGTTTAACGCGACTGCATCCTTGTTGCATTTAGTATTCATCGGGGAGCGTCAAAACGATTATCCCTTCTCTTGCAGGAGAGCCAGTACGGGGCTGTGGTATATTGTGGTTATATTTTGCGGGAGATATGAGATTCATCACGACGGTTGTCCTGGGCGGGCATGTCAGATTCTTCGCCGCTGCCCAGAAAGACATAAAAAGATGATGCTGGTTTTTCAACGCCGGTTAACAGTCACATACAAGGTGTGCAAGGGAAAATCGGTTTAGTCCGAATAAGGAAGCCATGAAATCAGACAAGCGAAGAGACTTTGACAAAGAGGCTGCCACTTGGGACCGGAACCCGGGCCGCATCAAGCTCGCCGAGGACGTGGCTGATACAATCATCCGGGAGATAAAACCGACGGAGGACATGGACGTCCTGGATTTCGGCTGCGGCACGGGACTGGTGACGCTCCGGTTGCAGCCTTTCGTGAAGACGATAACCGGTGCAGACAGTTCAAAGGGGATGCTCGGCGTACTCCAGGACAAGGTGAGCAGGTTCGGCTTGAAGAATGTAGAGGCCCAATTCATGGATGCTGAAAGTGGGGGGCTGGTGGCAGGGAAGTTTCACGTGGTCGTGAGCAGCATGACGCTGCATCATATCCATGATCCTGCGCAGCTGTTTCGGAAGCTGCGCGACCTCCTGCATCCCGGCGGTACCCTCTGCATCTCCGACCTTGACAAGGAGGACGGTTCCTTCCACGGTGATCAAACCGGCGTTTTGCATTTCGGTTTTGAGCGACCATATCTGAAAGGGCTTCTTGAAAAGGCCGGTTTTCACGAGGTTCGCGACGTAACAGCCGCAACGGTTGTAAAAGAGATTGAGGGGAAGGGGAAAAAAACGTTTACGGTTTTCATGATAACAGGGAAAAAGTAATGGCAAGCAGGCAGGTGGCACCCGTATTATGGGATGTTATATTCCGTGAATCACAGAGCGGCTTTGACACATTCCTTGGATTCGCTGTCCAGCAGTTCCTTTACTTTGTTTAAGAGCTCGTTGGGTGATACTGGCTTTGAAAGGAAGTTCACGCCATCTTCGAGGATGCCCTTCTTATGAATGATCTCAGCGGTATATCCGCTCGTAAAAAGCGCCTTGACCGCAGGGTGTGTCTTCCTGATCTCGTCATAGGTCTGTCTGCCGTTCTTTCTCGGCATGATGACATCCAGGATGACGAGCTGGATCGCATCTCTATTTCCCCGGTATTTTTGTATCGCCTCTTCGCCATCTGAAGCTTCAATGACGGAATAGCCTGATCCCTGGAGTACCGATCTCATAAGGTTCCTGACGCTGGTATCATCCTCAGCGATCAGGAGGGTCTCTGCGCCAGCCTTCGGCACGGAGGCGTTAACACGCGTTGCTTGCTCGAACGCGACCCTGCTCAGCGGGAGGTAAATATTGAAGGTAGTCCCGATGGCCGGTACGCTATGGACGTCGATATACCCATTGTGCTGTTTTACGATCCCATAGACGATTGCAAGACCAAGTCCGGTCCCTTTGCCTGTAGACTTGGTGGTGAAGAACGGTTCAAAGATTCTCTCTACGGTATTCTTGTCCATGCCCGTACCGGTGTCCGTCACCGTCAGATTAGCGTATTTCCCGAGCTTTCCATAGCCATGCTTCTTTACATATTCGTTGTCCAACTCAACGATTCTTGTTTCAATGGTCAGCTTCCCTCCTTGCGGCATGGCGTCCCGCGCATTCGTGGCTAGGTTTATCAATACCTGCTCGATCTGGCCCGCGTCCGCCTTGATGGGTATCGACTCACCGCGCAGGACCTGCGTGATTTCGATATCTTCTCCAATGAGCCGCTCTACGAGCTTCTCGACCCGCCGCACAAGCGTATTCATATCCACCTGCTTCGGGGCGATGATCTGCTTCCTGCTGAACGCAAGGAGGCTCTGAGTAAGGTTGGCTGCACGCTCCGTCGATGCAAGAATACTGTCCACATTCGGCCGGAGCGGATCGTTCTCATGCATCTTCATCTGTATGAGACTGCTGTATCCGATGATAGCCGTCAGAATATTGTTGAAGTCGTGCGCCACGCCGCCCGCCAGTGTTCCAATGGCCTCCATTTTCTGAGCATGTCGCAGCTGTTCTTCGAGCTTCTTTTTCTCGGTAATATCGTTATGGATCTCGATGACTGATATGATCTTCCCCTGGGAATCCTTCAGCGGAAAAGATTTGACCTCGGTGTAGATGGGGACCCCTTCCTTATCGAAGTGCGTGTGGACGGAGATGTGCGGCTCGCCCGTCTCGAATGTCCGCCGTACGGCGCAGTCTTCACCAGACTCGTAGCAGGGCGAGGATCTGTGGTGTGAGACCTCATAGCAGTGCCGACCTATAATATCGTGCAATGGCAGTTTGAGCTTGCTGCAATAGGCCTTGTTGACAGAGGCAATTTTTAAGTCCCGGCTGATGACGATGAACCCTTCGTCCACGGTTTCAAGGACATTCTTGATGAACTCCTCGGAACGCCTGTGCTCGGTGATGTTCCTGAAAATGGCACGGGTCGCGGTGGGTCGTCCATCCACCGTGCTGCAGTTGATGCTGCCTTCGACCAAGATCGGCCTGCCGTCCTTGGTCACAAATGTAGCGCCGATACGGTCGATTTTTTCTCCAGCCACTATGCGCTGGAAGGCTTCTATGCAGTCTATCCTGGAATCAGGATGGATGATATCGAGCAGGGTGAGCCGGGCGACATCCTCCTCGGTATATCCGAGTGTCTCTTGCCACGCCCTGTTGACATATTGAAACGTGCCGTTGGGGCCAACACTCAGGATGAGGTCATTTGCGTTATCGAACAGATCCCGGTATTTCGCCTCGCTCTCCTGGAGCGATTTTTCCATGCGCTTCCGCATGGTGATGTTGCGTGCTATGCTCAGAATCCCGAGTATCTTCCCGCCTTGAATTTGTGGTGTCGAAATCATTTCTCCTGTAAAATATTCGCCTGATTTCGAGAGAATTCGCAGTTCGTAGGGAGACGGTGTCTGGCCTGCCAAAAGACGTCCGAAAGCATCACGTGCCAAGGAGAGGTCCTCAGGATGGATGATTGACTGAAAATGTCTGCCGAGGTATTCAGCACATGAAAAACCAGTAATGATTTCGAACGCTGGGTTCAGCGTGGTGAATTCCCCTTCAAGGGAAAGCGTAAAGATGACGTCCTCGGCGGTCTGAATGAGACTGCGATACCGCTGTTCCGATTCGCGGAGTTTTTTCTCGGAGGCCCTGAGCCTTCTCATAATAAAACTGCTATAGGCGCCGAAGCCGACGAGAATGAGCATGGTAAATATTCGCTCTAGAATTGTTAGGAACGAAGGAGCCAGCAGTTGGGCGATAAATGGCCCTCTTTTAAAAAGGAAAGCGTCTGTGACGGCGTCGGCGAGCCACATCATGAATCCAAGGCCGATTCCGATAAAGATCATTTTCCCTGGCATGTTCTTGCGCCGTATGCTTTCTAATTCCATCTTCATCCGCCTGAAAATGATGTTTGATCGTTCGTCCGCCTGAGGCGCACCTGTACGCGAATCTTATCGGGATTCCAAGGCGAAAACTTTAATATAAGGATGAATGTCGCCGACGGCCTCGTTCGTAGTTCGATTGATTTTTGAACGAAACAAAGCATGATTCGCATGTCTGTTCAGCTATGAGGCAAAAAGTGTGGCATAAAAAATCAGAATTGATATAATGCATAAGATCCTGAAGAAAGATATTATTCCCATGATTGATGCGATTATCTCTCACTTCACCCTCCGGGGAACGCTCATTAGGGCAGAGCGGTTCGGTTCCGGGCTGATCAACGATACCTACCTCTGCGAGTTCGGTGATGTCGGCAATATTCTTAAGTACATTCTCCAGCGCATCAATACGACGGTATTCAGACATCCCGAACAGGTTATGGAGAATGTGGAGGTCGTAACCGCTCATATCGTGAGCAGACTCCTTGCGGAAGGCGTTCAAGACCCATATGCCGTCACGCCGGCGCTCATCCCCACTCGGCATGGCCGTTCATTCCATCGCGATGACTCCGGAGCGTATTGGCGCATGCTTCATTATATAGAAGCGGGGCTCGTGTTTGATACGATCAAGGATGTGCGACACGCCTATGAGGTCGGCCGGGGCCTCGGGCGGTTCCAATCGTTGGTGTCGGACCTGCCGCCGGAGCGGCTTCACGATACCCTCCCGGGTTTTCACCATACTCCGAAATACCTCAAGGAATTCGACGATGCGGTGAAGGCTGATGTCAAGAACAGGACTACCGGCATCAATGCTGAGATAGCGTTCGTGTCACGAGGGCGCTATCTCGCTCCACTGCTCACGGAGCTGATGAACTCTGGTCAGCTGCCCGTTCGCGTGGTGCATAACGATCCCAAGGTAAATAACGTTCTGATCCATGCGGCGACAGGTGAGGCCATGTGCATGATCGACTTGGATACGGTCAAGCCCGGTATCGTTCACTTCGATTTCGGCGACTGCGTGCGCTCTGCGGCCAACCCTGAGGGTGAGGATGCGGAGGATTTGAGGAAAGTCGGACTTAATCTGCCTCTCTTCGAAGCGGTGGCCTGCGGATATCTGCGCGAAGCGGGCGATTTCCTTACGGAGAAAGAAGTCGAGATGCTGCCCGCATCGGTGAAGGTGATCACCTTCGAGCTCGGTCTCCGCTTTCTGACCGATTATCTCCGGGGAGACACGTATTTTAGGATCAAATATCGCGACCACAATTTGCATCGGGCACGAGTCCAGTTCAAGCTGCTTGAAAGCATCGAAAAGGCCGAGGAGGACATCGCCGCCATCATGAAAAAAAACATGGTTATTGGAGACAGACATGATTCGCCGATGAGATGATAAAGACCCCGAAGTAATCCTCCCGGTCATCAATGATGCTGCGCAGGCGTGTAAGGGTGTTATCCCCGTTGACCGCTGGTAAGAGCCGTACATGCCAAAAGGAGCACCTGCGTCATGAAATGGATGTGGGCTCGACTTCTGGGGATACGAGTTGACGAGGGAAGCTCGGCGTGATGGATATCCGGGATGTGCTGCATGTGACGCTCATCCGGCATGCCTTTGTCCGCACGTCGCAATGGAAATCGCTGTCATTCCCAGGCATCTGCTTCCACTCGACCTTTGTCATAGTAGCCATCCGACGTTACGAAATTGAATGCTGTTACTTTTCTCCTAATCTGACCTCCTAGAATGCCCCATCCTTATTTGGCGAATCCGCGGGCACGGGCTGACCGCAGTCCCACATTTCTACTATTCTGTCACTAAGGAAGCGGAACAAGTGGACAGCCGCCATGCCCGGCTCGCCCGGGCGCAACACGATGTGGGAGTGTACGGCCACCATCTCGCCATCGACGAGCACGTACTTGACTATGAGCTGCTTGCTCGGGAAGTTGACGTGATTCTCGAGCATTGCCTTTTTCAGCGCCGGAAAACCTGCGGCATAGAAGGGATTGTGGTGCTTTCCCCTCAGGTCGACGTGCTTCTGGTAAGCTTCATCGATGCGGCCTGCCACGACGCGCTGCAGGAATTCCACGGCTGCTTGTTTGCGAGCGGTGTTGTCTATCATAAACGAGCACCGATGGTCAGTTTTTTGCCAGCAGCTCTTCAAGACGACTGAGGCTTTGTTTCCAGCCCTCCTCCATGCCTGCAAGCGCTCCTTCCGCTGCGGGTGTCGACTTCACGACATCTGCCTGCACCGTGAGTTTTGTCTTCTTGCCCAGCCCAACGAGCGTGATGGTATTGAGATTTTCGAGCTGGGGATCGCCTTTTTCATCCTCGAGAGCGCTGCTGGTGAAGACGAGCCTCTCCGGCTCTTTGATTTGGCGAAAGACGCCCTTCATGGGGTAAACGGTACCGTCAGGCCCCCGCATGTTGATGCGGATTGCACCGCCCGGCCGCACGTCCAATTCACAGACAGGGTTCGTGAAGCCATCGGGACCCCACCACTGGGCCATCAGTTTCTGATCAATCCACGCCTTGAACACGAGTTCGCGAGGTGCGTTAACGGTGCGCGTGATGACGAACCCCCACTCCCTAGACGTCGTTGCCAAATTAGTTCTTGTAGTCATGTTATTGTTCCTTTTCTACAGGCTGATAGTAAAGCAGAACGTTCCCGTTACCGAACGTCCTAACTTTGGTAAGTTCCAAGTTCAGCCTGTCCTTGATGCCTCTAAAAAGAGGCTTGCCATTACCCAACACAATGGGATTTACCATAATCCGATATTCATCTATCAAGCCTTGTCGTGCAAAGTGAGATAAAATGCTTCCGCTGCCAAGCAGCGCCACGTCCTTTCCAGACTGTTTTTTTAATTTTTTAATTTCTTCCTCTATATTGGCTTTGACTAGCCTGGTATTGTGCCACTCGGCCTTTGCGAGCGTCCTTGAAAAGACAATCTTGGGCAGCGTATTCATCTTTTCAGCAACAATCGGATCATTTTTTATCGCATCCGGGGTTGGCCAGTAGCTTGCCATGAGCTCATATGTCACGCGTCCAAATATGAGCGTATCAACGGAATTCAGCATATCGATGGCATAGTCATTGAAATCTGCATCTAGGTTATGCCAATCTATTTCTCTGTTCGGTCCCTCAAAGTAGCCGTCAAGGGTCACCAGATTGAATACAAATAATTTTCTCATTTTCTTTCTCCTTTCAACTTTCTGGTCCCTTGCCGTAATGAAGCACAACCTTACCCGAGTTGAATGTCTTTGTTTTTATCAGGTTTAATTTGTGCCGCTCCCTTATATCTTTGAACAAAGGTTTTCCTCCCCCTAAGACGACAGGGTTCACAATGAGATGATATTCATCAATCAAACCGAGATTCATAAACGTTGACACAAGTCCCGCGCCGCCCAGGAGCACCATGTCCTTGCCGGTCTGTTGTTTCATTTTAAGAACGTCCTCCGCGATATGATCTTTTATAATCCTTGTGGTCCTCCATTCGACCTTTTCCAAGGTCTTCGAAAAAACGATCTTTTGCATGTTATCGGCAAGGCGCGCGTATTCAATTTCATTCTTGGTGCTGTACGGGTTCGTAGGCGCGGCAAGCCAGTATTTTTCAAAAGCCGGATACATCATGCGTCCAAGCAGCAAGGTATCTGCGGACCTTTGCAGTTCGAAAACATCCTGCCACGTTTCTTCATCTTCTTTCATTGCCCAATCTAATTCTCCCATGGGGCCCTCAATGAAGCCATCAAGTGTTACCTGCAAAGAGAGAATGACTTTTCTCATTATTATTATTTCTCCCTTCATGGGTGCTTTTAGCATGGGTACGTTATCAATTGCACGGGTCTACCTTCAATTTCCACCCCAACGGACGCCTGGATGCCGAACGATACGACCAAAGCTGTACCAGAGTATGATCAGAAATCTTTTCGTCGCATGTCTGACTCTTTGCTCCTGAAACACAACCAGCTTAATGGGACAAAAATAACCCTCTTTGCCCTTTAATTTAATTCTAGCAGAAAAAAAGGGCTGGGAGCGGGACGGCAGACGGGGAAAAGCTGTTCGGTTGATTGACCAGGCGCTCTATCTCGCATTGCGGTTCCTCTTGCTTAGATGTTGTCAGTCTTGCCATGGGCTTGAGAGGTCCGAGCGTCTGTCTTCTCTCTTGTCATTTCTCTGTGACAACGTTAGAAAAACAGACTGAAATTACGAAGGATTAGTTTTGCCCGGCTTTTCTTGCGCCGTAGCGGTAAGATGTTCTTCACGTGAAAAAAGTAGTCGACCCCTGCTGTCACTAAAATCCTGTTTCTCATGCGCTTGAATAATGCTATAATCGTACATGCGTTTTATCGCCGACCTTCATGTCCACTCACACTATTCACGCGCAACAAGCAAAGACATGTCGCCCGAAGGCATATGGAAGTGGGCGCAGCTCAAAGGCGTCAACGTCATCGGTACCGGAGACTTTACCCACCCCGGGTGGCTCAAGGAACTGAGCGAAAAGCTGGAACCCACAGGTCACGGGTTGTTCAAGCTCAAAAAGGAATACCTGACCGATGACGTTCCCGAGTCGTGCCAGGCTGAAGTCTACTTCGTCCTTTCTGCGGAGCTTAGCTGCATCTACAGCAAGGACGGAAAAACCCGGAAGGTGCATTCAATCATCCTCGCGCCTGACTTTGCGAGCGCTGCGCGATTGAATCTTACCCTGGCGAAGATCGGGAACCTTAATGCTGACGGCAGGCCTATCCTCGGGCTCGGTGCAAAGGAACTGTTGAAGATCGCGCTCGATGCTTCGCCCGACAACCTGTACATTCCTGCCCACGCATGGACGCCGCATTTCTCGGTCTTCGGCGCCGCCTCGGGCTTCGATTCCCTGGAAGAATGTTATGATGAGCTCACCCCGCATATCACCGCGATCGAGACTGGTCTTTCATCAGACCCGTTGATGAACTGGCGTCTTTCAACCCTCGACCGGATCACGCTTGTCTCCAATTCCGACGCGCACTCAGCTGCTAAAATCGGGCGTGAGGCGAATATCCTTGACACCGAAATTTCGTACGACTCCCTAATGAATGCCATTAGGACGCGCAGGGGGTTCCTGGGCACCATCGAGTTCTTTCCTGAAGAGGGGAAATATCATTATGACGGTCACCGGGACTGCAATGTGAGCCTCTCTCCCAAGGAGACGATGCATCACGATTACCTGTGCCCAGTCTGCGGAAAAAAATTGACCGTCGGCGTGATGCATAGGATTGAAAAGCTCGCAGACCGGGAGCACGGGTTCAAGCCTGCAGATGCACCTGCTTTTACATCCATCATCCCCTTGCCGGAGCTAATAGCCGAGGGTTATAAGTGCGGTGTAAGCACAAAGAAGGTGAATGCTCTTTATTTTAGCCTGCTCGCACAGCTCGGCAATGAATTTAGAATCCTTATGGATGCTCCGCTCGATGATATCGAACGCGCCGGTACGCCGCTCCTTCGCGAAGCAATCTCGCGCATGCGCGCGGGCAACGTGCATATCGCGCCCGGGTATGACGGGGAATACGGGAAGATAAGGATATTCGAGGAAGTGGAGAGGAAAGAAATAAAAGGGCAGCTCAAGCTGCTGTAAATAGTCACGTACATGACCGGATGAGGGGAGCAGTCCCATACTCATATCATGAAAGAGAAGACTATCTGATCATTATTTCTCGTAATTGCCATCGCCTCAGTCGTAACTACTTTTATTGTATTGAGAAAGAAAACAGTAGATTACATCGATAGAAGTTATACCTGGCATGTTGATTATAACGAAAAAAGTGATGATGTCTTTGGAGCAGGCGATCATGCTGTGCCGGGGTGGCTATACTCGGGAGACTTTTGCAAATTATAAAACTGTGATTGAGGACAACCGGCAGCGCTGATGGATCTTCCATCATACCAAATATTTGACGGCCTGAACGACTTTCAGGAAAAGGCCGTGAAAACCATCGACAGCCCTCTCTTGGTCGTCGCCGGTCCGGGAACGGGTAAGACGCTTACCATCGTCCGCAGGATCGTTTATCTTATTCAGCAAGGCGCCCGACCAGAGGACATCCTTGCCCTCACGTTTACGAACCGTGCGGCGCGGGAGATGCGGGAGCGTGCCGCAGCCATGCTCGGGACCGTGGCCAGGAAGGTATTCATCGGCACGTTACACGCGCTCGGCCTCAGGATCATCAGAGAATGCCATGGAGATGATTTTTCTATTTACAGCAGGGATGAGCAAATCGAGATATTGAAGTCGCTGATGAAAAATTCGGCCAAGAAAGCTCAGCTGGCTGCTGAGAGGATATCACGGATAAAGAACTTTCTTGAAGATGCAGATCGTGAAGTTCAGGAGACGTACGAAGCATATCAGGCTGCATTAAAGCTGCACAATGCCTTCGATTTGGACGACCTTATCACGATACCGATCAAGATGCTCCAAAAGAGCGAAGTCGCTCTAAAATACCAGGGCAGATTCAGGGACATCATCGTCGACGAATATCAGGACATCAATCCAGCCCAATACGTTCTGTTGAGACTCCTCGCAGGAAGGAGCGGAAATGTCTGCGTTGTGGGAGACGCCGACCAGGCGATTTATGCTTTCCGTGGGGCGGACCTTGAAAGCTTTCTGAGCTTTGAGAAGGATTTTCCCGGCGCGGCATTGATAACGCTCTCCGAGAACTACCGGTCATCGGGTATTATATTAAATGCCGCGGACAGCCTGATTAAAAATAACCAAAAACGTATCGAGAAAGAACTCGTTCCCACGCGAGAAAAAGGACATCAGGTCTCCGTCATGTCCGTGCCTGATGAGCGCGCCGAAGGGACAGCCATCATTCAAGAGATAGAAAAACGCATAGGCGGGACGAGCCATTATCAGATGATGCGGAACAGCACGGGTCGAGGTGATCCGAAGCGCTCCTTCCGGTTTTCTGATTTTGCAGTTGTCTTCAGGACCAATGCTCAGGCAAAGGCGCTGGAAGAGGTTTTCGCGGCATCAGGCATTCCTTATCAAATGATCGGGCGCCGCAGTAGCGCTCAGAGAAAAGAAATCGAGGAGACCATCACCTATCTCCAGTCGCTCATTAACCCTGACGTCGCCTCCCAGCCAGACCCGACTGATGCAAAGGAAGCCAAGCTCCTGTCCGCGGTGGATTTCTTCGACCCCCGTGCTGATGCTGTTACTCTTATGACCCTCCATATGGCAAAGGGGCTGGAGTTCCCGATCGTGTTCGTCACAGGATGTGAAGATGGCCTGATTCCCTGTACCTTCATGAAGGCCGGTGTGGACATCGAAGAGGAACGAAGACTTTTCTACGTCGGCATGACGCGGGCAAAGAATGAACTGTTTCTCATCCATGCGCGGAGCCGGTTCTTGTACGGCCAAAGGCTTGACCCGTCGCCATCACCTTTTCTCCGCGAGATCCCGGAAGAATATATTCGGGTGAGCGTAGTGCCCGATAGAGGGAAGAAACAGAAGGAAGAAGACAGCCAGCTCAGGCTTTTTTAATTAGCCTCTCACCATTACCCTGCCCATGGGCAGACGAGGTCGGAGGTCTGCCATGCCGACAAAAGTCAAGATTATTAAAAAAGATCTCATCCTGAATGCTGTGCTTTTCGACACACAATGCGCAAAAGCGATCGCTGGAATACTTCCTATCGAGACAAGATCGAACGAGTGGGGCGACGAGTTCTATTTCGAGATTCCCGTCAAGATGCCGCTCGATGAGACTGCAACAACAACGGTAAAGGCAGGGGACATAGGGTTCTGGCCTCCGGGGAACGCTCTTGCCATCTTTTTCGGACCCACGCCCATGAGTAGCGGCAGCGATCCGGTCCCCGCGAGTGCAGTGAACCTCGTTGGAAGGATTTTCGGTGACACGACGGTGCTGAAGAAATCAAGGGGAGCGAGGAACACACGGATTGAGAAGGCATAGCATCATGCTTTCTCTCCCGCGTCTTTGGCCGACCGTGTGCGCCTACCTTTTCGCCGGATACAGGGGTCTGGGAACCCGGGGGAAAAGCAAAAGTTTTTTTCCGACCCTGGACTGTGCGGCTGTGAGTCAACCAAGCGTAAAGCAGCACAGACAACAGGCAAGAATTCTGCCGGGATGGCGTGAACGATATATGCGGCCAACGGCAATCGGCATGCAAAGCACGGCAGAGCACCGAGTTGGCCAAAAGACCACGGTCATGATCAAAGAGAAAGCTGACCCTGTAGGTTCAGAGGAAATTTGTTTGCCCACTCAGAGTGGAGAAGGCTCGATCTTTAAGATTCGCTTCCGATGGCCGCGGACGAACTAGAGATTCATGCAAACACATCCAATCCGTTTGATGATTCTCTCCTCTTTACCTCCCCCTTCCATGTATGTTAAAATGCTGGTGTGAGCATACAGCCGATCATCATTTCGCGATCTGAACATTCCCTCTCCCGTAAGTGGATCAGTCCCAACGCACTCCGGGTGCTCTACCGTTTAAAGGAAAAAGGATATCAAGCATACCTTGTCGGGGGCGGGGTGCGTGACCTGCTGCTCGGTCGGGAACCAAAGGATTTCGATATTGCCACCGATGCCAAGCCCAATGAGGTCAAAAAGGTCTTCCGAAACTGTCGACTCATCGGTCGGCGGTTCCGTCTCGCCCACATCCACTTCCACAACGAGATCATTGAAGTCGCCACGTTCCGTGCCCTGACGGAAGAAGAACCGGAGATCGAAGCCCGTCCGGAAACCACGGAACAGCCTCCCCTCCCGGCCATGCAATCGCCGGTTGAAAGCGCGCCGCCTGACGCGCAGACCCCGCCTGAGGAGAAGCCCCGTCCTCCGCGGCTTCTCATGACCGAGGATGGCATGATCCTGCGGGACAATGTTTTCGGAACGCCAGAAGAGGACGCGCTGCGGCGCGATTTCACGGTGAACGCTCTCTTTTACAATATCGCGGATTTTTCAATCATTGACTATGTGGGGGGGATGCAGGACCTCCGGCTTGGGCTCATCCGGATCATCGGCGATCCTGTTGTCCGTTTCATCGAGGATCCGGTCCGCATGGTGCGGGCCGTGCGTTTTGCCGCCATGCTGGGGTTCGAGATTGAGGAGAATACGTACCGCACGATGCTTGAGCTAAAGGATCGGTTGGCGCTCGCGTCGCCTTCCCGGATGTACGAGGAAGTGCTCAAGCTTTTTCTGCTCGGCGAGGGCGAGAAGACCTACCAACTGCTTAGGAAGACCGGAATTTTCGGAGTCATATTCCCGCGACTGAATGAGTGGGTGGACACTGAGTCCGATGGCTTTCCACATACCTGGATTGGCAAAGCCCTCGAATGGGTTGATGCGTGCGTGCAGGCGGGGAGACAGGTTCCGCCGCATATCCTTTTCTCGCTAATGTTCGGGCAATTCATGGAGGAAAAATCGGAGGAGCTCAGGAAATCCGGCGCGTCCGCGCTGGATGCCGTAACACGGACAGTGGCCGAGTTCCTCACGGAGGAGTCGCATCGGGTGATGATCCCGAAGAAGGTCGGTTTTCCAATGCGCGATATTTACTGGAATCAGTACCGATTTGAGAAAACCGCCGGGAGGCATCCGCTCTATTTTCTCAGAAGGCCCGGGTTTGCCGATGCATTTGAGTACCTGCGCTTTACGAGTGAGACCACGGGAGAGAAAAAAGAGCTCCGCGCCTGGTGGAAGGAGTTCATCAAGAACCATCCTCTTTCTCCGAGGGAGGAAAAGGAAATTCAGAAGGGCCGCGAGAAGCGCACCAGGCCGAACAAGAGAAGAAGGAGACGCGGAGGAAAAGGCAAATCTGAAACGAGAAAGCCTGACAAATAAAGCATAACTTTTTTTTGACCCGCAAAGTGCGCAGCGTTTAATGGAATTTCTCAATAGAAAATTCCATCTTTAGGCTACTTCGCGGCAAATTTGCTTTATATTTCCGGAGTCTTATGTCTAAGCCACCCCGTTTTTTTATATCCCCCGGGCAGGTTTCTGGCCCCGACATCACTATCACGGATGAGGACGTGCGCCATATCGCAACGGTGTTGCGCATGAAAACCGGCGATCAACTGCTGCTGTGCGACGGACGCGGGACCGAGTACACCGTGAAAATTTCCGATATCAACAAATCTGCGATCAAAACGAATATCCTGGGCCAAACTAAGAGCGTGATCAGGTATCCGCTCATCACCCTCGGCCAAGGGCTGCCCAAGTCCGACAAAATGGACTGGATCGTGCAGAAGGCGACGGAACTCGGTACAGCGTCCATCGTGGCGCTCATCACCGAGCGGACGATCGTGAAGGTCAAAGACGAAGAAAAACGTCTTGTCCGATGGCGGAGGATCTGCCGTGAAGCGGCCATGCAGAGCAATCGTGCAGATATCCCGACGGTGGAAGGGATTCAGACCTTTAAAGATTATGTCCAGACGCTGCATCCCCGACCCGGGACCCTCCTCCTCCTTCCCTGGGAAGAGGGAACGGAGCCTATCAAAGGTGTGCTTCGGGCAAGGCCTGAAGTAAAAAATATCGTCATCCTCATCGGCCCCGAAGGCGGGTTCTCTGCGGCCGAGGCAGCATTGGCGAAAGATAAGGGCTTTCATGCGGTGAGCCTGGGGCCGAATATCCTCCGTACCGAAACCGCGACCGTGGCAGTGCTCGGCATAATCGGATACGAGTACTCGTAAAGGAAGTTCCGGGTCCCTGGTTTTCGATCATGGGAGAGATGGTGTATCCTCAGACGGGTACCCTTATGCTAAGCGAAGAAGGATCACATCCTATGAGGGCCCGTTCTTTTCTTACCAGATTCGCGTGGCTATCCATTGCTGCGGCGATCATTACTATCGGGCTCAAGACCGTGGCGGACCTTGTTACGGGCTCGGCTGGGCTGGGCTGCTGTCGGACACGCTGGAATCGCTTGTCAATCTTGCTGGAGCGCTCGCGGCGCTGGCAATGCTGACAATCGCCGCCCGACCGGTCCCTCCCGGTATTTTCCTTGACACAAAAACAGCAGAGATGTTAATATCAGCATCTACGGAAAGGCGGGCTTCATGAAACTGGCGATTGGCTGCGACCACGGCGGCTGGGAACTCAAGGAAGAGATCGCAAAATTCATAAAAACAATCAAGAATATAGAACTTGTTGACTACGGGACCGCGGGCAGGGACTCCGTGGACTATCCAGACTACGGGAAAAAGGTCTCTGAGGCGGTTTCGAACAGAGGCGTGGACCGTGGCATCCTGATCTGCGGTACGGGCATCGGCATGTCAATCGTCGCCAACCGGTATCCGAACGTTCGCGCTGCGCTCTGTCATGACCATTTCACAGCGCAGATGAGCCGGTTGCACAACGATGCCAATGTGCTGGTCATGGGCGAGCGGGTCATCGGCAAGGGCGTTGCACTGGAAATCGTGAAGACCTGGCTAGAGACTGAATTCGAGGGCGGGCGGCACCAGAAGCGGCTCGACAAGATACAGGAAATAGAAAAATCGATTAAAGGATAACACCATGTCAGGACTCAAAGAGACGGACCCCGAAGTCTACAACGCGATCAAGGGCGAGGACGAGCGCGAACTCTCCAAGATCGTCCTCATAGCATCGGAAAACTACGTGAGCCAGGCAGTGCTAGAGGCTCAGGGCTCGGTCTTCACGAATAAATATGCCGAGGGATACCCTAACCGGCGCTACTATGGTGGATGCGAGTTTGCCGACCAGGTTGAGTTGCTTGCCATCGAGCGTGCAAAGGCGCTCTTTGGCGCTGAACACGTGAATGTCCAGCCCCACTCGGGTTCGCAGGCCAACATGGCCGCGTACTTCAGTGTCCTCCAGCCCGGCGATACCATCCTGGGCATGGCCCTCCCGCACGGCGGGCACCTGACCCACGGAGCGTCGGTCAGCTTCTCGGGCATGCTTTACAAGTCCTTCTCCTACGGCGTGGACAAAAAAACAGAACTGCTCGACTATGACGAATTAGAGCGGCTTGCCATGGAGCACAAACCGAAAATGATTGTCGCCGGTTATAGCGCCTATTCGAGGACCCTCGATTTCCCGAGGTTCCGGAGGATTGCGGACAAAGTCGGCGCGTACCTGATGGCGGATATTGCTCACATCGCCGGGCTCGTTGCGGCGGGCGAACATCCAAGCCCGGTGCCCTACGCGGACTTCGTGACGACGACGACGCACAAGACCTTGCGCGGCCCGCGCGGGGGCATGATCATGTGCATGGAAAAGTTCGCCAAGGCAGTGGACAAGGCCATCTTCCCCGGGATCCAGGGCGGGCCGCTCGTGCACGTGATCGCGGCCAAGGCCGTCTCGTTTAAGGAAGCGCTCATGCCCGAGTTCAAGGACTACCAGCGCCAGGTCGTGAAGAACGCGAAAGCGCTGGCGCGGCGGCTGGCCGCGGATGGGTTCCGCATCGTTTCGGGGTCCACGGAAAACCACCTGATGCTCGTGGACCTGACTCCCAAGAACATTACCGGCAAAGACGCCGAGATCGCCCTCGACGCTGCAGGCATTACGTGCAACAAGAACAGCATTCCGTACGACCAGAAGCCTCCGGTGACGACGAGCGGTATCCGGCTCGGCACACCGATCGTGACCACGCGCGGCATGCGCGAGCCAGAGATGAGGGTTATCGGCGACCTCATCTGCGAAGCGCTTGCGAACGCCAATGCGCCTGGCAAGCTCGCGGCTCTCAAAGAGCGAACCAAGGCGTTCTGCGCCAAATTCCCAATGTTCGCAATGGAAAAGGCCGAGGTGTAAATTTAATAATGTTCCAAAATCTCAAAATCAGAAGTTCCACAGAATAACCCATTGTAACGTTTCAATCGACAACCAGCTTGATGCTTGCAATTTCGGTTCTTGGAACTCATTCGAGATTTGGTACGTGTGATTTGGAGCTTACTATGACCAGACCGTCCTGGGACGAATATTTTATGGAGATCGCGCACCTCGTGAAGAAGCGCGCCACATGCCTCCGGCGTCAGGTTGGAGCAGTGATCGTCAAAGACAAGAATATCCTCGCCACGGGGTACAACGGTGCGCCCTCCGGCATCGACCATTGCCTCGAGCGTGGCTGCCTGCGCGAGCAGCTCGGCATCCCGTCGGGCGAGCGGCACGAGATCTGCCGCGGCCTGCATGCGGAGCAGAACGCGATCATCCAGGCGGCCAAGCACGGCACGAGCATCGAGGGTGCCACGCTCTACTGCACGAACCAGCCCTGCGGCATCTGCGCCAAGATGATCATAAACGCGGGCGTGAAGCAGATCATCTATGAGGACGGCTACCCAGACGCCCTGGCCGCCGAGATGCTGAACGAATCCGGCATCAAGATCACGCAGTATAAGAAATCAGAACCAGTTCGCAGCTGATGCCTCATGGTTGATACCAGTTTCTACGAGCTTCAAACCATGAGACAAGAGCCATAACGAGCCAAACCATGCGCTGTCCCTATTGTTCCAGCATTGACAATAAAGTGGTGGATTCCCGGATGGGGAAGGAAGGCGACTCCATCAGGCGCAGGCGCGAGTGCCTCAAGTGCGAGGGCCGGTTCACCACGTACGAGCGCGTCGAAGAAGTGCTGCCGTCGGTCATTAAGAAGGATGGGCGTCGCGAGCCCTTCGACCGGTTGAAGATCTTGAACGGGCTCAAGAAGGCATGCGAGAAGCGTCCCATAAGCACGGAGATGCTCGAAAAGACCGTGGAGGAGATTGAGAAGTCCCTCCAGGAGAAGGGTCTGAAGGAAATACCAAGCACGGTCATCGGCGAGGAAGTAATGGAACGGTTGCATAAGCTGGACGAAGTCGCCTACGTCCGTTTTGCTTCGGTCTACCGGTCTTTCCGGGACATCAACGAGTTTATGAGCGAGCTCAAAGACATCCTGAGCAACAAGGAAATGAAGGCCGTGAAGGAGACCACCGAAAAGCCACAGAAGCCGGAAGACAAAAGTCCGAAGCCGGAGAAATTATCCTTGCCTCTTGATACGTAGACCCTTGACCTCTGTGATCACATCCTATGACCGACCTTATCGCTGATATAGCCGTCGGTGTTTCCGTAAACAAAACCTTCCACTACCATATCCCCGAGGAGATGACCGGACGTCTTGTAATTGGTTCACGTGTGCTCGTCCCGTTCGGCAGCAGGCGCATCGCCGGAACGGTGATCGCCTTTTCAAACAAGACCGATGTGGCCGGCCTCAAATCCATCATCGAAATCCTCGACTATCCCCTCATGACGGAACTCCTCACCCTCGCTCGCTGGATGTCCGACTATTATATGTATCCTCTCGGTCAGACCATCGAAGTCATGGTGCCCAAAGCCGTTTCGCGCGCAAAACCCAAAAAGAAAAAGTATATCCGCCTGTTGTCAATACCTCTCCCCGGTGGGGAAAGCGGTAAGGTGAGGGGAAAGAAGCAAGCCGAGCTTGTGCGGCTTCTTTCGGACCTGGGCGAGATGGCTAGCGATGAGCTCCGTGCATTCTCGTCTCAAACCATAAGATCCTTGAGCAATGCGGGGATCGTCGAGATCATTGAGCGGGAAACTCTCGTCGCTGCAGCGCCTGAAGGTTTTACCCCAAGCACTCCGCCCCTGCTCATGCCCGAGCAGGCCGGGGCAGTACAAGGAATCACAGAAGCGATTGCCGCCAGACGCTTCGAGGTATTTCTGCTCCATGGCGTGACCGGAAGCGGCAAGACCGAGGTTTATCTCCAGATCATTGCGAGGCTCGCCAATACGGGTAGCGGTGCAATCGTGCTGGTGCCCGAAATCGCGCTCACGCCGCAGCTCCTCGCAAGGTTCAGGGGGCGCTTCGGCAACCGCGTTGCCGTCCTTCATAGCGGGCTCACGGACCGCGAGCGGGCCGGCGAATATCGGCGCATTCAGGCAGGTCAGGTGGATGTCGTCGTCGGCGCTCGTTCGGCGATCTTCGCCCCGTTTGGACGCATAGGGCTTATCATAGTCGACGAAGAGCATGAGAATTCGTACAAGCAGGATGAGGGGCTCCACTACCATGCGCGGGACGTTGCGGTCATGCGCGCAAAGTTTCAGGGTGCCGTTGCTGTGCTTGGCTCTGCCACACCGTCCCTTGAAAGCTACTACAACGCAAAGAGCGGCAAATATCGATATCTCCATATGGCTCACCGCGTGGACCACCGTCCCATGCCCGAGGTAGCGGTGGTCGACCTGAAAGTCCTGCCCAAGTCCTCGCTCTATTCTCCAGTTCTCGTAGAGCAGATCAAACAGCGGCTCGAAAAGAACGAGCAGGCTCTCCTCCTCCTGAACCGTAGAGGGTTCTCGTCCGTACTTATCTGTGGGGACTGTGGCGAGGCCGTAAAATGCCCGAGCTGCAGCGTGTCACTCACCTTTCACAAGGCGGAACAGAAGCTGAAGTGCCACTACTGCGGATATCTCATTCGGCCGCCAGACCGATGTCCGTCGTGCTCGAGCATCAACCTGAAGTTGCTTGGCTCAGGCACGCAGAAGATCGAAGAAGAGCTGAGGGCACTTTTTCCTGGTGCACGCATAAAGAGAATGGACAGCGACACGGTCAAAGGCAGGCAGGCGTACGATACTCTGCTCAGGCAGGTTGACCGGCGGGAGGTGGATATCCTGCTCGGAACGCAGATGGTCGCGAAGGGACACGATTTCCCATCGGTGACCCTCGTCGGCGTTGTGGACGCTGATGTCGGGCTGAACCTGCCTGACTTCCGGTCATCGGAAAAGACCTTCCAGCTCATTACCCAGGCCGCGGGCAGGGCCGGGCGGGGAGAGACCGCGGGTGAAGTGATCATCCAGACCATGAACCCGCGCCACTATTCCATCCAGCACAGCAGGACCCACAACTACGAAGGGTTCTATGATGAAGAGATTTCGTACCGGAGGGAACTCGGGTATCCGCCGGTCGGGCGGATAATCAAGCTCGAAGTGAAAAGCGTCAATGAGTCCCACGCCGCTGAAGCTGCGAAGACCGCGCAGACCCGTATGCGCAGCCTGATGCGGGGAAAAGAGACCATACTCCTGGGTCCCGCGCCCGCGCCGATAGCAAGGGTGCGCGGTCGGTATCGATTCCAGCTGCTCCTGCTTTCTCAGAAACGTGACCTGATCAGATCCCTGGCCGAAGAGGGTAGGAATATCGTGGAAGAGAAGTTTGGCAGGAAGTGCAAGGTAATCGTGGACGTGGACCCGATGAATCTGATGTGATACGTATAAGGCAAATGAAATAGCTGCCGAATTGGAAAAAAAATTCCGCGAAGATCCTAGAGTTGCAAAGAAAGCACTAATTTTCATTTTATGCTTTTAAAAGCTTTCGCAAGATTTGCGCATATGAAAATCTTTTTGCACAGTCTTGTCCGAGTCAGGGAATGATCGATGCCAGCCTCAGTGCGCTGGAGGAGGGCCACTGGATGCCGCAGCGCGTTTCATCAGGAATACGAGTGGTAAAACGCAGAGGATCAGGGCGCAGATGGTCAGGAAGGCATCGGTGAAGGCGAGGGTCGTAGATTGCCGGACCAGCTCCCGGTACATCAGGCCGTCGGCACCGGCTGGTGGCAGCCCTTGTGATCCTAGGAAAGCCCCTATTCTGTCCCGGTAAATAGAATAAGCCGGATCGAAAGGGTTCAGATGCTCCACGAGACGCGTCTGATGAAACTGGGCGCGCCGGGAGAGCATGGTCGTCGTAAAGGCGATGCCTACGCTGCCCCCCAGGTTTCGGAGCAGGTTGTAAAGAGAACTTGCCTCGGTCATATTCTCCCGGGGGATGTGGGAGAGGGTCATCGTGGTGAGCGGTATGAAGGTCAAACCCATGCCGATGCCTAGGATCGTGCGGGGCCAGACAAAGGTCCAGAAGTCCGTGGTGAGATTGAACTGCGACATCATGTAGGTGCTGAGGGCGCAGATCAATATACCGATGGCAAGAAGGCGCTTGGGATTGACTTTGCTTATCAGTTTGCCAGCAAAAGGCATGGCGAGCATAGTGGCCAAGCCACCGGGACCGAGCACAAGGCCGGCATAAAATGACGTATACCCCATGATCGACTGGAGAAAAATGGGCAGAAGCACGATGCTTCCGAAGAGGTTCAGGAAGACGAAGAACATCACCGTGGCGCCGCTCGTGAACGTACGGTCCTTGAACAGCCGGAGGTTGACGATGGGATGTTCGGAATAGTACTCATTGATCACCAAGAGCACAAGCGATACAACCGAGATGATTGCGAAGGTCACGATGAGGTTCGAAGCAAACCAGTCCTCATTCTCCCCTTTATCAAGGATGAACTGGAGAGAGCCCAGACCAGCGGCAAGGAACGCAAGGCCCCAATAGTCGATCTTCATTTTGACGCGCTTCATGTATGGAGGGTCCTGGATCACGATGATGTTCATGATGATGGAAAGGATACCGATGGGGATGTTGATATAGAAGATCCAGCGCCAGGACCAGTTGTCCGTGATCCAGCCGCCGAGCACGGGGCCGACAATGGGACCAAGCATGGCACCCATGCCGAAGATGGCCATGGCCGTGCCGTGTTTTTCACGGGGAAAGGTTTCGAGCAGGATCGACTGGCTCAGCGGAACGAGCCCACCGCCTCCGATGCCCTGGACGATCCTAAAGAAAACGAGGCTTTGGAGGCTCCAAGCCGACCCGCACATGAACGAGCTGAAGGTGAAGAGGGCTATTGAGGCGATTAGGTAATTTTTTCTACCGATAAGCCGGGAGAGCCACCCTGCCATAGGGATGATGATGGCGTTCGACACGAGGTAGGCAGTGATGGTCCATGTGGACTCGTCAATGCCTGCGGACAGCGATCCCCTGATGTGATTGAGCGAGACGTTCACGACCGAAGTGTCGATGATCTCGATCAAAGTCGGGAGCATTACCGTGAGGGCGACGAGGCCGCGGCTCATGGTGCCTCTGTTCATTTTGCGATCACCGTGGGCACTACAGACATGCCGATCCTCAGGATGTGCTCCCTGTCCGTTCCTTCCTCGAGGACGATCTTGACCGGTATCCGCTGTACTACCTTGACATAGTTGCCTGTGGCGTTCTCCGCAGGGAACAACGAAAAAGTCACGCCGGTCCCGGCCATGATGCTGTCGACCTTGCCTCTAAACATCTTCCCCGGATAAGAGTCCACCTCGATCCGCACTGACTGTCCCGGGCGGATGTTCTCCATCTGTGTCTCTTTAAAGTTCGCCGTTACCCAGATGTCATTCAGTCCGACTACGGCCATAAGCGGCTGGCCTGGCTGGATCTGGTTCCCGATCTGAGCCGACTTCTTCGTGACGTAGCCGTCAACCGGCGCATAGATCTTCGTGTACTGATAGTTAAGCTCGGCCAGCGTTGCTGCTGCTTCCTTCTGCTTGATCGTGGACGCCTGTGTCAGCTTCTGCGATTCCGCCGACCGGAGCTGCTCTTCTGCCGCCTTCACTTGGGCCACGGCCACCTCATAGGCTGTCATGGCTCGGTCGTAGCGGTCTCGGGGGAGGACCTCCTTCTGATAGAGGTTCTCGGACCGGGTCTTCTCGATCTCTGCCAGCTTGAGGTTCGCCCGCTGTAGTTCGAGGTTCGCCCTGGCCGCCGCGATCCGCGTCTCGGCCTCGTCAAGCTTCGCTTTTTCCGCACTGACAGAGGACGACGCTTCGCGGAATCGCGCTCCGTAATCCGCTGGATCGATCTCCAGCAGAAGGTCTCCTTTATTCACGGACTGGTTGTCCGTGACTAAGATCTCCTTCACCGTGCCGTCGATCTTCGCCGCGATCGTATGGATGTTCCCGTCGATGAAAGCGTCATCGGTCGAGACGTGTGTCCTGCGGTACCCTGTGTAGAAATAACCAGCGATCAGGCCGACGAGGACAACACCCCCGACGATCAGGAAGGCCTTCTTCTTTTTTTGATTGTTATTGCTATCTTTCGTCTGTGCCTCTGCCATACTGGATCTCCTCGATGATTATGACAACGGGCAGAGAGCAAGGGCATGGAGCCAAAAAACGCCACATGGCCCTGTTACCTCATGCTCTTTGCTCCATGCTTCCTTCAATTTACTTCTCGTATATGCTCATAAGGTCCCCGCCCATGGAATAGAGGAGGCCTGCCTCGGCCCTCGCGAACCCGTAAAGCGCCTTCCATGTATTGGACTGCGACGTGCTCAGAAGCGTTACCGCATCGAGCACCTCAAGGGCCGTTCCAACACCTTCCTGGTACCGGAGCCGCTGGAGCCGGAGGTTTTCTTCGGCTTGCGCGACGGCGGTCTTTGTCACCTCGATCTGCTGTGCCGAGCTCTGAAGATTGAGGTAAGCGCCCTTCACATCGAGCCGGACCGCGTCGACGATCTTGTCCCGGGTCGTTTTGAGCGATGCAAGTTCGCTTTTGCCGATATGCACCCGGGCGCTGGTAGCGCCTCCATCAAAAAGGTTGAAGTTCATGCCCGCAATGAGCGACCAGTTTCGGGGATAGACCTGGAACTCGTTCTCCTGGTACTGGTATCCTCCCGAAAGGTAGAACGTGGGGAAATACTCAGCTCGGGTCGAATTGATGCTTTCTTCCTTGGATCGGATGCCCGCGTCAAGGACTTGGATTTCCGGGCTTTGTGCCTCGGCGGCGGTCCAGGCCGCTTCGAGCGTAATGCCTTCTGACGGACTTGTCTTGACCTCTTCGAGCTGCACGACGTCGTTCAATGGGCGCAGAAGAAGGCTGTTGATCCGCGACGCCCTCAGGGAACGAAGATTATCGGAGGTCAGGTACCGCTGACGTGAATCGGCGAGCGTCACATCTGCCTGGAGCACCTCATTCTTCGTGACCACGCCGGCACTGTACCGCAATTCTGCATCCCGCTTATGCTCTTCGAACTGTTTGACCTCCTCGGCGGCAACCTGAAGGAGCTTATCTGCTTCCAGGAGATCGTAGTAGGCGAGAATGAAATCCAGGGAGGATCGGTTCCGTGCTCGCTGGGTTGCAATTTCCCTGGCTTTGAGATCATATTTGGCAGCGTCAATCGATGATGAGGTCTTCCCGAAGTCATAGAGCAGCTGATTTGCCGTCACACCGTAGGTAAAGAACTGGGTCTGAGCTGTAGGAGCGATCACATTGGTGAATCTCGCCGTTGGCTGGTTTTGAAGCCATGTCTCGTTACCGTAGATGTTCACCTGGGGAAGCCAGGGGGAACGGGCGAGAGAAACGGAGTTCCGTGCCGCCTCTTCGTCGGATCGGGCAATTTTTATATCACGCCCGGTCTCAGCAACGATCTTGAGGCCTTCCTCCAGGGTAAGAGCTTGGCCAACATGGGGGAAGAGGAGCATGCACAAAAATAACAAGATCTGAAATCGCCTCATGGCAATACCTCGGAGATGATCTTAAAAATGTAAGTGACCACTATAATACGATAAAATTAAAAAAAAGGGAAGAGTTCTTGCAAATTATTGAAAGAAATTCTTTCAGGCCTATATTTCTCTTCACATCTCTTCCCGGGTGAATTATAGTATTGTCATAAGAAGTTAAGGGGCCATGAAAGCATGCAGCAGGTAATATCCGCAAGCAGAAGGACCGACATTCCCGCCTTTTACGCGGGCTGGTTCATCAGCCGGTTGAAGGCCGGTTATGTCCATGTCCAGCAGCCATATACGCAAAAATCGGTATGCGTTTCGCTCAAGCCGGAGGATGTCGGTGCCATCGTCTTCTGGTCCAAGAATTACGCGCCGCTTCTCAACAAGCTCGAAGCTATCGAGGAAACCACGAAGAATCTCTTCTTTCATTTTACCATCACGGCAAACAGAGAGCTCGAGTTCAATACGCCCGACTACAAAGATTCGATAAAGGATTATATCTTTATCGCCCGGCGGTATTTACGGGAAAAGATAGTCTGGCGGTATGACCCCATCTGCGTTACTGATAAACTATCCTTTGAAATTCATGAAGAACGATTCGTGCAGTGCGCCGAAATACTTAAGGGCTATGCTCGGAAGTGTATTGTAAGCTTTGTGCATCCCTACAAGAAAACTCTCGACAACTTTAAAAAATATACGGACCACCTTTTAATTGATCTTTCAATTGATAGGAAACGGGAATACGCTCATCGTCTGTCTGAGAGGGCAGAATCTTACGGCATTCAGCTTTATGCTTGTTGCAATGATTATCTACTGTCTGAAAAAATAAAAAAGGGAAGTTGCATAGACGGAGCCTTTCTGGCTGAGATATCGAGGATATCTATCGATACTCGACGGGCCGCAACTCGAAAGGAATGTGCCTGCACAAAGAGCATCGATGTCGGGGCATACGACACCTGTGCGCACGGGTGCGTGTATTGCTATGCGAACATCGATAAAGACAAGGCGGGAGCGGCGCAACTGCGGCATCATCCTGGATGGAATGCGCTCGATAAGCAAGTGGATGAAAAGGAATCAGCGTGATTGACGACCGGAAGGCTGCATCTCGCTTTAAAATAAGTATGAATGGAATGTCATGCTGGGAGGTCAGTTCGTTCCTCGTCCGCTTCCTCTGTTCTGCTTTGATTTCACGCTCGATTCAAGTATCATTGACAAGCTTGAGAAAAAAGTCTAGATTACTTAATTCTGAGCATCATTATGAAAGGGAGAGATTTCAATCAGTAATTAATAATTGGGATATGCGTATGCTCCCAAAGATGGTGAGATAGATGAACCTGTTAACAACGGGACGGATTTATTAAATTCCCTTGCGATTGTGGAGATTGAAGGTGCAGCGACAACAGAACCGTAGATACTATCTTGCAGCTATAGTTTCACTAATAACATTTGTTGTCTATCTCTCGTCCCTTCACCATGAATTCGTTGAGTGGGATGATGCCCAGTATGTTGTTGAGAATCTCCATATCCGATCGATTAATTTCGCCTTTATCAAGTGGGCATTTGCCGATTTCCATGCAGGTAACTGGCATCCCCTTACATGGATATCTCATTCCATAGATTATGCCATCTGGGGATTGAATCCACTTGGGCATCATCTAACCAACGTTATTCTCCACGCTGTCAATACCTTTGTCGTGGTATTGCTCATAATAGGCCTCCTCGATACCTTGAAAGAGTCAACAATAAAAAAGGGGCTATCGGAATTCTTACATGAGCGGATGATACTAATAACTGGAGGGGTAACCGGTCTTTTGTTCGGCCTTCACCCTTTGCATGTAGAATCAGTGGCCTGGGTTGCGGAACGGAAAGATCTTCTCTGTGCCCTGTTCTTCCTGCTCAGTATCACCCTGTATACGAAATACGTAAATAGTATAAATAACGAACCGGCTCAAGAAAAATCATCGCTACGATTTTTCAATAAGCAATACTTCATCGCCTTTGTATTTTTTATCCTTGCGTTGTTAAGCAAGCCCATGGCGGTCACTCTCCCCTTTGTCCTGCTGATTTTAGACTGGTATCCGTTTAAAAGGATCCGGTCTCTGAAGACATTTCGGGCTGCATTTATCGAGAAAATTCCTCTTATTGCTTTGAGTCTTATTTCATCGGTCCTGACTGTTTTGGCACAGAGAGCGGGAGGGGCCTTAGTGACGGTGGAGTCTGCGCCGCTTTCGACACGAGTGCTGGTAGGAGCCGGCTCTCTTATTGCTTATCTCTGGAAGATGATTTGGCCTTTGAATTTAATCCCTTTTTATCCATATCCAACAGATGTATCACTTTTATCTTTAGAATATCTTGTCAAAATTGTTGTTGTTATCGGGATTACTATAATCTGTATCGTTAGTACTAAAAAACAGAGATTATGGTTGTCGGTCTGGAGTTATTATGTCATTACCCTGATTCCCGTGATTGGTATTGTTCAGGTGGGAAGGCAAGCAATGGCAGACAGGTATACTTATTTACCGAGTCTGGGGCCATTCCTTATAATTGGTTTAGGAGTGGCATGGGCTGTCAGCAAGATGGATACATTACCTCAGTGGGGTCTGATCATTAAACTTTTGGGTGTCGCCATCTCTATTTTTGTGTTTGTTTCTCTGTCATATTTAACTTTCAGACAGATAGGCATATGGAACAACAGCATCCGACTGTGGAGCTACGTTATCGGAAAACATCCAGAAAGAGTTCATCTCGTCTATTATTTTCGCGGTCTAGCCTTTCTGAATACGGACCAGACTGACAAAGCAATCGAGGATTTCGATATGGCAATTGATTTGGATCCGTATTTTGGCGATGCTTTTTTAAATCGAGGAACTGCTTTTGAAAAAAAAGGCATGTTTGAGAAAGCGATTGAGAACTTCGGCAAGGCAATCGCTTTGAGGCCTTCTTATGAGGCCTATTTCAATCGAGGGATAACTTTTGAAAAAATGGGCATGCTCGATAAAGCAATTGCAGACTACGATAAGGCAATTGCTTTGAACCCATCTCGCTATGAAGCCTATCATGCTGCGGCCAAATTATATGGCAAGGCCGGGTTGTTCGATAAAGCAAAAGAATATTTTAGCAGCTATATTGCCATAAATCCGAAGCATGCTGAATCATACAACAACCGTGGTCTAGCCTATGTATACCTTGGCCAGAATGATAGAGCATTGGAGGATTTTAATACGGCAATTGCATTAGATCAGAATATTGCAGTTGCATATCGAAATCGTGGAGATCTTTATCTGAGAATGGGCAATAGAGAGTTTGCCCTCACGGATTTCCAAAAAGCATGTGATTTAGGGGACGAAAAAGGATGTAATGCCTTGAAAGCTGTACCACAACATGGATTCTGAAAAATTGGTGGATTGCATATTCCGAAGCATTTCTGAAAGCCGTTCCAGGAGCAGCTACCATGCATGTGATGGGGCGATTAGGGCGGGATATTCCAGCCGGCATTAAGGGATAGTTTCGGCGTTCGAGAAATGCGGACGAATAGATGAAAGCGATAACGCAATGTTTCTGTATATGAAACGGATTTTCATAATTGGACTTCTTCTTTCCCTCTTCGCCTGCGTCCGTCCGCCGGTGCCGGTGACGAAGCCTGAAGACGCGCTTGAGCAGAGATCGTGGTGGCGGGCGGTGGCGCCGCGCGATGACCAAGCCTTCAAGGACATCTCCGCTGCGGTACATCAGAGCCTGGAGTACTACAGGAAACTTCCGCCAGAGACGCTTTTTTACATTGGTCCTGAACGGGTCACGGCCCTCGAAATGATCGTAACACTCCAGAACTTCCTATTAATTATTGAGAACGATTCGATCACCTATGACCAGAAAGTGAAGCGGATCAAGGATGAATTCATCGCCTATCGTGCAGTTGGCTCGCGTGGTAATGGCAGGGTGCTGTTCACCGGATACTACGAGCCCCTGCTCTCGTGCAGGCTGATTGCCGATGATACGTACAGATATCCGCTCTACCGACGGCCGGATGACCTCATCGAGATCGACCTGACGCAGTTCGGTGACAACTTCCCGAAGAACAAGCTCTTCGGCAGGCTGGACAATAAAAAAGTCATCCCTTATTACTCTCGCGAAGAGATCAACCATAAGCAGGCCATCGCGAACAAAGGCTTGGAGATTGTGTGGTGTCGCGACCCCGTGGAGATCTATTTCCTTCAGGTGCAGGGCTCGGGCAAGGTGGATTTGGGCGATGGGAACATTGTGAGCGTACTTTATGACGGCCAGAACGGCAGGTTTTACAAGAGCATCGGCAAGTATCTCATCGAGAGCGGCGTGATGACCCAAGAGAACATGTCGATGCAATCGATCCGTGAATACCTGAACACTCATCACGACGAGCTGTTCAAGGTTCTCAACCAGAATCCGAGTTACGTCTTCTTCCGTATGGACATGGGGCCGTCGCTCGGGAACATAGGCGTGCCTCTCACCCCCGGACGTTCGATCGCCACGGACAGCAAGCTCTTTCCCAAAGGCGCCCTCGCCCTCATTTCAACACAGAAGCCGGTGATTGAAAATGGCGTTATCAAGGAGTGGGCGCCATTCACCCGGTTCGTGCTGAATCAGGACACAGGCGGAGCCATCAAGGGGCCAGGCAGAGCGGACCTGTTCTGGGGAGAGGGTCCTGAGGCCGAGATCGGGGCGGGGTATATGCAGCAGGAAGGGGAACTTTATTTCTTGATGCGAAAAAAGTAAATACGTTATTGATCGCCACAGCGTCCACGAAGGTTAACGAAGCTTGATAGAGTAATCAGCGGCGATTACACCACTTGCAACTACGTACTACAAACAACAGTGTCATTGCGAGCAACTGCCGGGAGCGTGGCAATCTAGTTTTAGATAACGATTACCTCGTCGCTTCGCTTTACGCAGCAACATTTTTTATGCTCTTTTAAAACTGAATTAACGAAATCGTAAGCCCTCAGATATTTAATGCCGTCGTGAGTATCTCTTTCTCCCTCCTATACGAACCTTCACTGGTGAATCTGCCTGTGCGAGCATTTACTTGTGGCCAAACCATGTCTTGATCTCCAATTATACTCAAATGCCACTTCCTCGCTTTCTCCTCCGTCTCAAGATCGATGGTTTCAGACCGCCTTGACAATGTCCCTATCTGCGCTTACACTATATAAAAGGGATGCTTTCGAAGGAGGGTGCTGTGAGCATCAAAGACTTTGAACTGCCGGTGTCCGAACTCCGACATACAACAGATCCAGCGGAATTCCCGTTTCAGACCACTGCCGAGCTCTCGCTCAAAGACGAAGTGATTGGCCAGGTGCGGGCCGTAAAGTCCATCGAGTTCGGTCTGTCCATCAATAACCACGGCTACAATATCTTCGTGTCCGGCATACCGGGCACAGGCAGAAATACTATCGTCAAGTCCATCGTGAAGCGGATATCCCTCGACCGTGCGGTTCCCGGCGACTGGTGTTACGTCAACAATTTCAAGGACCCCGACCGTCCGCGCGCCATCAATCTTCCGCCGGGAAAGGGACGTGAACTCCAGCGCGACGTGGACACGTTCATCGCGTTCATGCAAAGCGAAATCCCGAAGGTTTTCGAGTCCAAGGAATACGAGGAGCAAAAGTCCCGCGTTGTGGAAGAAGAGGAAAAAGCGAAGGAAGTCCTCTTCGGTGAGGCCGGACAACGGGCACTCGAACTCGGGTTCCAGCTCTCGATCACCCGCACAGGCATAGTAAAGGTTCCCCTGTGGAAGGGGAAGCCTCTCCAACAGCAGGAATTGGAGAACCTCACGCCCGAGCAGCGGCTCGAGCTTGAGGAACGCGAAAAGAAAGTGGATGTCGAGATCCGCGATTTCTTGGCCAAGGCCCGCCAACT
The DNA here is from genome assembly GCA_035498715.1 of Nitrospirota bacterium. Lineage (GTDB taxonomy): Bacteria > Nitrospirota > UBA9217 > UBA9217 > UBA9217 > DASPSR01. Next base: position 104,040 of record DATJZV010000026.1, read on the forward strand.
CGACAAGGAGGCGCACGAGAAAATCCACGAGCTGAACCGCCGCATCGCGCACTTCGCCATGGGCCACCAGCTTGAAGATCTCAAAGAAAAGTACGGCATGAACAAGCGCATCCCCGACTATCTAGCCGAGGTCGAGGAAGACATCCTGAGCAACCTGCGCGAGTTCCTCGGCCAGACACCGGAGATGCCCTTCCAGATCGAGGGCATGGATAAGGCGAGCTTTCTTGAGCGTTACAAGGTGAATGTGATTGTGGATAACGCGGAGACCAAGGGCGGGCCGGTGGTAGATGAGGCGAATCCCACCTATAACAACCTCGTGGGCCGCATCGAACGCAAGGCTCGGTTCGGCGCGTTCTACACGAATTTCTCCATGATTCGGTCCGGTTCCGTGCTCCAGGCAAACGGCGGCTACCTTGTGATGAATGCCCTCGATGTGCTCAGGAACCCCTTTTCCTGGGACGCGCTCAAGCGGATCATCAAGAAAAACGAGGTGAAGATCGAGGATGTGGCCGAGCTCTATGGCTTCACTACCGGTGGCATCAAACCTGAACCCATCCCCGTCTCGCTCAAGATCATCATGCTTGGGAGCCCCTGGCTCTACTACCTCCTCTATTACTACGACGAGGACTTCCGCGATATTTTCAAAGTTAAGTCCGACTTCGACACCCAGACCGTGAGTTCCCGCGACGAGAAGATGCGCTACGCGAACTTCATCGGCAACATGGTGAAGACCGAAGGACTCCTTCCCTTTAACCGAAACGCGGTAGCGGGCGTTGTGGACTACGCCGTGCGTCTGACCGAGAAAAAGGGCAAACTCTCGCTCCGGTTCAGCGACCTCACGGACCTGGTGCGCGAAGCAGCGTACTGGGCAGTGCAGGCCGGAGGCGCGGTAGTGACCGGCGAGCATGTGGACAAGGCGCTCGAGGAGAAGGTCTACCGGGCGAACCTCATCGATGAGCGCATCCAGGAGCTTTTCACCGACGGGACGCTCATGGTGGACGTGGCAGGCGCTGTACCTGCTCAGGTGAACGGCCTATCGGTGTACGATATCGGTGATTTCTCTTTCGGCAAACCGTCGCGCATCACGGCCCGGGTGTACCTGGGCAAAGGAGGCGTTCTCGACATCGAGCGCGAGGCAAAGCTCTCAGGCCGCATCTACAACAAGGGCGTGCTCATCCTCTCGGGCTTCCTCGGCGGGACATACGCGCAGGACAAGCCGCTTTCCCTTTCAGCGAGCCTCGCCTTCGAGCAGAGCTACGGTGAGGTGGAGGGAGACAGCGCCTCGGCCGCTGAGCTTATCGCGCTCATCTCGGGCATCGCCGAGGTGCCGGTGAAACAGGGACTGGCCATCACCGGATCGATCAACCAGAAAGGAGAGATCCAGCCCATCGGCGGCGTGAACGAAAAGATCGAGGGCTTCTTCGCCGTGTGCAGGAACCGCGGTCTTACCGGCGACCAGGGTGTCGTGATCCCGAAGATCAATGTGAAGAACCTCATGCTCAAAAAGGACGTGGTCGAGGCGGTCAAGGCAGGAAAGTTCAGGATCTACGCCGTCACGACCGTTGGTGAGGCGCTCGAGATCATGACCGGCATGCCGGCCGGCGATCGGAAAACAGACGGAACCTACCCCGAAGGCACAATCAACGGCCTCGTTGACAAAAAGCTCAAGGAGATGTCTAAGAAGCAGAAAGGCGAGGAGAAGGGGGAGGAGAAAAAAGAGAAGAATGAGGAGAACAACGAGAACGCACCGAAAAAGACGCAGCCGTGATGATCCATTCGACTTCAGCCCCGCTCTTCTCTTCTTCACTTGCTCTCAGTCTCTCAGAAAATTCTCAATTTTTTTCTCTTCAGCGTGAGTCCGTGTCTTCATGTACTCTATATGGTGAGATTGTTCTAAACCGCAAAAGCAAGGGAGGGCTGCATGAAGGCTAAGGTCGGGAGAGAGAAAAGCCGTGTGCTCCACAACGTGAGCCTCCTAACAGACCACGATATTTACCTATTCAAACAGGGGAACCACTTCAAGCTCTATGAGAAGCTAGGCTCCCACGTCATGACTGTGGGCGGCGAAGCAGGAACTCTCTTCGCGGTCTGGGCGCCGAACGCAGCAAAGGTGTCGGTGATCGGGGATTTCAATGGATGGGACAAGAACGCCCACGCACTTCGCGCACGGGACGATGGATCAGGCATCTGGGAGGGGTTTATTCCCGGGGTATCTCACGGCACGCTGTATAAGTACCACATCCGCTCCCGCGTGCATAACCACGAGGCGGCAAAGGGCGACCCATTTGCGTTCTCATGGGAGGTCCCGCCAAAAACTGCATCCATTGTGTGGGACGTATCGTATGCATGGAGCGACTCGGACTGGATGAAAGACCGCCACAAAAGAAATGCATTGAGCTCGCCGATCTCAGTGTATGAACTCCATCCCGGATCATGGCGCAGGGTTCCTGAGGACAACAATCGCTCCCTTACCTATCGTGAGCTCGCGGGCATCCTCCCCGCGTACCTCAAGGACATGGGCTTTACGCACGTGGAGTTCATGCCGGTAATGGAACACCCCTTTTATGGCTCCTGGGGATACCAGGTTACCGGATATTTTGCGCCCACGAGCCGCTACGGATCGCCCCAGGACTTCATGCATCTCATCGACCGCCTGCACCAGGAGGGGATCGGTGTGGTCCTCGACTGGGTCCCATCCCATTTCCCGGACGACATCCACGGGCTTGTGTATTTTGACGGGACGCACCTCTATGAACACGTGGACCCGAGAAAGGGGTACCATCCTGAATGGCATAGCTGCATCTTCAACTACGGCAGGTATGAGGTGCGCAATTTCCTGATCAGCAACGCCCTGTTCTGGCTGGACAAATACCATGCCGACGGGCTCAGGATCGACGGGGTCGCTTCCATGCTCTACCTGGACTACGCGCGCGAGGAGGGAGAGTGGATTCCAAACCCTTATGGCGGAAGAGAAAACCTGGAGGCCATCGATTTTTTGCGGAGCCTGAACCGTGAGGTGTACCGCGCATTTCCCGATGTCCAGACCATTGCGGAGGAGTCCACGGCCTGGCCCATGGTCTCGAGGCCCGTACACGTGGGTGGGCTCGGTTTCGGCATGAAATGGAACATGGGGTGGATGCATGACACGCTGGAATACTTTTCAACAGACCCCGTCTTCCGCAAGTACCACCAGGGGATGATCACGTTCAGTATCTGGTACGCGTTCTTCGAGAACTTCATGCTCCCCCTGTCCCACGACGAGGTAGTGCACGGCAAGGGTTCCCTTGCGGGCAGAATGCCGGGGAACGGAAAACAAAAGCTGGCAAACCTCCGTCTCTTGCTGGGCTTCCAATACCTGCATCCGGGCAAGAAGCTGGTGTTCATGGGAGGCGAGTTCGGACAGTGGAGAGAGTGGAGCCATGAGGAGAGCCTGGACTGGCACTTGTTGCGCTATCGGGAACATCACGGCGTTCGCCAGTGGGTCAGGGACCTGAACCTGCTCTACCGGAACGAGGCTGCGCTCCATGGGTTCGATTTTGAGCCTGCGGGGTTCGAATGGGTAGATTTCAGCGACCAGGAACAGAGCATCATCAGTTTCCTCCGAAGGGGGAGGAAAACAGAGGAACTGTTCCTCGCCATCTTCAACTTCACCCCAGTACCGCGATTCAACTACCGAGTGGGTGTACCCGAAGGAGGCTGGTGGATTGAAGTGTTAAACAGCGATGCTGCAGAATACGGGGGTGACGGGTACGGGAACGCCGGAGGCGCAGAGGCTGAGCCTATTCCCTGCCACCGGAGAGACCACTCTCTCGCACTTATTCTTCCGCCCCTGAGCCTTCTGGTTTTTAAGAGACGGAGCGGGAATTCTTCCCTTTTCAAAGGGGAGATGAAAGCTACTATATGATTTAAGAAATGGCCATACAAATATTGAAAAATATTGTATTATGTGATGCCATATGTATATGGACATCGTGCATCACAGGACCTGTACATACCAGATCGGGTACCATATCGTATTCTGCACCAAGTACCGGTATAAAATGCTTATTGGCACGGTATCGGAGGATTTGAAGCGGATCCTGACTGATGTAGCCAAAGAAAAAGGTTTCGATATACGCGAAATGGCAGTCGGAGAAGACCATGTCCATTTATTCATCACGGCTCCTCCCCACATAAGCATCTCATCGCTCGTAAAGTGGGTGAAGGGCATATCGGCGAGGCATATGTTCATGAAACGGCCGGGGCTCAAGAAAAAACTCTATAAAGGACATTTCTGGAACCCCAGCTATTACGTCGGCACCGTAGGGGAAATCAGTGAAAGCACGGTCCAGCGCTATATTGCAAGCCAGAAAACCTCATACAGGGGCCATGCATAATCAGACCGCAAAAACCCCGAGGGCCATACGGCAAAAGAGACCCCATCATACAGTGGTAACCCGCGCATACTGCTTCCCGATGGAAGTCCCGGCCAAACAGCACGAACGTTTTATGGCGCAGCTTACCGCTTGCTGGCGTCTTAGGAACAATCTCGTTAACGACCGGCTCACAAACCGGCTCTTTTGCAGGTCCCGGAAACAGCAGGGTCTTAAACCCGCATATCTGAACCGCGCAGATCAGTATCGTTCCCTGGCAAAATACGTCAGGCAAGACACGGCATTATCCAAAGTCCACAGCCAGGTGCGGCAGAACGTCGCAGTCAGGGTGGATGAAGGTTATAAAAGGTTCTTTGACGCTCTCAAGGAGGGTAAAACCAGCGTCCATCCTCCCCGATTTCTTGATTTCAGGAAGTACCGCAGTTTCACCTTTCCCCAGTACGGTTCCGCGGCACACATAAAAAACAGCACGCTTCATCTTTCAGGACTTGGCGATTTCAGGATCCATGATTACCGGAAGGTCAGAGGGAAGAAAAAGACGGTCACGATCAAGATGAAGCAGGGCAGGTGGTGGTGCATCGTAACCGCGGAGACGCAGGAGAAGGACATTTTGCCGCAGGTACCGTCTGAAGGCAGAATGAACGCTGGCATAGACCCGGGTCTTTCGGTCCTCATGACGGATTCTTACGGAGAAACGTACGACCCGCCGAAGGCATGGCATGACAACAGGCGTAAACTGCGGATGGCGCAGAAGAAGATGTCCCGGCAGTTCGAGGCGAGAAAAAGGTCACATGCAATGCGGGCAACTCTGGCTAAATCCTGTGGCATTACATCTCCCGTACTACGCGACATCCCGTATTCGAACCGGCTGACAAAACAAATAAAGAAAGTGGCGAAGATCCACACCAAAGTCGAGCGCATCCGGGAACATCACCACAAGAAGAACGCGGCGATCATAGCCGACCGTTATAACATGGTGGCCGTCGAAGACCACGGCGCGGGGTTCATGACCAGGAACCGGAAGCTTGCGAAGCTTGCGTCTGACCGCGCTACCTCAAGTCAGAAACTGAGACTCATAAGCAAGCTTGGGGGACGCTATATCAAGGCACCGACAACACATAACGGGGTTGGGAACAGCCAGGTTTGTGTATGTGGTGCTCTTGTGCCCAAAGCGCTGTCTGAACGGGTCCATGCATGCCCTGAATGCGGCCTTGTCGCCGGCCGTGACCATATGGCGGCAAACGTCATATCGGCCAATGTATTCGGTTTCGTATCTTTGAGCCTTTGTGCTCCGGCTGCCGGGCAGGAAGTCGTAAGACGTGGAGAGGATAAGAACCCGGCCGGCGAAAGCCGCCGGATTGAGTCGCACGCGGTCGTTGCGGCTTTAGAATCCTCCGTGAAGCGTCGACCTCTTGTGCAGGTCCGGCATACTACGGGTGCGGAAGCTACCGTAGAAGGCAAGACTGCTTCGCATCGACGAACGGGTTTAGGTACCGCTTGCCGTTGCGCTGATGAGCCGAAAACGGCCGCTATCACCGGGAGAAACACGGTTCCTTCTGATAGTATGCACGCGCTAAACAGCGTATAATGTAGAATCTGGGCTGTTACGATACACCAGAGGATGCCCCCGAAATCCATTCGGGGGAGGATGTCACAAGGCACCATGCTCCTCAATCGTGATGGATGAGAGAAGGGAAAGTGTCGTTTCACTTGACTATTATCCACCCCTGCGTGATAATGAACGCCATCTGCAGTGCTAGGACGAATTCTAAGCACGAATTACCAAAACCTCATCCGGACAAGACGGCAAAAACCCTTTAAACCGCTGGGACGCGAAGGTCGCGAAGTGGTTGGTCGTCAATAAATATTCATGTATGCAGTTCTTTGCGCTCTTCACTTAGTCGCATTGATTCTGGACCATGCGACTTTGCGGTGAATAAGGTTTTTGATGATATCTTTAAGGAGAATTTCGTAAAGCAATGAAAGCGGCAGATAATAAAAGAGAATCTTCATTGTGGCAAAACGAGGTAAGGCGCGTAGCGACCGGCATCCGGCGGCGTGTGCTCGACCATACGATCAAGAACAGCGGCGGTTATCTCAGCCAGGCTTGTTCCTCGGCAGAGATTCTGGCCACTCTTTATGTAAAGGTTATGAACCTCGGTAAGGTCGACGTCCCTCTTGTACCCCAACCTTTCCCCGGTGTCCCAGGCCCGAATAATCCGAATTATTTTACCGGTGCTGCGTTCAATGGGCCCGGAAAAGATCAAGACCGGTTCTTTCTCTCTCCGGCCCAATATGCCATGGTCCTTTACGCAACGCTTATCGAGACGGGCCGCATGGCAGAGGAGGGCCTTAGCCAGTTCAATAAGGATGGAAGCGTGGTGGAGATGATCGGTGCGGAGCATTCTCCCGGCATGGAGACCATGACCGGGTCCCTGGGCCAGGGAATCAGCCAGGCTGCGGGCATAGCCATGGCCAGAAAACGAAAGGGCGAGAAGGGCAGGGTATTCATCTTTATGTCTGATGGCGAATTCCAGATCGGCCAGACCTGGGAGGCGCTTCAGACAATGTCTTTTCACATGCTTGACAACGTGATTATCTACGTTGATGTGAACGGGTTTCAGTGCGACGGGAAGATGTGCAATGTCATGGATATCGAGCCCCTGGACAAAAGGCTTGAATCCTTCGGAGCGCGGGTATTGCGGGTGAACGGTCACGATATCAAGCGCCTGGCAGATGTCGGATCACTGGCGCCTGACGGGCGGCCTGTGGTCGTGCTCGCGGACACCGACGCATGCAGGGGGATCGAAGTCCTTAAAGCAAGAGCCCCGAAGATGCACTATGTCCGCTTCACCTCCGAAGAGGAGAAGGACCGCTACGTAACTGCCTTTCAGGGGCTCAGCGGAAAAGAACAAACGCCTGAACCAAAGGTTGTCCAAACCGAGTTGAAACCTCAAGTTAAGCCTTATGCAGGTCCTGAAATCCTTTCCAGGGTTCATGCGAAAAATTTCGTCAAATGGGCTGAGAACAAACCGGAGGTGCTCGTGCTCTCGGCTGACCTCACGAGTTCAACCGAGATCGACATCTTCAGGGATACCTATCCCGACAGATTCCTCTCCATGGGCATAGCTGAACAGAACATGCTGAGCTTTGCTGCGGGACTTGCGCGGGAAGGGTTCATCCCCTTTGTGCATACCTTCGCGGTATTCATCTACCGCCGCGCCTATGACCAGATAGCGATGTCCGTCGCTTATCCCAATCTCTCCGTGAGGATGATCGGTTTTCTTCCGGGCATCACCACCCCCGGGGGAGCAACCCATCAAGCCATCGAGGACATCGCCATCATGCGGGCACTGCCGAACATGACTGTCATCGAGTGCGGGGACGCAACCGAAGTTGAATCCGTCCTCGATGTGATCGAAAAGATCAACGGGCCGGTGTATGTGAGGATGCTACGGGGCGAGATCCCACGGCTATTCGATAAAGAGGACCCCATGCAGTTCGGGAAGGCGCGGGTGCTCTCCGAAGGCAGCGACGTGGCGATTTTGACATCGGGCATCATGACCGAAGAGGCCATGCGGGGAGTACAGGTCCTCCGGAAGCGGGGACTCTCGATCCAGCATATGCACATCTCGACATTGAAGCCCTTTGACGATCAGTCCGTGCTCGATGCGATAGCTACATCACGCCATGGTGTGATTACCATGGAAAACCATACCATCATCGGCGGCCTGGGGTCCATCATTGCCGAGAAGATGGCGGAGGCAGGCATGGCTAAGAAGCTCGTGCGCATTGGACTGCGGGATACCTATGCTCACGGGGCGAGCAAACAATACCTCCTGAAGAAATACGGAATGGACGCTCTTGCCCTGATCAAAGAGGTGGAAGCCATGGTCGGGGAAACATTTAATATATCCGAGAATGAGCTTACTAAAACGCACGTTGCCGCTGTCCACAGCAAGGCAAAGTCAGAGGCGCTGTGAGCGACCGGGATCAGGGACATTCGTAAACGGCAAATGCGTTGCCTGCTGGCAAGGGCGGAGAGGACAGACAGGAAGAGCCTATCTTCATTTATATCTTCGCGTTCTTAGCGTGCTTGCAGCAGACAAACTATACTCCTGGATTCCCGATTCCGCGGGAATTACAAACTCGATCGCTTATCAATAAACCTCTTAATACCTGAGTCACAGTACACGGTAAAGGTGCTTTCATGACCATTAGTAAAACCTGTACCCCTGAATCCTTGTTTTCCTCCGACCGCTTTCTTGTTACCTACCGGTTGTTCGGCAGCGAGCAGGAGGCCCGCGCCAAGGCAGAGGACATCTGCATTGAGCAGACCGTGGAATTCCCCGGCGATCTGGTTCCGGAAGGAATCATCAGGGACCATGTGTTCGGAAGGATTGAAGAACTCCAGCCATGGGACACTGAAAGCTTCAGGGCAGTCATCAGCTATGCTGTGGAGATCGCTGCAGGCGAGCTGACCCAGTTTCTGAACGTCGTCTTCGGCAACAGCAGCATCAAACCCGGCATCAGGGTGGAGCATCTCGATCTTCCCGGGTCATTTCTCAGCTGCTTTAAAGGACCTCGCTTTGGCCGGGAGGGGATACGACGCCTTGTAAGCGTCCCGAAGCGGCCGCTTCTTTCAACAGCGCTCAAGCCCATGGGTCTTTCGTCAATGGAGCTTGCGGATCTGGCCTACCAGTTTACTCTGGGAGGTATGGACATCGTCAAGGACGACCACGGTCTAAGCAATCAATGCTGTGCGCCTTTCAAGGAACGGGTCAGCCTTTGTGCCGAGGCCGTGCAGAGGGGGAACAAAGAAACGGGCCAGCGGACTATCTATGTGGCAAATATCTCCGCTCCACATGCCGAAATGATGAAGAGGGCCAGGATTGCGAAAGACGTCGGCGCAGGAGGGCTGATGGTTGCTCCGGGAATAATCGGTTTTGACGCGATGAGAGAGTTGGCGGATGACGACAGCATCTCTCTGCCGATCCTGACACATCCGGCCTTACAAGGAAGTTTTGTAACAAGCCGGAACGGAATATCCCATGGCGTCATCTTCGGACAGCTCGCACGCCTGGCAGGAGCGGACGCAACCATCTTCCCGAATTTCGGAGGCCGATTCTCGTTCAGCCGAGAGGAATGTGAAGAGATCGTCAAGGGGACCTCTGTCCCTATGGGACAACTCAAAACCATCTTCCCCGCACCAGGAGGCGGCATGAGCATTGAGATGGTACCCGACATGCTTGAGACCTACGGGCAGGACCTGATATTCCTGATCGGTGGGGGGCTGTTCCGGCACAGTCCCGACCTCATTGAGAACTGTCGCTACTTCAGGAGAATGGTAGAGCAGATTAAGTAGCGCAGCCCAGAGAAAGAGGCGGCCATTCGAGTATCGGGATGTCCATGTTTAAAGCAAAGGCATATATTCACTAGAGATGGTCCAGGAAAGAAATTTGCCACGTGTTGTCTGGGACGAGAAGCGTTCACCCCGGACGTAGGGGTGTCGTTGTGAGGTGATGCATAATGCGTACTGAGATCTGCATCCGGTTACCCGATTGGCTTAAGAACTTTGTGGCTTCGTCCCCAGAGGCATTCCCAAATGTTGAGGACCGCATGCGCTTTGTCATTTCTCTTGCCCGGCAGAATGTGCAGCGCACGACGGGTGGCCCCTTCGCCTCTGCGGTTTTCGACCACAGCGGTCGCCTGATCGCCCCGGGTATCAACATGGTGGTCACGTCGAATTGCTCCGTTCTCCATGCGGAAATCGTGGCGCTTGTTCTTGCTCAAGAGACACTCGGCAGGTACGACCTGAGCGACGAGGGGAGGCTGCATTACGATCTCATAGCATCCGCAGAACCCTGCGCTATGTGCTTTGGTGCCGTTCCGTGGTCCGGTGTGCGACGACTGGTGTGCGGGGCGCGGGATGAGGACGCGAGGGCCATCGGGTTCGATGAGGGGCCCAAGCTGGATGACTGGGTTGCAGAGCTCAACAATCGCGGTATAGCGGTGTTGCGCGACGTGCTCCGAGAGGAAGCGGCGGCGGTGCTTCGAGAATACGGTGCGGCAGGAGGGACGATATACAACTCCGGTCGTCCGGACCGGAGGATTAACCGAGTGTAACGGCTCGCACAGCTGGTAGCAGTCACGACAATGCAAGGGAAGAGGCCCCTTTACAAAGGCGCCTCCTCTTGGCAAGGTCACGACCAACGGGCAGTCAAAGATGCATTGAAGACCTCATACGATCTTGCGCGGTTTTTGAGTATGGCATGGATCATTTGCGGGACTTGGTGGAGACTAAAAAGGGGCTCCGGTAAATTGCCGGAGCCCCTCCTATTTTGATTCTGTTCGCTGATCGATTACTTTGCCTTTACTTCGATGTCCGTGGCCTTCATTTCGTACTGAATGGTGACCTTGGCGCCGACCTTGAGGTCACCTTTGACTTTGGTGTTTGCGTCCTTGGCGATCTCCCACTTGTCCTTGCCTTTCTGGACGACAATCATGGTATCCTTGATCTCCAGGACGGGACCGGTTACTTGATAGGTCTTGACGGAACCGGCGAATGCCAATGCTGCAGTGAGCAACAACACGACTACTACTACGACTGCTGCACGCTTCATAGAAAACCTCCTTAGGTGTGAGATGATAACGCTCGAGATTATAGCGGATCTAGGTGCCACTGTCAAGGCACACGGCCGGATCCTCCGGTCGCTTGATGCCAGGAGCTACCGTTTGTTCCCGCCGAGGATCGAACCGAGCACCCCGCGAATGATTTGCCGGCCGATCTGGCTGCCCATGGCGTGAGCAGCGCTTTTGGCCATAGCTCCGAGGATCTTTACGGTTTCGGACTCGGGTTCGACTGAATGTCTCGGGCGCACAGGTGCTGCCGTATCCTCGTGCTGCTTTTCTGCCGTCCGATGCTTCAACTTTTCATAGGCAGACTCACGGTCTACTTCTTTCTCGTAATGGCCGAAGATCACCGACGCCTTGATAGTCTCCGCACGTTCGTCCTGCGAGAGCGGCGTGAGGCGGCTCCGAGGCGGCAGGACGGTTACACGTTCAACCACGGTAGGGGATCCGTTTGTATCGAGCATAGACACGAGGGCCTCGCCTACGGCGAGTTCGGTGATGACCTTCGAGACATCGAGGCTTGGATTGGTACGGAATGTCTCGGCAGCGACCTTCACCGCTCTTTGGTCCTTGGGCGTGAATGCTCGCAGTGCGTGCTGGACCCGATTACCGAGCTGTCCGAGGACCGTTTCGGGCACGTCGAGCGGATTCTGGGTAACGAAATAGACCCCGACACCCTTGGAGCGGATCAGCCTTACGACCTGCTCGATCTTGTCTTCAAGAACCTTCGGCATGTCGTCGAACAGGAGGTGGGCTTCGTCAAAGAAGAAGACGAGCTTCGGTTTTTCCGGATCACCTACTTCGGGCAGTGTCTCGAAAAGCTCGGCCAGCATCCAAAGCAGGAAGGTGGCATAGAGCTTCGGTGCCTGCATGAGCTTGTCAGCGGCGAAGATATTGATAACGCCTCTGCCCTCGGCGTCAGTCCGCATCAGGTATTGCAATTCCAAGGCCGGCTCGCCGAAGAACGTGGCGCCGCCCTGCTCCTCAATGGTGAGCAGTCCGCGCTGGATAGCGCCAATGCTCGCCGTTGAGATGTTACCATATGCGGTCTTGAACGTATCCGCGTTGTCACCGACGAACTGTGTCATGGCCCTGAGGTCCTTAAGGTCGAGGAGCAGCAGACCGTTATCGTCTGCGATCCTGAAGATAAGTGTGAGAACGCCGCCCTGGACCTCGTTCAAGTTCAGCACGCGTGAGAGGAGGAGTGGCCCCATCCCGGATATAGTGGTGCGGACCGGATGTCCCTGCTGACCAAAGACATCCCAGAACTCGGTTGGGAAACCTTCAAAAATAAAGTCAGCGAGGCCCAGCTGCTTTGCACGCTCAGTAAAGTCAGGTTTGTCTCCACCGGGCCTAGCGATGCCCGAGAGATCGCCCTTTACGTCGGCCATGAAGACGGGGACACCGATCCTGCTGAACTGCTCGGCCATTACCCGGAGCGTGACGGTCTTGCCCGTCCCGGTGGCGCCGGCAATCAAACCGTGCCGGTTTGCCATTCGCGTCAGGATCAAGACTTCCTCTTTACCTTTCGCGACGAGTATCGAATCTGATTTCTGCACTATGGTACCTCCGCGATTGGGCATAACAGCGCCCCTTAACGAGAACGAATTTAATTATTCCACAACGAATTTTCGTTTGCAAGCGTTTTTGGCGCAAGGCCATGTAACAAGGAGAGATGAAGATACCAACCAATTGAGCACCCTTTGCAGATCATTGCAAGAGGCTCCTCTGTCTCGCCCCGAGCAGGACAAAGGATCGCTGTGCTTGACTCAGGGCGGGTATGTGAAAAGTCTTGGTTATTTGGTACGGTGAGTTCTTTCGCAACGCTGAAAACGACATGTCTCGATTTTAAGGGCCGATTCAATTTCCTGTTTAAGATCATCACGGTGAAACTGGCAAATAACTTTTCGTTTGATTTTATCGCTGGGTGATGTTATTATTTTCGATACTGCTCAAAAAGAACGAACTGTTTGAGGTTCTGATACTTATGATTAAAAAATCGTTCGGAAAAATCCTTGAACTAACCAAGACGCTGACGTTACGGGTCTGGGAAAAGTTTAAGCTCTTCTGGTTCACTATTGCGCTCCCGTGGCTCAAGAACCTCACCCCCAAGAAAGTGATCATGATCCTCGGAATCGCTTTTGTTGCCGGAATTCTCTTTATCACACTCATGTTCTTCATTCTCTCCTTCGGCCTGCCCACGGTCGAATCGCTCAAGGACTACAAGCCGAGCCCGGGCACGCTCATCCTCGCCGAGGACGGCAGGGCGCTGGGCCAGGTGAAGATCGAGAAGGGCATCTACGTACCACTTCAGCGGATCCCGAAGTTCATGGTAAGCGCGCTTCTCGCGACGGAGGACCCGCGCTTCTTCCAGCACAAGGGTATCGACTACCGCGGTATCATGCGTGCGGCGCTCAAGGACATTATTTCCGTACGGCTGAAGCAGGGCGGTAGCACCATCACGCAGCAGCTCACGAAGGTAGTGTTCCTCTCGCCGGAACGGAAGTTCACTCGCAAGATAAAGGAAATTATCCTTGCGCGTCGTCTTGAGAAGGAGCTGACCAAGGAGGAAATCCTCGAACTCTATCTCAATAAGATATACTTCGGCCATGGTGCCTATGGTGTGCAGATGGCTGCCAAGACCTATTTTGGCAAGAACGCCTGGGAGATCAATGAGGCCGAGGCCGCGCTCCTTGCCGGTCTACCGAAGTCGCCCATGGTCTATTCCCCTTACAGCGACATCGACCTAACCAAGCTGCGGCAGTGGCAGGTGCTCAAGAGGATGGTGGAGGAGGGGTACCTTACTGAGGAGCAGAGCCTGAAGATCTACAACCAACCGCTCAGCCTCGAGAACTTGCGGCCTCAGGAAGAGCTTGCACCTCACCTCGTGGACTATATTCGCAAATATATCGAGAAGAAATACGGGCCCGAGAAGCTCTACCAGGGCGGGCTTAAGGTCTACACCACAATCGACATCGATCTGCAGCGGGCTGCGGTCTCGGCGCTCAGGGAAGGTCTCCGCTCGCTCGACAAGCGACAGGGATTCCGCGGTCGCGTGGGATTCAAGAAAGTCAAGTCAACGCCGATCCAATGGGGTTCGCTTCATGTGATGGTGAAGCCTGGAGAAGGGTTCAACGCGCATGTGCTTGCGGTCGGGGACAACTATATCACGGTCAAGGGCCGGGGACTCGTGGGCTACATCATGCAGGAGGACATGGCTTGGGCGCTTATCAAGCCAAAGAAAAAACGGGATGATCCAGAAGAGTTCAAAAAGCCTCAGGAGATCGTTCAACCTGGCGATATTATCAAGGTGCGATTGAGGGACTATGATAAAAAGAAGCAGCTCGCTTCGTTTATCCTGGACCAAACTCCGCTCGTCGAGGGTGCCGTGGTGTCGATCGAACCATTCACCGGATACGTACGGGCTTTGGTCGGCGGGTATGATTTTGTCGAGGGTGGGTTCAACCACGCCACCGATGCAAAACGCCAACCTGGATCATCGTTTAAGCCGTTCGTGTACGGCGCGGCTCTCGAGAACGGTTTCACGCCGGCCTCGATTGTCATGGACCTGCCGGTGATCTACGAGAAGAGCGAGTTCGAGAAGAAGGGCTGGAAGCCCGAGAACTATGATGAACGGTTCCTCGGTCCCATGCGTCTCAGGACGGCGCTCGCGCTGTCACGGAACGCGGTCACCGTGGGCTTGCTCGAGAAGATCGGGCTGGATAAGGCCATCGATTTCGCACGCAAGGCAGGCATCACGAGTCAAATTAGCTATGATTACACCACGGCCCTCGGTTCGTCGGTGGTCACGCCTCTGGAACTGACCTCGGCCTATGCCACGTTCGCTTCGCAGGGCGTGCGCACCGAGCCCATCATCATCAAGAGTATCATCGACGGTAAGGGTACCGTGCTGGAGAGCTACCAGCCCCAGCCCACGGAGGCGATCGACCGGACCACGGCCTTCCTGGTCACGAGCCTGCTCAAGAGTGTGGTAAATGATGGTACGGGAAGGGGAGCCAAGGTGCTCAATCGTCCTCTTGCGGGAAAGACCGGAACGACGAACAACTACGTGGACGCATGGTTCGTTGGCTACAGCCCGAGCATCGTTACGGGCGTTTGGGTAGGATATGATAACGCTACGGCGTCACTCGGTGATCGGGAGACGGGTGCACGCGCAGCGCTTCCCATCTGGATACCAGTCATGGCAAAGGCGCTCGCCGATAAGCCTGTCGAGGACTTTACGCCGACGGACGACGTCGTCTTTGTTAAGATTGACCCCGAATCCGGCCTACTCGCGCGGGAAGGAGCGGCCGATGCGATTGATGATGTGTTCCGCAAAGGCACGGAGCCCACGCAGTATGCCGATACCAAGAAAGGGCAGAAGGCCTCGCAGTTCTACATGCTCGACCAAGGGAGTCCTGTCGAAACGATTAAGAAAAAAACTGAAGCGGACGAGGCTGCTGACTAAATGGATTACAAGACAACGCTCAACCTGCCGAAAACGGAGTTTCCGATGAAGGCCAACCTCAAGGACCTTGAGCCCAGGATCATTGAGAAATGGCGGCGGGAGAATATTTACGGTCGTATGCAGGAACAGGCGAAGGGCAGGGAGCGCTACATCCTGCACGACGGGCCTCCCTATGCGAACGGCCATATCCATATCGGTCATGCGCTGAACAAGATCCTGAAGGACATCATCGTGAAGTACAAGTCCCTGCTGGGTTTCTCATCTCCTTACGTCCCCGGCTGGGACTGCCACGGCCTTCCGATTGAGCACCAGGTGCTCAAGAACCTGGGAACGAAGAAGGAGACCATGAGCCAGGCCGAGATTCGAAAGCTCTGCCGTGAGTATGCCGAGAAGTTCATTAACATACAGCGCGACGAGTTCAAGCGGCTCGGCGTGTTTGGCGACTGGGACAATCCCTACCTCACCATGAACTATACCTACGAAGCGGCGATCGTGCGGGAGCTCGGCAAGTTCGTGGGGACCGGCGGCGTGTATAAGGGAAAGAAGCCAGTATACTGGTGCGGCTCCGATGAAACGGCGCTCGCCGAGGCAGAGGTGGAGTATGCTGACCATGAATCTCCCTCCATCTACGTCCGTTTTCCTCTGCCTGATGCGGCCAAGGCATTGCCATCGCTTGCGGGAAGGAACGTCTTCATCGTGGTCTGGACCACCACACCCTGGACGCTCGTGTCGAACCTTGCTATTGCGCTCCATCCCGACTTCGACTACGCGGCCGTTGATACCGGTTCCAATTCCGTCCTGATCATTGCTGAGGCGCTTCTCGCGCAATCCCTGCAGAAGTTCGAGATTAAAGAGTATAAGGTTCTTGAGAAGTTCAAGGGCAGAAAGCTTGAAGGCCTGAAAGCCCGCCATCCCTTCATTGATCGCGATTCTCTCGTGATTCTCGGCGAGCATGTCACCCTCGAAGCAGGCACCGGAGCTGTACACACGGCCCCGGGCCATGGCCAGGAAGACTATGAAGCCGGGCTCCGCTATGGACTCGACATCTTTGCTCCCGTGGACCGCAAAGCGCGGTTCACGAAAGAAGCGGGCCCGTTTGCGGGCGAGAATGTGCACAAGGCGAACAAGGGGATCATCAGCCTTCTGCGCGAGAAACACGCCCTCCTTGCGGAAGAAAAGATCTTACATTCATACCCGCATTGCTGGCGGTGCAAGAACCCGGTGATCTTCCGCGCGACGGAGCAGTGGTTCATCTCCATGAAGACCGAAAATCTTCTCAAGAAAACCATTGAGGAGGCCAACAAGGTCACCTGGGTGCCAGGATGGGGCAAGGATCGCTTCCTGAGCATGATCGAGAACCGGCCTGACTGGTGCATCTCGCGCCAGCGGGCGTGGGGGGTATCCATTGTCGCGTTCACCTGCAAGGATTGCGGTGAACTGCTTCTGGACAAAGCGGTCATCGACCATGTTGCTGCAATCGTCGAACAAGAAGGGGCTGACGTCTGGTTCACGAGGTCTGTGCCGGAATTGCTGCCCGCGGGCACCACATGCAAGAAGTGCGGGAAAAAGGATTTCACCAAGGAGATGGACATCCTCGATGTGTGGTTCGATTCGGGCGTAAGCCACGCAGCTGTGCTTGAACAGCGTCAGGAACTGTCGCGACCGGCAGACATGTACCTCGAAGGAAGCGATCAACACCGGGGATGGTTCCAGTCATCACTCCTCTCGTCCGTAGGAACCTGGGGCGATGCGCCGTATCGCACCGTGCTGACGCATGGGTTCACCGTGGATGGAGCGGGCAAGAAGATGAGCAAGTCGGCAGGCAACGTGGTCGCACCGCAGGAAGTAATCGACAAGTACGGGGCCGAAGTCTTGAGGCTCTGGGTCTCTGCAGCAGACTACCGCGACGACATCAGGATCTCGCAGGAAATACTCACCCACTTGGCCGAGGCGTATCGGCGAATTCGAAATACCTGCCGTTATCTTCTGGGAAACCTTTTTGACTTCGATCCGGACAAGGATGCAGTTCCCTATGACAAACTCCTTGAGATCGACCGCTGGGCGCTTCTCAAACTTCAGCATCTTATCAATCGTGTGAACGGCGGATACCAAGAATTCGAATTCCATATCGTATTCCATTCGATCCACAACTTCTGCGCCGTGGATATGAGCGCTTTCTACCTCGATGTGCTTAAGGATAGACTGTATACCACGAAGGCAGCGTCCCAGGAGCGTCGCTCCGGCCAGACCGCCATGTATGAGATTCTCTCGACTCTGGTTCGGCTGATGGCCCCGATACTCTCATTCACAGCTGAAGAAGTCTGGGGATATATGAAAAAAAGCGAAAAGATGCCGAGCGTGTTCCTCGCAGAGTTTCCCAAGGAAGCACCCCCAGAGGGAACGCCAGACAGAAAATACACTGTTAGCCTCGGAGAACGGTGGGACAGAATCCTCGCCATCCGCGGCGAAGTCGCCAAAGTGCTCGAAGGGCTCAGGCGGGACAAGAAAATCGGCCATTCGCTCGACGCCGGCGTCACGCTCTATGTCGGGACGGAGCTCTACGAGTTGTTGCTTGGGTACAAGACCGACCTGTCGTTCATATTCATAGTATCGTCCGTCGAGCTTACAAAAGAATCTGAAGCTCCGGCAAATGCATATACGAGCGAAATTGTCAAAGGGCTCAAGATTGTGGCCGGCCCGGCAAAGGGCGTGAAGTGCGGCCGCTGCTGGATGTATCAGGAAAGTGTTGGTACGGTGAAGGAACATCCGCAGATCTGCGGCAGGTGTGCAGGAAATCTCGTTTAAACGAAACTCAGCCGGGGAGTAAAAATTCCAACTTCGCTTTATACGGCATAATAGCTTTGATTTCTCCCTTTCCATCTTGGCAAAAAAATTTTGCCGGTAAGATAATAAATAATGTCAAAATTCAAATTGTTGAATTTTTGTGCCGCAGAGCCTCCGTGGTAGGTTTCGGGTTTTAGGAGAAGAATGAAGAACAAATACCGCTGGGTGTTATCGATCATGGGCATTGTCCTGCTCCTGGACCAGTGCACAAAGCATTTTGTTGATACGCATATCCAGAGACATGAGATCATCGCGATCATCCCAGGTTTCTTCAATCTCACGAACGTGAGGAATCCGGGGGCCGCGTTCGGCATTCTATCGGGGATGCACGGAGTGTGGCGAAGCGTGTTTTTTATCTCGGTAACGCTCACGGCACTGCTCGTGATTGCCGTCCTTATATGGAAGACGCATGAGCGTCTGCTCGTATTCGCGTTCTCACTCATTGCCGGGGGGGCGATTGGGAACGTGATCGACCGCGTGCGATACGGAGAAGTGGTCGATTTCATCCAGTGGTACGTGAAATCGTACTACTGGCCGTCATTCAACGTGGCGGATTCTGCCATTTCCATCGGCGTGGGACTTTTGGCTATTGATATGATTTTTTGGAAGAAACCAGAACCCGGAGAAAGTACAAAATCCTAAGATCGAAAACCCGGGTTCATTCGAAGTCCGAATGTACAAATAATTTAAATTTTGAAG
Organism: Nitrospirota bacterium; assembly: GCA_035498715.1. Taxonomy (GTDB): domain Bacteria; phylum Nitrospirota; class UBA9217; order UBA9217; family UBA9217; genus DASPSR01. The sequence goes on from DATJZV010000026.1 coordinate 123,057, forward strand.
TTCATATTTCTATATTTTGGAACTTCGGATCCATTTTTTTCTCGGAAGGAAGATCATGCATCCCATATTGTTCGAAATACCAAAAATTGAGATCGGCAACTGGATCATCGGTCCCATCCCGATCAGGATGTACGGTCTCATGATCGGCATCGGGTTCCTCCTTGGCATCTATCTCGCCTCGCGCCGGGCGAAGAAGGAGGGACTTGATCAGGACCTGATTCTCGACATGGGCGTGTACCTGCTCCTTGCGGCCATCATCGGCTCGCGCGTGCTCTACGTGCTAACCACTCTGCAGGAGTTCACAAGGAACCCGCTTGATGCATTTGCTATCTGGAAGGGCGGGCTCGTGTTCTACGGAGGCCTTCTGGCAGCCGTGCCCGTCGGAATCTGGTATGTGAAGAAGCATAGCCTGCCGGTTTGGAAGACGTCTGACATCATGGCACCGTACGTCGCGCTTGGGCACGCATTCGGCAGACTCGGCTGTTTTTTCGCCGGTTGCTGTTACGGGGCGCCCTGTAGCGGCCCGTTCTGCATCACGTTCAACGACTCCCATTCTCTCGCCCCCCTCGGCGTTCCTCTTTTCCCCACCCAGCTTATGGAGTCGGGCGGAGAGTTCTTTGTCTTCGGGGCTCTTCTCATACTCCGACGATATAAGAGGTTCGATGGCCAGCTGTTCTGGCTCTACTCGATTTTCTACGCTGTACTCCGGTTTTCCGTCGAGTTCTTCCGTGGCGATGCAGTGCGGGGCCTTTACTTCGGCGGCCTGATCTCGACCTCGCAGATCATAGCGGTGCTTATGTTCGGATTTTCTCTGTTCATGTTCTGGAAACTCGGGAAGGCAGAGAAGGAGACAACGTGATGAAGCAAGTGTCGGCCATAGATTAAACAGAGGTCCTGAAAAAAATCTGTGAAATCTGTAAAATCTATGGATACGTTTGAGGTATTAGCTCGCCATTCCATGCCATCAACAACCCTCACGGTCACCCAGAAACACGTCGGAAAGCGCCTTGACATCTTCATCGCGCACTACGAGCCACACATCTCCCGCAACCGCATCCAGACGATGATCAAGGATGGACTTGCTCTTGTGAATGGCAGGGCCGAAAAGCCAGGGTATAAGGTCAAGCTCGGTGAGACCCTTACGCTCGACCTGCCGGAGAAGAAGGAATTCGAGGTCCTGCCTGAGCCCATTCCGCTCTCCGTTATCTATGAAGATCCCCATATCATCGTGTTGAATAAGCCGCCAGGCATCGTGGTGCATCCGGCGCCCGGGAATTACACCGGCACGCTCGTGAATGCGCTCCTATACCATTACGGAAGCTTACCCTCTTCCGGGCCGGGCACGCGCGGAAGCGAGCGGGAACGCGCTGGCATAATACACCGCCTGGATAAAGACACTTCCGGCGTGATGGTGGTGGCGAGGACACAGGAGGCCCTCCGTTCCCTGTCGGCCCAGTTCAAGAATCGCACGGTGAAAAAACGCTATCTTGCCCTTGTCGTCGGGGTGATCAAGAAAGGCTCGGGCACCATCGAGGCCGGACTCGGCAGGCACGTGAAGGATCGCAAGAAGATCAGTGTATACACTCACAAAGCACGGGAGGCCGTCACGCTCTATACGGTCAAGGAGCGGTTCAGGAGAGCGACTCTTATCGCGGTCGAAATCAAGACTGGTCGCACTCACCAGATCCGTGTGCATATGGCGCATATCGGCCATCCCATTCTCGGTGACAGCGTATACGGTGGAGCCAAGGCATCGAAGTTCAACGACAGCCAGGTTGCACGTCAGATGCTCCACGCCGAATCGCTCTCCATTCTCCACCCTGAGACAGGCCATCCGATAACCTTTACAACTCCTCCGCCCAGTGATATGGTGCAAATCATAGAAAAATTGCGCATTATATAAAGGGTGAAGGCTTAGCAGAATAAATGTGCAACAAAGTGCAGCCCGGCCTTTATTTTCTCCGACTGCGAGCTATAGTTTTGTAGGTATAATTCGATAAGAACTTAGGATTATTGTGTTGCAAGGATAAAGGGAAGATGCGAAAAAAAATATTATTATCTCAAGTAGTCGCGATATTTTCCTTATTCGTGGCTATGGGCCTTTTTCATGAAACATGTATTAGCGATGCCCAGGAAAAAGCTGCTCAGCAGGTGCGGGAATCAGAATTGACCATTGTAAAATATGGGTCCGTGTCGGTGAAAAGTTTGATTCCCGATGTGAAAGTTTTCATTGACGACGTTTACAAAGGCGCGGCAGAGAACACCTTAGAAAACGTGATTGTCGGAGACCATGTCATATCCTGCCGCGCTGAGAACAAGACAGTTTCCGGTACTTTTACCGTGAAAAAGAACGAGACGTTGCGGCTGGAGGCGCGATTTGAAGAGGGGAAGCTTCTAGCCATTACGTTGCCCGAAAAAGCAGAACAGAATGAGGTTGAAAAGAAGAAAAAGGCCGAGCATGTGCGGCAGGAAAAACCGAAAAAGCCTGTTCCGGTCGTTCAGGTGATACGGGAGGAGCCGAAAGATCCGAAGGAAGAGTGGCGTAAACTGCACCTCACTCCCATGCAGATTCATTTTGAGGTCACTCCATCACAGGAGATTCAGATCGGCCATAAAGCAAACCAGGCCGTGATCAGCAAATATTCAGAGAACAAAACCCTGACCGGCAGGTATTATAGGACGAAACAGAATGTCCTATTGTGCGATGCCGGTCCCTGTGAGATGGGGTGGTCAGCTACCTTCCTCTATACGGACGAGGCAGGCAAGAACGATGCATTTCTCCTGAACTGGAAGGAAATCGTGTTTAATGGTATTACCCCTGCCGGCACAAACAAGAGGGTGCTAGAGTGGTGTCTGGACGGAATCTGCAGAAAGCTTGAAGATATAAGCGCCGCCGATACTGAACAGGAACAGGAAATGGGAAGATATAAATTAAAGTGGACAAAAACCTCGGTCATCATCAGGCGTGCGGATGTTATGATTGAAATTGTTGCTGCGGGCAAATCACTCTCTGATTATTAACGAGTGTTTCTGTAAGCAGCACAAAGGAATCCTCCCTCGCAGGCGATTAGAGGGGGGATTTTGTTTTTCGGGCATTCATAGCTTGTCAGGAATAGAAGGCGCGGCCCTGAGCTGGCCGCAGGCAGCGTGGATGTCTTTTCCGCGGCTATTCCTGACCACGGTTATGCATCCATGATTAAGCAGAAAGTCCCTAAATGAATACACCCGTTCCTTGTCCGGGCGTTCGAACGCGCTACCCGGGAACGGATTGAACATCAGGATGTTAATCATGCACGGCAGCCCTTCGAGAAGGTCCTTGAGCCGTTTCGCGTCTTCGAAGGAATCGTTTACGCCCCTGAACAGCACATATTCGATCGTCACGGTGTTGCCGGTAGACTTGCAGTAATAATGAAGAGCCTGCATCAGGCGCGTTAGGGGATAAATCTTGTTTACCGGCATGATCCGGTCCCGTAGTTCGTCTGTGGTCGCGTTTAATGAGACAGCGAGGCTCGCAACCATCTCTCTATCATCGGCCATCCGCTCTATCATCGGAGCAAGACCGCATGTGGAGACCGTCACTTTTTTATTCGAAAAGCCCATCCCATTGCGGTCTGTCACGGTCTGGACAAAAGTGCTGACCGCATCGTAGTTTCTGAGCGGTTCCCCGGTTCCCATGAGTACGATATTCGTGATCGCGCCGGCCGCGATCGCGTGGGCCGCGAAGACCTGGTTCACGATCTCGGCAGCCGTAAGGTTCCGTACCAGCCCGCCTGAGCCCGTACGGCAGAAGCCGCAGCCCGATGCACAGCCCACTTGAGTAGAAACGCAGAGTGTTATCCTGCCCGGCCCAGGAATGAGCACACCTTCCACGGTGTCGCCGTCACCGAGGTGATACAGAAGCTTCTCAGTCCCGTCCTCTGATGCAATCCTCTGCGCGATCGAAAGCTTGGAGATGGTGCAATGCCTCTTGAGCTGCTCCCGGAACGGCCTGTTCAAATCGGCCATGGAATCGAAATCCTCCATCTTCCTCCGATACAGCCATATTGCCACCCGCAGTCCCTGTCCCGGTTTCTGGTCAAGCTTCTCCGTGCAGTATTGGTCTATCACTCGCGGTGTAAGTCCCTTGAGATCGATGAGATATTTTTCGGTGGGTTCGTGCATCGTGTATAACGCATCCTGCATCACGCATAAATTGTAAGCCCTCTGTGAGAATAATGCAATAAAATTTGAGGAAAGAATTTGACAGGTTAGCCGTGTCATGCTATCTATAGTGGCTATGAAGGCGCTGCTTCAAAGGGTCTCATCGGCCAGAGTTGAGATTGACGGAAGGTCTGTCGGTGAGATAGAAAATGGCATGCTCGTTTTTCTTTGTGCGGTTAAGGGCGATACGGACAGAGACCTCGAATATATCGTCAAAAAGGTCTCGAAGCTCAGAATCTTCGGGGACGACTATGGAAAGATGAACCTGTCGATCATGGATATCAAGGGTCAGGTGCTCGTGGTTTCACAATTTACGCTTGCAGCGTCGACGCGCAAAGGAAACCGGCCGTCCTTTGATGCCGTGGAAGCCCCCGAACGGGCCAGGTCCCTATGCGATACGTTCATCTCGAATCTCCGGCAGGCCGGACTTTACGTTCAGACCGGAGTGTTCGCGGAGTCAATGGCCGTCTCTCTGACTAACGATGGGCCAGTGACTATACTCATTGATTCGCGCGAATGATAGATGAGGAAACAAAACTGTAAATCCGATCAATTAGGCATCTATGCGACTTCCCAAGGTTACGATCGCCTATTTTTTGCTTTTTCCGCTCTTCCTGTTTCTCTCGGGATGCGGTTCTCTCTTTTTTTATCCCAAGAAGCAGCTGTATGATAATCCGGTAGCCCGGCAGTTTTCTCCCGAGGATATCTATTTCAAGACTTCCGATGGGCTCACTCTGAATGGCTGGTTTTTCCAGGCAGCGAATGCGGAGGCGCGCGCAACCGTCCTCGTACTTCACGGTAATGCGGAGAACCTGAGCACGCACGTGAACAGCGTCCTGTGGCTGGTCAGGAAAGGTTTCAACCTGTTCATCTTCGACTACCGCGGGTATGGAAAGTCCCAAGGCAGCCCCGACATAAAAGGCGTACACCTGGACGCGGAAGCGGCGCTTAAGACCGTTCTGTCTCTGCCCCAGGTGGACAAGGAGCAGATTATCGTTCTCGGCCAGAGCATTGGCGGGGCGATCGCGGTCTACACAGTGGCGCACACTCCCTATAAGGACAGGATCGCCGCGCTGGTGATTGAAAGCACGTTTTCCAGTTACCGCCTCATCGCGCGCGAGAAGCTCGCGCAGGTCTTCATCACCTGGCCGTTCCAGTATCCGCTGTCGTACCTTGTAAGCGACGCCTATAGTCCGATCCGATGGATTCGGGAGGTTTCGTACGTGCCGGTTTTGATCATTCATGGCGACCAGGACCCCGTGGTCCCGATGCATCATGGGCAAATGCTCTACGAAGCAGCCCGAGATCCCAAAGAGTTTTGGGAAACAACCGCGCCGGGGCATGTCACATCGTTTGCGGACGCAGGTGTCAGGGATAAACTCGTCCGCTATCTTACCGCACAGCTTCAGAAGATGTGACAAGCATCACAACAAGAGAAATCTCCTGTACACAGTCTTTAGGGTTGACAAAAATAAAAAAGTAGGCTTTAATAAGAATCATCGTTTCAAAAAATATTAAACAAGGAGGGTCTCATGAAAAAGCTTTTGGCAGTTACAGTAGTGTCAGTTCTATTCGTGTTTGTCGTCAGCTCAGCGTTTGCTGCAGCTGCAAGTGGTACGGCACGGCAGAATGTCGGATGCGGCCTCGGAACAATGCTCTTCCAGAACAATGCCGACCAATCATCTCTGCTCCAGGCGTTTCAGGCCACGACAAACGGTACATTCGGCACCCAGACCTTCGGTCTTACCTCAGGTACCTCTGAGTGTAAGCAGCCTGTCAAATTTGTGAGCAATGAGCGGATGAACGAGTTCGTTGTTGCCAACATGGACAACCTGGCGAAGGATATCGCCATGGGCCACGGCGAAACGCTCGATGCTTTTGCGGACTTGATGCAGGTCCCTTCCGATAAACGCCCCGAGTTCTATAAGAAACTTCAGTCCAGCTTCGCCAAGATCTTCACCTCCGAGGATGTGGTTCTTGCGAACGTCGTAGATAACGTGGCCACTGTCTCTTCCTCGAATTAATCATGCGCTTTACAGTATTCCGGGGTACCATGGTATACGGGACGCATAGTCCCGTATACTTTTTTTTTGTTATCATTTCATTTATTTTCTTCCTTTTTCCGGCCTGCCCGTCTCCAGCGGCAGACGACAGCTATCTTAATGCACTGCTTGAGTCTGCAAGAGAAAAGCGCCTGTCCGAAGACCGCTATTGGGAAATCCTTGTCCACTATAAGCGTCACGGTTTAGGCAGGAAGAGCCTTATCGATGATCCCAAATTTTTTCTTGCTCCTGATGGGAAGCTGAATCCTGCAACCGAGCTCGAAGCAACTATCAGGGGCTTTTTCCAGCAGGAAAAGGGCGATCAGGAACATCCCCGCTGCCGATTCGTTGCGCGTTATGCCTGGCTCAAGGAAAAATTGGATATCGACGAGCTCAGGCTTCCACCCGTGGCCTGTAAAGAATTTAACGAGGCGCTCGCGAGGGTAAATCCTCACTCGGCGGCGCTTATCTTTCCCGCGACCCTCAATAACAGCCCCGCCTCCATGTTCGGCCATACCCTGATAAGAATAGACAGCGAGAACCAGAACGATCTATTGTCCTATGCGGTCACGTACGCTGCGGTGACCACTGACTCGAATGGTTTTCTCTATGCCTTCAAGGGAATATTCGGCTATTACCGCGGATATTTCTCTATCCTTCCTTATTATGAAAAAGTAGCAGAGTACAGCAACATCGAGCACCGCGACATATGGGAATATCAACTTAACTTGACCGAAGAAGAGGTCCGCAGGCTGGTCATGCATGTCTGGGAAGTCAGGGACATCTATTCAGACTATTATTTTTTTGATGAGAATTGTTCCTTTGATCTGTTGCTTCTCCTGGAAGTTGCCCGGCCGTCGCTCCATTTGACAGACGCATTCTGGGACAACAAAGTTCAGTTCTGGGTCATCCCGGTGGACACCATACGGGTCATTAAGGAGAGTGGTCTGATTACCCGGGAGAAATACCGTCCCTCCCAGGCCACTCGTATCCTTGCCATTGCGTCACGAATGAAAAGTGAGGACCAGAAGGTAGCGCTCGATGTTGTGAACAAAAAGACTTTGCCGCAGGCGGTAATGGCAATGGAGGCAGCTCCGGAAGAAAAGATGAAGATCCTGGATTTGACGGCGGAACTTCTCCAGTACAAATATGCACGCAAACAACTAGAAAAAGAGGAGTACCTTAAACAGTTCCTGCCAACGCTGAATGCCCGGAGCACACTCGGAAACCAGTCCGCAGACGTTTACGCCATTACGCCCCCAGTCCCACCCGAGCAGGGCCATCTCCCGGGCAAACTCAGCCTTGGTGCAGGCTACCAGACTGATTCCTTCTTTACAGAGATAGGATGGCGTGCAGCATACCACGACCTGCTCGACCCGGATGAGGGATATACCGAAGGGGCGCAGATAAATTTTTTCGATATAAGCGGGAGATACTATTACAAGGAAGATTCATTGAAGCTGCAGCGTCTTCGTTTTATAGACATCGTTTCACTTTCTCCTCGAGATGCTTTTTTTAAGCCCATTTCGTGGAAAGTGAACACAGGATTCGACCGGGAACTTTTCTCGGACGGGGAGGAACATCTCATTTACAGGGTAAACCCTGGCGGCGGCTTCTCTTACAAGAACGACCTCCTGGGGCTTTCGTATGTCATGATCGAAACAGACCTGGAACTCAGCGGGGGCCTCAAGGACAATTATTCGCTCGGGTTCGGCGCCTCCGCGGGCATCATTAAAAAACTGACCGGTTCATGGAAAATCAACCTTTCCGCGAAGAGCATGTACTATGAAGCAGGAGACGAACATCGCAGTATGAAGGCGTCCCTGGCACAAAATTTCAAGATCACGACGAACAACAGTATCACCTTTTCTCTCTCCCGGGAAAAGACCTATGATTATTATCGGTCGGAACTGAATTTAAGCTGGAATATCTATTTTTAAATGACGGGGGTGTTTGATGCTTCGACACCCGGTTCATTTGTAGCAGGAATGAATCTGATGAAGCATGGCATGTCACCTAAAGTGGCCTAGCGGACATGACGGGGAAAACAGCCCTTGACAATCGCAGCCTTTCTCTTTATTATTACACTTCGTTGTTACGACGCTTGTGCCGAAGTGGTGGAACTGGTAGACGCGCTGCGTTCAGGGCGCAGTGGGAGCAATCCCGTGGGGGTTCGAGTCCCCCCTTCGGCACCATTTCAACACGACCCTACCTCGCTTATGAAAAAAACATCTCTTATAATCCCTGTTGTGATTGTGGTGGTCCTGACAGGCTGTGCAGGAAAGAAAGAGGTCTTCGACGCTGCGGCCGTATTCAAAGATGCCGAAACAAGTATGCAGAAAGGGGACTTCGAGAAGGCGCGCAAGGGCTACCAGGAGATCCAGGAGAAGTCGCCGGACAAGAGCTTTGATGCGGCGCTTATGCTCCGGGTCGCGGATACCTACTTCGGTGAGGAGAAGTACGATGAAGCCCTCGTGGAGTACCAGGCGTTCTTGAACTACCATCCGATGAGCAAGGATGCGGCATATGCCCAATACCAGATCGCGATGTGCAACTTCAACCAGTTCACAACCATTGATCGGGACCCGAATCCTAACCGGACCGCGCTGAAGGAGTACGAGAAGGTCCTCCGGAATTATCCGAAAAGCATTTACGGAGAGGATGCAAGGGGTAAAATCACCATCTGCCGCGACAGGAGTGCTGAATACGAACTCTATGTTGGACGGTTCTACTACAGAAAGGGCTCGTACAAGTCTGCCATCGGCCGGCTTGAAAAGCTCCTGCATGACTATCCGGGGTCCTCAGCAGAGAAGGACGCTTTATATATTACCGGCCTTTCTTACACCGACCTCGGCGACCGGGAGCAGGCACTGGCCGCGTTCAAAACGCTGGTGAAGAAGTATCCTTCCGTTCAGGGGAGCATAGGGCCCCTCATCGCGAGACTCCAGAAAAAATGAAGTACTACCCTATTTACCTCAATCTTCGCGACCGGCCCTGCTTGATCGTCGGCGGGGGGCATGTTGCCGAGCGCAAGACGCTTTCATTGATAGAAGCGGGGGCAAACGTAACAGTCATCAGTCCGTCGCTGACCCAAAAACTGCAGGAACTCACTCAATCGGGCAAGATCATTCACCAGCAGAAAACCTTCGACGACAGAGACCTCACCGATGCTCTCCTCGTTATTGCCGCTACTGATTCGCAGGAGGTGAATGCCAGCATTGGCAGGCTTTGCAAAAAAAGGAACATCCTCGTAAACGTCGTCACCCCCCCAGACGAGAGCTCGTTTATCGTCCCATCGGTGGTGGAGCGCGGCGAGCTCTTAATTGCCGTATCAACGAGCGGCATAAGCCCCGCTTTATCGAAAAGGATCCGCCAGGAGCTCGAGGAACGATACGGGCTTGAATATGAGGTGTTTCTCGGCAAGATGTCGATGCTTCGCGCCCGGCTTATGGATGAAGTGAGGGATGAGGGCGTACGGAGAGAGATCTTGAAAGCCCTGGCGGATTCCGATGTCATCAGTTTGCTGAAAGAAGGCAAAATTCACGATGCAGATCATCGGGTGGCGGAGATTGTCCGGTTAAAGCAAAAATAGGACGGTGGGAGCGCGGCCCGGAGAATTCTATCTCTTGTCCTTGAAAAGTTTTTTGAGTATGCCGCCGCTGGATTTTTTCTCTGGTTCTTTTTCTTTCTTCGCTTCTTCGATGCTTTCCGCAGCAGCAATGCCTTGCCGCAGCTGCTTCGAGTCGAGCCCCCTAGCTTGGGCCTTTATGAACACAGCATAGGCTTTGGCCTTGAGATTGTTCATGAGGTAGAAATTCCCGAGTTCCATGTAGTACTCTAGTCTGTTCGGTGACATCTCAATAACTTTTTTGAAGTATTCCTCTGCCTCATGGCGTCTCCTCGGCATACGGGAGAGTGCAAGCCCCTGATAGAACAGGAACCGGGGATTTTCCGGATCGAGACGTACAGCCCATCGGAAGGCTTCCTCCGCTCCCCAAAAGTTGCCCGCCTTGAAGTGCCTCATCCCCTCATTATACTGATCGACGGCGTTACTCTTCTGGGCCGATTTTTCAGGCTCATGCTGTTCAGCGCTGGGCGTTTTTACTCCTTTGCCCAGGGTACTGGTGTACTGGTCTCGCTTGGCTTGTGTACTCAGTGTATCATATGCTTCGTGGATCCTTGTGAAGAGCGCTTCAAGTTTCAGCTTCATATCGCTCATCTCGGAATCGAAGTGCCTGTCCGGGTGGTAGAGCTTCGCGAGTTTGAAGTACGCCTTCTTGATTTCCTGAGCTGTCGCACTGCGCTTTATGCCGAGAACCTGGTAATGGTCTTGGGTTTTTATGTCATCGTACGCCCTCTGTATTGTTTCCCTGGTGGCAGAAGGTACAGCGGTTTGAGGTTCACGCGGCTTCCGTTCCGACGCCGTCTTTGCCGTAACGGTTTCACGCACTATCTCGCGTGCGAAGCTCTTCTCCTCCTCGCTTTTAATTTCGCCGATCTCGGCCATCCTGAGCGCAAGGAGAACGTAGACCGCCTTGAGCGTGTTGAAGTCACCGATGCCAGACTGCGAACAGAGTTCCTCGATGTTCTTTTTCCCGTCGATCAGTGACAGGACCATCAGCTGGTCCTGGGTGAGGCCAGCGCCTTGAAAGAGCTGCGATGGGTCTGTGGATGGACGAAGCACGGTCTTGATATGGGGAAGTGATTTACGGACAAGCTGCCAGTCGATGCCGCTTAAACCTTCAACGACCAGGCTTCCGGTGCTCATCTGGAGAGGGACGATGTCTGTCTGGGGCAGCGGGCCTTCCTCGACGGTATAGCGGCCCTCGCGCCAGGCAAACAGACTGAGAATTATGTTCTTAACCTGGAGCTTTACGCCGCCAACCAGACTCTGCGGTGAGATAAAGCCGAGCTGGATGAGAACGGTCCCGTGCTTCTTGCCTGTTTTTTTAAAGACCTCAGCAGATGCATCGTACTGTGCTCTGGTTATCGTGCCGGCCCGGAGCAGGCACTCGCCGAGCCTGTCCTCCTCCAGGTTAGAGGAGGCAAAGATGATATCGCCTCCTTGGAAGTAGACTTTTTTGACCGCCGTTTCGCGCTCGAACACGACCGTGCCGGTTTTTTTTTCTGCCCGCAGCCCCTGAAAAAGCAGGGGGATTGTCATATCCGTTATATTGCCGGCAGGGGTGATCATATTATCCTTGAGCACAAAAATTGATGCATATTGTTTTGCATTATATCACGTTTTTGTGTTTTTGCATCCAAATCCTTATGTGGGGACGAGCTTGAGATCATGTAAAGACCTCGGATCATGCGGAGAGGGGCAGGTTGGTATAAGGGTTGACTGTCATCGTTGTTCTTATTATAATAATACCTGTTCAAAACATGTCTCATCCTCACTGTTCCGGAATGAAGCAGAAAAGAAGCGAGAACAGCACAACGGGAGACCCTTACGGTGACCTGTCACGCGTTTTCTGAAAAAGCTGGCTGTCTTCTGTAGTAAGCCGTGCTTTCAGGTCAAATCATCCAAGGATAAGGAGCGACGTATGCAGAGAGAGCTTTTCCTCGGTATCGACATCGGTTCTGTAACCATCAAGACCGCGGTCGTCGATGCAGGCAGGAACGTCCTTGCTGAAACCTATACGCGGACCAAGGGAGACCCGGCCAGCTCTCTTGCTAACGAACTCACGGCGCTTTCGTCACAATTCCCTGAATCCATGATACGATCCGCAGGCATAACGGGGAGCGGCGGCAAACAGCTCGCCGAGATCATAGGTGCGCGGTTCATTAACGAAATCCTCGCACAGTCTCTTTTTGCCGGACTCTATCACCCTCACGCGCGGACCATTATCGAGATGGGAGGCGAGGATGCGAAGCTCATCAGCCTCGTGCCAGATTCATCGTCAGGTGGCGTCAAGATAGAAGACTTTGCCATGAACACGGTTTGCGCCGCGGGAACGGGCTCTTTCCTCGACCAGCAGGCGTCTCGCCTTAACCTCTCGATAGAAGAATTCAGTCGTATCGCGCTTCAGTCAAAGACGCCGCCGCGTGTGGCCGGGCGGTGCAGCGTGTTCGCTAAGAGCGATATGATCCACCTGCAGCAGATCGCCACGCCGGACTTCGATATTGTGGCGGGGCTGTGCTATGCTATGGCCAGGAACTTCATGGCCACCGTTGGAAAAGGCAAAAGTTTTCCGGCGCCGCTCCTGTTCCTCGGCGGTGTTGCCGCGAACCTTGGCATGCGTAGGGCATTCCGTGATGTCCTGAAACTAGCAGAGTCCGGAATGACTGTGCCGCATCACTTCAACACTTCCGGGGCCATTGGCGCAGCGCTTACGGCTTTGCAGCATCCCGAGCACGCAAGCCCATATCAAGGCATATCCGCGCTCACCGCTTATCTGTCTAGCGGACTGCAGCTTGAGAAGAGCGTTGTGAGTCCTCTCGCGAAGCCGATGGGCATTATGCCGAACCCGGACCAGGATACTGTGCCAGGATCGAACGGCTTGATCGAAGCGTACCTTGGCGTGGATGTCGGGTCAGTCTCGACCAACGTCGTGGTTATCGACCGGCACATGCGTGTACTTTCCAAACGGTATCTGCCAACGGCTGGCCGGCCGATTGAGGCGGTGAAAAAGGGGTTGGCCGAAGTGGGTGATGAGGTCGGTTCCCGAGTGAAGATCGTGGGCGCAGCCACGACGGGTTCGGGCAGGTATCTAACGGGTGACATGATCGGCGCGGATGTGGTCAGGAACGAGATCACGGCGCAGGCCACAGCGGCGGCCGTGATCGATCCGGTCGTGGACACTATTTTCGAGATCGGGGGGCAGGATTCCAAGTACATCAGTCTGCGGAACGGTGCGGTTGTGGACTTCGAGATGAACAAGGCCTGCGCCGCGGGCACAGGGTCCTTCCTCGAAGAACAGGCCGAGCGCCTTGGCATCAAAATCAAGCGGGAGTTCGAGGACCGGGCATTCTGTGCCTCTTCACCCTGCGGGCTTGGAGAACGCTGCACCGTCTTTATGGAATCGGACCTGGTGCACTATCTGAACAAGGGGGCAGGTGTGGAAGAGTTGACCGCAGGTCTTGCCTATTCCATTGCCCATAATTATCTGAACAAGGTGGTGGCCGGCAAGCGGGTCGGCGACCGGATTTTCTTCCAGGGAGGTGTGGCAGCGAACAAGGCCGTTATTGCTGCGTTTGAACAGATAACCGGCAAACGTATCACTGTTCCCCCGCACCATGAGGTCACCGGCGCGATCGGTGCGGCCATCCTTGCAATGCGTGAAGGCACGGGTCGAAGTGCGTTCAAAGGGTTTGACCTGAGCAAGCGTGCGTATAACATCTCGACCTTCGAGTGCGTCGAATGCGCAAACCGATGCGACATCCGCCGGGTGAGTTTCGAGGGAGAGAAACCTCTCTTCTATGGGAGCCGGTGCGAGAAATACGATGTCAAGAAAAAATCATCGCTGACCGGCGTGCTGCCTGATCTGTTCGCAGAGCGCGAGAAGCTGCTTGCGGGAACCGCCCTCTCGCGGACGGCGGCCGATGGCTTACCTAGTATCGGCATCCCCCGGATGCTCTATGTGAACGACTATCTGCCGTTCTGGCAGACCTTTTTCACAGAACTCGGGTTCCGCGTTGTGCTCTCTGAGCGCACGACCCGGACACTGATCAACCGGGCGCTCGAGGCTACGGTCGCCGAAACGTGCTTTCCAGCCAAGGTCGCGCTTGGACATATCCAGGACCTCCTCGATAAAAAGGTTGACATCCTCTTCCTGCCGAGCTTTATCCGGTTCCCAGTTTTTAACTCGCGGATAGATAACGCGCAGGCGTGTCCCTATGCACAGGCTTTGCCGTACATTGCGCGGGCTTCCATGAGGTTCGGCAGCACTAAGATCGTAGAACCTGTGTTGTATCTCCAGGACGAGCGCAACTTTACCAGAAGTATGAAGGTGCTCGGTAAGGCTCTCGGGAAAGGTGCGGGCGCAGTGCGCAAGGCGCAGCGGCTTGCGTGGGAGGCACAGGAAGCATTTCACGGGGCTGTCGAAGAGCGGGGCAGCTCGGTCCTGTCCCAGATGCAGGCGGGCCAAAAAGCGCTCGTGCTCGTCGGGAGGACTTATAATACTTGCGATCCCGGTGTGAGCATGAATCTTCCGTCGAAGATTCGGGACCTCGGGTTGCAGGCGATCCCCATGGATTTCCTTCCGCTCCACACCGCGGACATGTCCGGTCTTGAAACCATGTACTGGCGGTCAGGTCAGAAGATCATGGCCGCGGCAAGGATCATACGCAAACACCCTGGTCTGTACCCAGTGTACATCACTAACTTCGGGTGCGGTCCTGATTCGTTCATCACACATTTCTTCAGGCAGGAGATGGGAGACAAACCGTTCCTGCAGCTAGAGATCGATGAGCACAGCGCAGACGCTGGCGCAATTACGAGGATTGAGGCGTTCATGGATAGCCTCAATAATGTCGGAAATTCCTCGCAGCATCTCTCATCCCCAGCCAGGTCGGACGGCTCGCTCCGTGCGAAAAAAGTCTATTTTCCGCCGATGACGGACCATGCCCATGCCCTCGCGGCTGCTTTTCGTGCATGCGGCGTAGACGCAGAAGTACTGCCGGAATCGGACGAGGAAACCGTGCAGATCGGCAAGGAGTTCAGTTCGGGCAGAGAATGCTATCCTCTCGCCTTGACTACCGGTGACATGATCAAGGCAACACGCAGACGGGGGTTCGATCCTGAGAAGAGCGCTTTTTTCATGCCCACGGGGAAAGGGCCGTGCAGGTTTGGGCAGTACCACCGCTACCACCGTCAGGTTCTCGATCGGCTCGGGCTCGAGTGCGTAGAGATCCTTGCTCCCATGCAGGATGAGCGTTTGCATAACGACGTGCGTGCCCTGGACAAGGATTTCGTTCTCATGAGTTGGCGGGGGGCTTTTGCCGTTGATATGCTTCAGAAAGCACGTTGGGAACACCGGCCGTACGAGAAGCGGAAGGGACAAACGGACCGGGTATACCAGACCGCGCTCGACCGCATGACCGCTGCCATAGAGAAGCGGGCAGACCTCCTTCCCGTGCTGCAGCAGGCATACGAAGATTTCATCGCTATCGAAATAACCGAGCGTCATAAACCGGTTATCGGCATTGTCGGTGAGATTTATATTCGCTCTAATCGCTTTAGCAATGAGGACGTTGTCAGTCTGATCGAACGACTCGGCGGAGAGGCGTGGGTCGCTCCCATATCCGAATGGCTTCTGTACGTCAATGAAACGGCAAAGGTGTCGGCAAAAATGAATCGTTCATGGAATGAACTGCTCAAGGCGTACATAACGGGACGGGTGCAGCGCAAAGACGAGCGTCGGCTGCTGGGCGGGTTTAATGGTAGCATGAGAAGCCTGCATGAGCCAAGCATCAGGCAGACCCTCCATGCGGCCATGCCGTACATACACCACTCGTTCGAAGGCGAGGCCGTGTTGTCCGTGGGGAAGTCAATCGACTACATCAACAAGGGAGTTTCGGGCATCTTGAACGTGATGCCGTTCACGTGCATGCCCGGCACTATCGCGAGCGCCATCCTTAAGCGGGTACGAGAGGACCATAACAACATCCCCCTCCTGAACATAGCCTACGAAGGCCAAAAGGATTCCCAGACCATAACCCGGCTCGAAGCGTTCATGCACCAGGCACGGTCGTATCAGCGGCAGAAGAAATCGTGAGTGAGGCAGAATGGTCTCTACCCTTGAGCGGTCCTTAATAGTTTCCAACTTTGCTAACTATGGTTATAAGGGTGGTATCCTCGGTTAAACAATCTCAAGGAGTTTATCAATTATGAGCTTGACATGATGCAGTGAAATACGGTATGCTCTGTCAATCCGTGGATATTTCCCGGATAAATTTCAAAAGGAAGCAGAGGAGAAACAGAATGGCAAATGGTGTAGTGAAGTGGTTCAACAACAGTAAGGGGTTTGGCTTTATCACGCAGGACAATGGCGAAGATGTATTCGTACACTTTTCGGCCATCACGGGAGACGGTTTCAAGTCTCTGAACGAAGGAGATAAAGTTACGTTCGAGGTTGTCAAGGGGCCCAAGGGTCTCCAGGCAGCGAACGTGTCCAAAGTTCAATAAATATACTGCGAAAAATATTCTAAATAACCACTCCAAAAGCCCCGGAGCGATCCGGGGCTTTTTTATTTCTTGGTATCAGCAAGGAGTCATTGTGAAATTTGAATCGTTTCAACTTGACCCGAACATCATGGCCGGAGTGAAGGCACAGGGCTACACCACACCAACCCCCATTCAGCGTCAGGCCATCCCACACGTCATGCAGGGACGCGACGTCTTGGGGCTGGCGCAGACCGGCACCGGCAAAACGGCGGCGTTTGTGCTGCCAATCCTCGAGCGCTTGTTGCAAGGCCCGCCTGGCCGGGTCCGCGCACTGATCATCGCCCCTACGCGCGAACTGGCCGAGCAGATCAACGAATCCATCAAAGAACTCGGCCGCCAGACAAAACTGCAGAGCATCACTATCTATGGGGGTGTGGGTGTGAACCCGCAAATTCAAAAACTGCGGGCCGGAGTAGATGTTGTCGTTGCCTGCCCCGGTCGACTGCTCGATCACATCAACCAGGGAACTATCAGGTTGTCAAGCATTGAAGTGCTCGTACTGGACGAAGCGGACCGGATGTTCGATATGGGTTTCCTTCCGGATATCCGCAGGATCCTGAAGCACGTGCCAACGAAGCGGCAGACGCTGTTGTTCTCGGCCACCATGCCCGATGATATCCGGCGCCTGGCCCACGACATCCTGCATGATCCGGTCACAGTGCAGGTCGGCCATACCGCGCCAGTGAACACGGTGTCGCATGCGCTCTATCCAGTCGGGCAGCATCTCAAGACCGCATTGCTCCTGGAACTCCTGCGCCACACCGACACAGGTTCTGTCCTGATCTTTACGCGCACCAAGCATCGCGCCAAGCGTGTAGCGCAGCAACTGGAAAAGGCGGGTTACAAGGCCGCTTCGCTGCAAGGTAACCTGTCTCAAAACAGGCGTCAGGCCGCTCTCGATGGATTCCGTGACGGATCGTTCCAGATCCTGGTCGCGACCGACATCGCGGCACGGGGTATTGATGTTTCGAGCATCTCTCATGTCATCAACTACGACATTCCCGACACAGTCGATGCTTATACGCACCGCATAGGTCGTACAGGCCGAGCCGCCAAAACCGGGGATGCCTTTACCCTCATAACTCGGGAAGATGAACCCGTGGTGCGCTCCATTGAGCGCATCCTCGGTGCTAAAATAGAGCGTCGCACGCTCAAAGGCTTTGATTACACAAAACCGGCGCCTGCTCGCGACGCTGAATTCGCGCGCCCACCGCGAGAACCACAGCGTCGCAGGGATCAGACCGGTGCGAAGCAGCCAGGGGTTCGCACGTCTGCAAGCCATAAAACGGCACACCCGGCGACAACAACACACGGAGCAATAATCCGTCCTGCCGGTACGACCCATCTGTCCGGATCGCGGACGTTTAAGCCCCGCCGATCGCATAACCCGGGCCGCTGAGTGGCCTCTAAAAAACAAAGGCGGTGATTTTTCACCGCCTTTTGTTTAGCTCATGACCTTAGCTGTTTGCCCGTGCCTGTCTTAGGCCTTTTCTGTAGCGGACTGTTTCTCCCGGAGCGCCGCGGGGGCAGAGACGATGTAACCCATAACCGTGCCCAGGAGGCCTCCGACCACGATGCTCACCGCAGCCGCGCAG
>DATJZV010000027.1:0-30729 GCA_035498715.1 Nitrospirota bacterium
GAAGCAGCTTCGCCTCTTTCATGCTCATCGTGATCGTGCCTCTTCTCCCCATCGTGCCCTCCCTTTACGGAAAGGCATCCTAATAGAAATACGACATTTCTGCTTGGGGAAAATACGACATTATCACTTTGGGAGAACAGAGCAATCACGAAACAGAGGGCCGAATAGTAAGGGAAGTTAAGCTTATTACACGCGATTATAGGGAAATCACTACTTCGGGCAGTATGACATCATCACTGCTAGATTGTTGTGCGATGAACAGAATTGTATACTTGCTCTTCCGTCATCTTCTTGAAAAAAGCGACTAACTTGGCGTGAATACGTGCGGATAAACTTTATGCAGTATGTTTTTTTGAGAAGAGCCCTTCGATCATGAGCATCATGCCTGCTCAATCTCATATGTCTTAATGAAATCAACAGCGCCGCCGTGCCGAAAAGAGAAGGACTTTCCCGGCCGCCATCCATCTTCCAGCAAGGAACATCCACTGCAGTGCCACGGCCGGACATTTTGTCAATGTTTCGTCGCAATATAAAAGATTATTGAACCCGATTTTACACGGGTCGTTGTTAATGCGCTTCTGGGGATTTCAGCGCGACGGAACAATCCTTCGAAATCATCATCAGTACGCTGCAAGAAGCCATCCCAGTCAGCGAACCAATGATAAAGTTGAGACCGGTAACGGTTTGCATCCTTGAAAGCCGCTATAAGTTTTCCACCGGGGTTAAGCAGCATATACAGCGTCCGCAGCAGTTTCGTGAGGAAATCATCGGCCAAGTAATCGAAGTATCCAACGCTATAAATGATATCCTGCATGCCGAATGCAGACATCGCAGTCTCATAGTCAAACATTCTGAGGGCATTATATTGGATGAATTCCGCACGATCTGCCGAGAGGCCGGCATAAGATAAACGATTGAGAGCGAAATCGAGGGCATCGGAGTCTAAATCGATGCATTTGAAGTGGGCCCTGGCCTTTTCAATTTCCGGGACTATTTCATGCAGCTCACGGCATGAGCCGCAGGCGATGTCGAGGACCTTCGGATGTTGCCTGCTGGTCATCTCCGTTTTTAGCAGCTCAGCCAATTTTCGCATTCTTTCTCGCACGCCTACCGCAAGGGTTGCAGAAAGCACATATTTATCGATATAATAACCTATGCCCTCCGACATTGGCGTATTTCTATATATGAATTCTATTGTTTTATAATCTCCCTGATATCCTTGAGGCCACGTCCGGACTCGACTGGCACCGTAGCTTTTGGATATAATAGGCTCCGTCTTATCACGAAAGGCCACCTGTGCAGCTTTGATAGCCGCTTCGTCGTTTACGAAGTTCTCAAATTGTTCGCAAACCTGAAGCATCGAATCGCTCAGGACCGTAAGTTCCTGGTAAATGCTGTCAGTGTCTTCATCCTGTTTTGTGCACCTGCGCTCAATATCTTTGAGAGCATCCATGTACTGATCGGCTGCAGCTTCAAGGTAGCTGATATATTTTTCGCTCGCTTCACGGACAAGCAACTTAGATTCTTTGATCTCTTCATTTTCGTAATTCAACGAATCTTGCACTTTCCCCTCCTGCAAATCCGTTTTTTTGGGTCCTGTGAATTATGCCACTGTCAAACCCATAAAAAACGCGATTCCCCACCTTGAAGAGACTTCAGCACCATCTTAGATGTATGAAGCGGGACGACGGCAGTCCCCCATTTAAGAACGTTACCAAATCATGCTTGATGTTCTACCAAGCACTACATAAACAATAATGGCCACCTAGCGCTAAGAAAAAACATTCAATTTTCTTTATAAAAGTGAGAAAAACTGTTTTTAATGCACTAAAATAAATCATCTTTGTGGTTCTGTCAAGAAATATCGCAAAATAGATGCGGAATGTAAGATGTATGCTCGTTAGCAAGAAAACGCTCAAGATCATAAAATCTGGCCTTCTTAGTAATAGGAGTGCGACAACTTCCAACTCTGCAATTTATTTTTTTTGAAGAAAAATCAAAAAACGCGATGTCACCTCCGCCTGTATAGACCAATCAACTCGCCTTGGACGATGATATGTCCCTTCATAGCACGTTCGAGCTCGGCTTTGTTCGCCTTCGGGCCGAGATTCAACATCATATCGAGCGCATAGAGCTTAAAGAAATAGCGATGGGTTCCGGAAGGAGGACAAGGGCCCCCATAGTCGTGTTTTCTGAAATCGTTAATGCCCTGCAGTGCTCCGGAGGGAGCCGTATTTTCCCTGATCTCGACTATGGTAGGGTCTATGTTCCATACGACCCAGTGGACCCAGTTCCCAGCGGGAGCGTCAGGGTCGTCGACAATCAATGCAAGCGACTTGGTCGTGAGGGGGGTGTTTTCTATCACGAGGGGAGGATTCACGTCCGCCCCGTCGCAAGTATACTTTGAAGGGATTGAGTCATTGTGTTTGAATGCCGGACTTGACAGTTTGAGCGTCACCATATCCTTTGCCTCCACAAAAATGATGGGTGATATGAAGAAAAATATGAACAGGAGCACGGACCTGGTAATCCCTCTGGGCTTCATACCGGATTAGATCTCCTGGTGGCCATTGATTGACCACTCCTGTATTTTAATAATAGCACAAAGAGAAGGAACGCTAGCGTCTCGAACGGATGGCGTCCGATATCAATAAAAAAGGGAGGGATCGCTCATTCCTCCTCAGATACTTTAATATGACAAGTTATACAAATGACGGGATACCATAATGCTGAGCGGTTTCGGTCACCGGTTCTGAGGTTATGTCTAAGCCTCGCTTGATCCTGATACCTCAGAGACTAGTGTGCAGCGGCAGGCTCATCTCTGCCCCAAGCTTTTCGGCTTCGTCTATGTTTTTCCGGAGCATTTTCTTCATTGGCGTCCAAACCATACCAGTGCATGTAGTCTGGGTTCATATGGAAGGCGCCCTCGAAGGTGCGCATTCGGCATTTTAAGGAACATCACGTACAGATCTGTTCGGTTCATGCCAATTATGGAGCACCAGCCCAAAGCCGTTGCCAGTGAGGGCTACAAGGATTGCTCGAGCTGCCGCATCCCGCCTCCTTGTAAAAGTGCGTACTCTCCTGCAAGACATTCCGCCGTACTCCTCAAAGTCCGTTGCAATGGCATTCGGTAGCCTGTCCCGCCGCCCTTGATCAAGACTGTGGTCCCTCTCCACTTTCGGTAGTGTATCATGTGTCACGGATATTGCTTGCTCGGTCCAGCATTAGGTTTGGGCTGTTCATCGGATGTGCCCAACCAACGAGTATGACGCACATCATAGAAACAGCATGTCCTTTCCCTTAAAATAAAATCATCAAAGAATCATAAGGAGGCCTATCATGAAGACAAATCTTGCTGTTGACTGTCCGTCCTGCTCATCCGTTGCCCCCTCTCCGGCTGCAAGTGACAGGGACGTCCGACTAACGCAGTGGCCGATCCAGATCAAGCTTGTCGGCACTGTCGCGCCGTTTCTCCAGGACGCCGACATTCTGGTTGCGGCCGACTGCACAGCCTTTGCAACACCCGGCTTCCACGAGAAGTTCCTGCCGGGCAGGAAGGTCCTGATCGGGTGCCCCAAGCTTGATGATGCCATGCAGTATCTTGCAAAGTTCACAGAAATTTTCAGCACCATTGCGATAAAAAGGGTGACCTGTCTCCGGATGGAAGTCCCCTGCTGCGGTGGCATGACGGCTGTATTAAAAGAGGCGATCACGAGGTCAGGGAAAAATATCCACCTGATCGAGACCATCGTTGGCGTGAAGGGTGATGTGCTTTCAGAGAAGAGTATTCTCAATTAATGAGGCGTAACTTTGGCTGAGCCCCGAGAAAAAGGGCCATTGGCCATACTCGTGCGCAACGCGCGAGTAGTTTTTTCATTTCTAATAAATGGTGTTTCCCAGTGAGCCGCTGTTGCCTCCGATGTACATTCCCGTTGCGCGTTTATGACTTGACCTGTCAGCCACTATCTTATCAGTGAGGCCTGATGCCTGGTTTTTACGTGCTCCGCCGTTCGAAAGCACAGTATCTCTCCTGCGCTTTTTTGGCCAGCTTCCAGGTTCCGAGGTAATTTGCCGTAGTGCTGGATAAGGGGTCCATATTAGGACCGACGACGATTGATATGCCCAACGAGGGGAATCTTCTGTTCCACCTCTCTCCGGTCCATCTTGACATAGTGCCTTCCTGCTTTTCTTTTTCCCTGAACGAGTCAAGCACGATGATGCTGAGATTCGCGATGCTATAAGGATTTTGCAGATAGGCTCCGCCTGCTCCATCAGGATTATGAAGACAAATCGTCACCGCCGGTTATGTCTTACTAATCCCCGTTCATTTGATTCCTTGCGCGCGTTCGACATTTTCGGGTCTAACGTCCAGATGATTTCATAGCCCCAAGGAAAACCACACCTATTGTTGTAAGGCTTAAAATTGTTTGAGCCGATGGGGCAGTCTGCCGGATCCAGCAAAATGTGTAAAAACGAGTATGCTCTTTTCCCATCATATAAACAAATCAATGGAGATTTCTAAAATTATCTAGCATTTGGAGCGATATTAAAGTGCTATCCGAAATCCTTTTACCAAAGAATATAAGTAAGAATACTTACAAGGGGGGCGCCTGTGCGTCTCGAAGCTTAAAAGCAAGCATGAGACGCGCAGGCGTCGGGGGGGTAAGAAGATGCCACAGCCGCCTGAATCTCTTCTACGGGGCGAGTGGCCAAGAATGCTTGTATGGGCAGTAGGTAAATGTTGATTGTTATGTACTTCGTCCCATGATGAGGATTACACCTCATTATTTAGCAAAATCCTTGCCACAATATTATTATCAAATAATCCAGTATGTTAATGAATTTGGCAAGCATAGGTGTGTCAGTTTTGTGTATGTTTTCCGCCTCTTTGTTCACCCATTATCTGGCAACCAATTGAAATCATGATATTTCACAAGTTGTTTTGTTTCGGACTTAGAGAAGTCGATATGTCATACTGTTGACATCCTTGTTTTGTAGTCTCTTTCTTCGAACGGCTGATAGATGAGATCTTCCGGCCCCTGGTACGCAAATCTGGGTCTGACCAGTTTGTTGTTTTCGAACTGTTCGACAATATGCGCCGACCATCCCGCTATCCTGCCTGCTGCGAATATTGGCGTGCAGAGATCCGTTGGTATGCTCAGCATGGTGAGAATCGGACCTGCATAAAAATTAAGATTGTGATGGAGTCCTTTTTCCCTGAACATAATCTCCTCTATTTTCTCGCACAGGAGGTGCAGGTTTGTATCGCCGATCTTATGAGCGAGGTCTCTGCTGAGATTTTTCATGATCTGTGCCTGCGCATCGCTTTGCTTGCAGACCCGATCACCGAAGCCCATGATCATCTGTCTCTTCTGGAGCGCGTCTTTGACCCATTCCTCAGCTTTGCAGACTTCATTGATGTTCCGGAGCATCCTCATGACCTGCTCACTGGCACCTCCGTGGAGCCTGCCCTTGAGAGAACCGATTGCCGCGAGAAGAGCAGAGTGGTAATCAGTAAATGAGGATGCGGCGACTCGCGCCGTAAAGCTCGAGACATCAGCCTCGTAATCCGCATACAGTATGAGCATCCTATCAAGGGCATCTACGGCGTCCTCATCCGGCTCATAACCCGAAAGCATATAGAGGAGGTTCTGTGCATGGGTGAGATGACGCATGGGATTGATAGGCTCAAGGCGCTGTGATATGCGCCAGCTTGAAGCTATTATCGAAGGGAGTTTGGCAATAGTCTTGATAGTCTTCCGAAAGGCGGCCTCTCGTGAATGATCGCGAACTTCCGGATCCACCGTGCCCAGGAAGGCAACTGCTATACTCAAAACATCCATGGGGTGTGCTTTAGGAGGTATGCGTCTGAATATGTCCAGCAGATCATTCGGCAGTTCTCTGTTGTCTGCGAGAACACTGAAAAAACGTTCGAATTCATCAATTCGGGGCAATCTTCCGTGAAGCAGAAGAAACGCGACCTCTTCGTACGTTGATCGTTTTACAAGGGTGCGGATATCGTACCCTCGGTACGCCACATCTCCCTGCGTCGGCCTAATGTTGCTCATCGATTTTATAGCGTCAACAATACCTTCCAAACCCGAGCAATATAAGGCCCCCATGGCACGCTCCCTTCTCACTGCATATTGAATGAGCAATCTTCTTGCCAGGCATTAACAGATTGATTTTTTTTCGGATCTGACTAGAGAGAATTTAAAAAGGGGTCGGAATCGGTCAATCTACAAAATCATGGACACAAAAAGGGTCGGCTCATGGACAGGTGATTAATCTAAGAAAAAAGCATTACGTGCTATGTTTGCTCTATGATTGCCGCAGCGAGCAGGGGGAACATGATTTCATGATGGCCGGTGATTGCATAGCCCCTCCCGCCATCTTGGGTGGGCCGGCACACCACGTTCGTAGTCGGCCGATAGTGCTGAACAAAGTCCATGTTAACAGTCGTGAAGTGTTGAAGATTATTGCCGAGATTTCTGCAAAGAGTCACTGCCTTGAGGAAAATCTCGGGTAAGAGTACTGCAGAGCCGAGATTGATGTATACGCCTCCTTCGAGATCGGACACAAGAGAACAGAAGGCGAGAAAATCTCGATGCGCAGCAGCTCCTGTTGCTTGTCCATCAAAGGAAGGGTGCATGTGGATAATGTCTGTCCCTATCGCGACATGGACCGTTACCGGAACACCTAGGCGGAATCCCGCTGCGAGCAGGCTTTGGTCTTTATAAGGAAAATCCCCAGCCTGGATCATCCTGCCCACGGCGGCACCGATTCCCTCGTTCTCGGCGGCGGACTTGATCGCCTGATTCAGCATGCGGCCAGTCTCCTCGGCCATGCCGAAAGAGCCCGAGAGGATCTCTCGGTCTACGTCTTCAGACGTTTGGCCGATGAATGCGAGCTCGAAGTCGTGGATGATTCCAGCGCCGTTGAGCGAGAGGCTTGTGATGATTTTACGTTCCATCAGGTCGATGATAACGCGGTTCAGCCCCACTTTTATGGAATGGGCTCCCATGCCGAGCATAACAGGCCGCATGTCCTTCCGTGCCTGGATTACAGCGGCAGAGACATCTTTAAGGCTTTTTGAGGCAAGGATATTCGGGAGGGATGATAAAAAGTCCTGGTAACTTCCATGCTTCTTATGCGGTTTGGCAAAGTCGTCAAGCCGGACCTTGCTTGTGCGCCCCTTTACCGAGTATGTTTTTATTTTAGACGGATCGATCTTTTTCATGGGCCTTGCTCACCGAGGATGGCCAAACAGTTCTTCGTCAACCAACTGGCAGATAGTGTGACCGAGCGTGATATGAGTTTCCTGTATCCGAGGTGTAAGCTTTGTCGGCACAATGAATGCATAATCCGCCATGTGCGCAAGCTTCCCGCCCATCCCGCCGGTTAGCACCACGGTCTTCATTCCGTTCTTCTTCGCAACGTCGATAGCCTTGATCACATTCGGAGAATTGCCGCTCGTGCTGATGCCAATCACCACATCGCCTTCATGGCCAAGGGCGGTGAGCTGTTTCGAAAAGACCTGAGAATAGTCATAGTCGTTGCTGATGCTCGTGAGCACGGCGACATCGGTGTTCAGAGCGATGGCGGGAAGAGGCGGCCGCTCCATGAGAAATCGGTTAACGAATTCAGCTGCAATGTGCGAGGCGTCCATGGCGCTCCCGCCATTGCCAAAGATGAGCACTTTTTTCCCATCGCGGAAGGCCTGTGCAATGAGCTGAACCACCTCGATGATCTTCAGGGCGTTTTCCCGCGCGAATTTGATCTTTACCTGGGCGCTCTCTTCGAATATTTTTATTATTGTGTCCTGCATGTCGGTACATAACAAAAACGATGCGTGATTCTATCTGATACAATAAACGGTTGTCAAGATGAAAAGAGTCTAGCGAAAACCGTCAAAATGGTAAAGTCACAGTATCATGACTAACCCGTAGGGTTTTGAAGAGATCGCTCGGTAGTTATCTTTTTGTCGTACGATCCAAGGACCGATAACAGGTTGCCAGCTTATTAGCGAAACTATTGAGTCGGCGTCGTAATCTTCTTTGCAACCAAAAGTTTTACCCGGTGACCTTCTCACCGGAACCCTGTACCTCTGTTTCCAAGAACAAAATAGTGAGTGTTCTCCCTTGAAGTATTGTCAATTAAAATGTATCGAATGAAATATTGTTTATGCTCAGTAAATCATTGGCCCGATTCGGTTTTGAACCTCATTGGGCCGGTGCCCTATATTCCCGCCCTGAGGAGACGGAGGTTTTATGGCGCAAAGTGATAAGAACAAATCCAAGAGCGTGATACATATTCTTCGTACAAGTTGCGCAATTGGTGTTCAGGGGTCATGGCTTTGGTTTTAGGTCGTTGGAATCAAGGCGATAAATGATCAGCCAACAGGCCGAACTCCTTGACGGTCAGCGTTTCAGCACGACGGTTAAGGTCAATGCCCGTTTTGTTCAGAACCGCCGACATCTTCTCCGCAGGAACGTCCAGCTGTTTAAGGGCATTTCTGAGCGTCTTGCGGCGCTGAGAAAATGCAGCCTTTACTACTCGCACAAAATATTTTTCGTCCGAAACTGCAACTGCAGGACAGTCTCGAACCGTGAGGGTTATAACGGCAGAATTTACCTCAGGCTTCGGTGCGAATGCTCCAGGCGGCACCATGAACTCGATTCTCGGTTCTGTATAAAGTTGCACGAGCACCGAGAGGTAGCCATACTCCTTGCCGCCCGGCAGAGAAGCAATTCGCTCCGCGACTTCCTGCTGGAGCATGAGCGTGAGGGCCGTGAATTTATTCCTACAGGCAATCAGCTTTTGAATTATCGGCGTGGAAATATTATAAGGGAGGTTGGCAACAACTTTCCATCGGTCCGAAAGCGCCTCGTAAGGATAGTCGATCGCGTCGGCCTGAACGATATCAACATTGAGAAGCATGCTGAATTCCTGCCGCAAGAGCGGAATGAGCCTCGCGTCAAGCTCAAGGGCAAGCACTTTTCTTGCCCGCGAAGCAAGCACACGCGTGAGGTGGCCGAGCCCCGGTCCGATCTCGAGCACCAGGTCCTCGGGTCCGACGCGCGCAGCGTCTGCAATCTTTCTGAGATAGTTTGGGTCCTTGAGAAAGTTCTGACCCAGAGATTTTTTTGCCCGGATAGTATTGTCCATGGATTCAACGAGCCAACATGCAAAGAGACCGATAACGTATCACCTGATTTAGCGACTTGCACGTATAAAGATAATTTGGTGAAACTTGCGCTTTAACTCGGATTTGTTTAATACATGCTTATCCCTGATGAATTGGCGATTAAGTTAAACCTCCAGCCTCGGATCAAGCTTGTCACGCAGAAAGTCTCCGAGGATGTTAAAGCTTATCACCGTGATACTGATGGCAAGGCCCGGGAAGATCACCATCCAGGGCGCTGAGTTGATGTAGGCGCGGTTCAAACTGATCATCGAGCCCCAAGTAGGGGTGGGGGGCTGGACTCCGAGTCCGAGGAAGGAAAGGGCTGCTTCGAGCAGAATGAACCCGCCCACGCGCAGGCTGCCGGCCACGAGTATCAAGGGGAGCGCGTTCGGCAGGATGTGCTTATAGAGAATTCTTGAGGGTCTCGCGCCGAGAGCGCGTGATGCTTCCACATACGTCTGCTCCTTGAGCGAAAGCGTTAAGCCGCGCACGAGGCGGGCGAACCCTGCCCATCCAACGAGCGTAATCGCTAGCATCGCTGAGACGAGTCCCGGTGGCATAACAGCACTGATTCCAATAGCGAGCAAAAGGCTCGGAAAGGCAAGGAAAATGTCGAATATTTGCGAGAGAATGATGTCTGCCCTTCCGCCGAAATATCCGGCAATCAAGCCGAAAAAAACGCCGATGCAGAGCGATAGTGCCGATGCAATAATCGCGACGGCGAGAGATATGCGTGTCCCGTACACTATGCGCGAGAAGATATCCCTCCCCTTGCTGTCCGTTCCCAGGAGATGTGCCTTGCTTGGCGGTTGCTTCAGACTGTCGAGGTCCATGGCAAGCGGATCTTGGGGAGCGAGATAGGGCCCAGCGATCGCCGTGAGAACGAGTAGAATGAGCAAAATCACTGCGATTAGAGCGGGCGCATTCCTGGTTAGATCTTTAAGCGTTATATTATTAAGCATAATCGTTCGGCTATTGTATCTTCTCTATTCTGCTCCTTTAATCCTCACCCGAGGATCGAGAAAGTGATATGAGATGTCCACGAGCAAGTTGATGCTCACAAATACCACCGCCCCGAAGAGCACTACTCCCATGATAACTGGGTAATCCCGCTTTAGAATTCCTTCAAGTGCGTACCGGCCGAGTCCGTCCCACCCGAAGATGGTCTCGGTAAGAACAGCACCGTTTAAATATGAGCCGAGGTCAAGGCCGATGAGCGTTACCACCGGGATGAGCGAGTTCTTGAGCGCGTGCTTGAGCACAACGTTGGCTTCGGACAAACCCTTGGCACGAGCTGATACTACATAGGGCTGCGAGAGCGACTCAAGCATAGCTGAACGCGTAACCCGCGTAATGTATGAAAGTGAGAATGTTCCGAGCGTTATAGCCGGAAGGACGATGTAAACAAGATTCCCTTTGCCCATGCCGGACGGTGGGAGCCACCGCAGATAGAAGGCGAACACGAGCATGAGCGCAAGGCCGAGCCAGAAAACGGGGATAGAGATGCCGCTGACCGATATGAGCGTCACGACCCGGTCCCAGCCAGTTCCACGCTTTACTGCCGCGAACACGCCCATGCCGACGCCGATGATCGAAGCGAAGAGCAGTGCCGCAAGCGCAAGCTTGACGGTGTTCGGAAACTTCTCAAGCAGATCATCTGCGATCTTCCTGTTCGTGTAGTATGAGCGGCCGAGCTCTCCGGTGGTGAGAAGCTTCAAATATCCAACATACTGAAGGGGAAGTGGCCTGTCCTGGCCGAGCTCGGCGCGTATACGCGCGATGGTCTCGGGACTGGCCCGTTCGCCTGCCATTCCTGCAACCGGGTCTCCAGGCAGGGACCGCATCAGGATAAAGGTGATAAGCGTGATGCCGAGAAGGGTAGGGATGAAGAGAAGAATCCTTTTCAGAAGATAGAACAACATGATTACAGAGAATCTTACACAATCTTGGAAAAAACCGCAACCAGTAAAAAGTCGCACTGCATACTTTACGGCGATGGCATGTTCTCAATCCTTCCGTGTTTCATGACCAACAAGCGGTCGCCGAGCCGTTCGGCCTGCTCCCGGTCATGGGTGGTCATGATAACCGTGGTGCGGCCATCCTTCTTCATTGCGTGCACGATCGATTCGATGATCTCGGTGTTTTCCTGGTCCACGGACGCCGTCGGCTCGTCAAGGAAGAGTATCTCGGGCTCGATGATGAGCGCCCGGGCGATGCCGAGCCGCTGTGTCTCGCCGCTCGAAAGGGTCAGCGCGTGCTGCTTCTTTTTATGCTCGAGGCCAACGAAGGCAAGAGTTCTGGCGACCTGCTGTTCGATATCTCCATGAAGAGCGCCCCGGATCATGAGGCCGTATGCCACGTTCCTGAAGACCGTAGTATTGAAAACGCCGATCCGGGGCAGTACCAGGGTTATCCGCCGCCTGAGGCTCATATCCTGCTGGAGGGGAGTATTCCCTGCCGTGAATCCTATCTCTCCGCTGTCTGGACTCTCGAGCAGGGCGCAGATCCTGAGGAAGGTAGACTTGCCGCTACCGTTTGCTCCCATCAATACGTACGTTATGTTTTTATCAAAGCAAAAGGAACAGCCCTCCAGGATAGCCCTCCCCTGGTACGCTTTCATTATATGCGAAACCGAAAGTATCATGCCTTATTGGCCATTCCTTTTTTCTGGATGACATGGAGCAGGACGTTTATAACGAATGAAATCGACAGAAGGATAATGCCCAGAGCAAGGGCTAGTTCGAAATTTCCCTTGTCTGTCTCAAGGGCTATGGTGGTAGTCATGACACGGGTATAACCTGCGATGTTACCACCCACGATGAGGATTGCTCCCACTTCTGCCATGACCCTGCCGAATGCGGCGATAACGGCGGACATAATTCCATATCGCGCTTCCTTGATGATCGTAATGGTCGTCTGGCCGGGTGTCGCGCCTAGGGTGGTCGCAGCCTGCTTAATGATCGGATCAATATTAACAATAGCCGAGTGGCAGAGGGATGCTATGATCGGGAAGGCCAGGATCGTCTGGGCTAAGATCATGGCGGGGGGGCTATAGAGAAGCCCCATAAACCCCAGCGGCCCTTTGCGAGATAAGAGAAGATAGACGAAAAGGCCGACTACGACAGGTGGCAGACCCATGAGGGTATTCATCACACTTACAGATGTCGACTGGCCTGGAAAGCGTGATAGGCCGAGTATTGCTCCTGTTGGAAGCCCGAAAAGGGTCGCCATAACCAGGGCCAGACCGGATACCTTGAGGGAAAGAAAGATGATGCCAAAAAGCTCGGGGTTAAGATGAAGGATAAGGGAGAATGCTTTTATCAAGCCGCTAATAAAGGAGTCCATAGTTCAATGAGAGTGTAAAAAGCAGAGAAATAAGAAAAAAAATGTCATTGCGAGGAGTGCAGCGGCGACGCAATCCTGGACCATTAAAGCCGAAATCACGGCGCTCTTGCCGGTAGCTCGCAATGACAAAAAAATTATTTTAAATATATATTCCTACTTCGCGTTCGGTGTAAAAAGCTGATTCCCGTTTTTGTCCTTGAATGAGGCGATCGTATCCTGACCCTCCTTGGAAATGATCCAGTTCACGAACTCCATGGCCTCTTTGTATTTCACGGTTTTGAATTTTTCGGGGTTCACGGCCATGACACCATACTGGTTGAACAGTGTCGGGTCGCCTTCGAGAACGATGATCATATCCAGCTTATCCTTATCTATGGTGGCGAGCCAGGTGCCCCGGTCCGTGAGCGTGTACGCACGCTTTTCGTCCGCGATCCGCTGAGTCTTTTCCATCCCCTGCCCGACCTCAAGATACCACTTCTGGCCCGTTGGTTCAATGCCTGCTTTTTTCCAGATCGAGAGCTCCTTGGTGTGGGTGCCAGATTTGTCTCCCCGCGAGACAAAGAGGGCACCGGACTCACCGATGTTCTTAAAGGCATCAATTGCCGATTTTACTCCCTTGATCTTCGCCGGATCACTTGTCGGACCGATGATGACGAAGTCATTGTACATCACATCATGACGGTTCACGAAGAAGCCTTCTTCGACAGCCTTGAGTTCCTGTTCCTTGGCATGGACAAAGACGAAATCTGCATCACCACGCTTCCCGATCTCGATGGCAGCACCGGTACCCACGGCGACCACATCAATTTTTATACCGGTCTTCTTCTCGAAGATCGGAAGAATAAAATCAAAAAATCCGGAATTTTGGGTGCTCGTCGTTGACGCGCAGCGGATGCGCGTTTCGGCGGCTGCAGGGGCTGTGACCGCAACGAACAGGTTAAAGCAGACCATCAATATCGCCACCATCCCTTTGAATAATCTCATTTAAATTCCTCCTCTTTCATCGTGATCATTATTTTTTCCTCATCACCGACGGGACTGCGTCGGGAGTAAACAGGCGGGTGCCGTGCTTAATGTATTTGGCGATGACCGACTGGCCCTCAGGCGATGTCACAAAGGCAATGAAATCCATGGCCTCACGGTATCGGACAGCGGGGAAGCGGCCGGGATTGACTGCGATGACACTGTACCGATTATTGAGCGCCGGATCGCCCTGCAGGAGGATCGACAAAGCAATCCTCTTCTGGTAGTTCAGGAAGGTCCCAATGTCTGCGAGCGTATAGGCCTTCTTCTGGCTCGCTATGAGCAGCGTATCGCTCATTTTATCGCCGGTTTCAAAATACCAGCCTTTGCCCTTGGGGTTGATCCCTGCGTCATCCCACAGGTCCAGCTCCTTGATGTTCGTACCGGAATCATCTCCCCGGGACACGAAGGGAGAACCTGTTTCGGCGATGAGGTCCAGAGCTTCTGTCGCTTTTTTTGTCCCCTTGATCCGTGCCGGGTCTTTTGCCGGGCCAGCGATGACAAAGGTATTGTGCATGACCTCTCGCCTGTTTGTGCCGTACCCTTCGGCAACGAATTTCTCTTCACGGAAGGGGTCATGGACAAAGAGCATGTCAGCTTCGCCCTTCTTCGCAATCCGCATAGCTTTTCCGGTGCCCACCGCGATGACCTCGACCGTCACACCGTAATGTGTTGACTTTTCGTAGGCCGGGATGAGGATGTCGAAGAGTCCCGAGTTCTGAGTGCTGGTGGTCGAGGCTATGATGAGCGTTCCATTCTTTTTCTTCATGGCTTTAACCTCACAATATGATATATAAAAATATTGTAGTGTGAACACAACTAAAAGTAAAATGCATTTAATTCATATCATACATGAATGATATTCATTGACAATACAGGCACCGCTGTATAGAATTATTGAATTCGCGAACTCATGCGAGGTTGGGGAAGAATTCTTATGGAAGACCACCGGCTAAAATCCTTCTGTCTCGTGGTGGAGACGAAAAGCTTTTCGCGGGCCGCCCGGGCCAAACGCGTGACCCAGTCTGCTATGAGCCATCTTATCAAGAACCTCGAGGAGGAGTTGGGCGTTCAGCTGCTTCGCAGGGAGGGTAGAGAGGTCATGCCCACACCCACAGGTAGGGTCCTGTATGAGCACGCAAAAAAAATCTTGGAGGACTACGCCAGAATGGGACATGACCTTTCTACCTCCCTGCGCACTATGAGGGGCTCGCTTTGCGTGGGAGCGAGCAGGACGCCTGCCAGCCATCTTCTTCCCCAAGTTCTCTACAACTTCACCAAGGGCCACCCGGACATCGAGATTGATCTTGTGGTATCGAATACGGACAGTATTGTTCAGGGCCTCCGCGATGACAGGATCGACATCGGGATTGTCGAGGGGAACATCAGCGACAACAAAATCCTTGCCGAGGCCATTGCAGAGGATGAGGTGGTCATTATTGCCCCTGAAGACCATGTCCTTGCTAAGAAAAAGACCGTTACTGTCCAAGACCTTACGGCAGAGACATTTATCCTGCCGGAATCGGGATCAGGTACACGAGAGCTCGTCGATAATTTTTTTCACAATATGGGGATGGACGAGAAAATGATCAAGGTCCGCATGACCCTCGACAGCCCAGAGATGATCGTTCAGATGGTACAAGCCGGGCTTGGCGTGGCGTTCGCTTCCAAATGGTCGGTGTTCACAGCGGTCAAGGAAGGAATGGTGATACCGCTGAAATTGTCCAACAAAAAAATGAAACGGCATTTTTGTCTCATCAGCATGGAACGAGACCCAGAATCCATATCGGCTAAAACGTTCAAGGAGTTCATTAAACAATATAGATTTTTTGTGCCGTTTTAGCAGGCCGTGAAAGCCACTATCGTGCAGAGTGCATTCCCTCCGGCGTTTCTATTATCCCCCCGCCCACCACAATATCCCCATCATAAAACACCGCGGCCTGGCCGGGGCAGACGCCTGTGACTGCCGTGTCGAATAAGACACGGATGCGATCGGCTCCCATGGGTTCAATCGCGGCAGGGGCGAACGGTGAGCGGTAGCGTATTTTCACAGCAACATTAATCGGGGTGCGAAGTTCATCAAAGGGAATGAAATTCAGGCTCGACACGGTCATCACTTCGGTCTGGAGATCAGGCAATTTCCCGATCACGACCCTGTTCGTCTCTGGCTCGACCCTAACAACATAGAGTCGCTCGCCCGCGGCCACGCCAAGTTTTCTTCGCTGTCCCACGGTAAAAAAAGCAATGCCGTTGTGCCTGCCAACAACCTTTCCATCGGTCATAACCATGTCGCCAGGACGAAGCGTCTCCGGTGAATGCTCCTTGAGAAAAGAGCGGTAGTTATTGTCCGGCACGAAGCAGATTTCCTGGCTCTCTGGCCGCTCTGCCGTAGGGAGCGCGAGCTCGCATGCAAGTTTTCGTACGGCTACTTTTCGTATCTCACCGAGTGGGAAGAGAATGCTCTTCATCTGCTCCTGTGTCAAACGATAGAGAAAATAGCTCTGGTCCTTGCCGCTGTCGGTGCCCCTTTTGAGCAAAAGGCGGGACACGGTCTTATCTTGGGCAATGCGGGCGTAGTGGCCGGTGGCGAGAAAGTCAAAGCTGTTCGAGCGGGCATATTCCAGTAGCAGTTGAAACTTGACGAGGTCGTTGCACCTGATGCAGGGATTGGGTGTGCGGCCGCGTCGGTATTCGGAAATGAAATCCTGAACAATGCCCTGGGCAAACTCCGCCTGGGCATCGATTATGTGGTGCATGACGCCAAGATGATGGCACGTGGCCTGCGCGGAGCCGATGTCGCAGCACAGGCCGGCTGTAAGCTTCATCGTAACTCCTTCGACGTCATATCCCTGCTCTTGAAGGAGCGCCGCGGTAACGGAGCTGTCAACCCCGCCGCTCATGGCTACGAGAACACGCTTTTTCATAGGAAAACCTTGTGATCAACCATGGATGAACATGATAAACAGGGACAGGTAAAGAAACAACCAAAATATCTCTGTATGAATCCGTGAGTATCCGTGGCTATCTCCGTCAAATTTAACTTGTTCCCCACTTCAGCGCAAGCAGCGTCACCGATCCAAGCGCGAAAAGAACACCGCCTGCTAACGCCCAGATTGCGCCGGGGTCCTTTGCAATGAGCAGGAGGGCTGCCGGTCCCCGATCGAAGTTCAGACTCTTGAGATAGATCCCGGTCCCTCTGTAAAAAAGCGGGGAATTTGGTCCAAGCGTTCCGTTTTTCACGAGATGATTGTTCTCGTACAATGACGCCTCGGCGGACCAGTCTGTCATAAACCCGAGCTCGTCGGTCTGCACTTGAATTTTGTTGAGCCGAAGCGCCAAGTCATCGGGTAACGGAGCATAGGCCCCCTCAGACATCATGCCGGAGATCTTGTAGCCCCAGCCAGCGCCGAGCAGATGCGCGAGAAGTATGCACAGGAACCCGACATGTATGACCTGGGGGGAAATGCGAAGGAGAAAGTCGCTGCGCTTCCATTTTCCCCTGACCGACTGAATACTGCAAAATATTGTGTTAAGCGTGAGGAGGATGAGTCCGGCCAGGGCCGCAAAAAACCACCACGTTTGCCAGACGTTGTTCGAAGCGACGTCCTTAACCCAGTGGAATAGGAGATCATCATTCATCGGGCCGAAAACCGTGCGATGCATCGGCAACATGTAAGAGCCGATGAGAAAGAGGCATAACAGGACGACCAGCGTCCAGACCGCCGTCTTCAAAGAGAGAAAGAAGTTTCTCATATTGTTTGGGCCAAAATAACCGCGTAGTCGTCAATTTTACGCCGAAATGGCCGACGCGCTCCATACATTAAAACTCATGCGAGCTTTTCATCAACAGCCCCACCCCCACATACGTAAACATCACGATGACAAATCCGATGATCCCCATCCAAACGACCTTCGGGCCGGTCCAGCCGCGCACGAGCCGTGCGTGGAGGTAGAGGCTGTAATAGAACCAGACAATGGTGGTCCAAAGTTCCTTCGGCGTCCAGAGCCAGTAGGTGCCCCAGGCGAAGTAAGCCCAGATGCCACCAAAGACCATAGCTGTCGAAAAGAGGACATAACCGAGAAGCAGACTTCTGTACTGATTGTTTTCCGCAGGAGCTTCGTTGTAAAGGAGTGAAAGGACGCCGAAGACCGCACCGATTGAAAACAGTGCATAGGACACAAATGACAGGATCACGTGGAGCTCGAACCAGAGGGTCTTGAGCACCGGCGGCAGCGCGCCTGGCATTGCCGGCGACGCAATAGAGCCAGCAAGGAGAATCAGGATAAAGGGTATCGTTATATATGAGAACAGGTCGCGCTTCCGCTTCCAGCCAGAGATCACGGCGACAGCGCCGCTGGTGAACGCGAGGAAACCGAGCGTCTCGTGAAGGCCGATAAGCGGTATCCTGCCGTATTGTATCGCGATGGACACGATGAGGACCGCGTGCAGCGTGAGCGCCGGCAGCATAAGCCACAACCGGTAGAAGGCGAGGAGGTAGAGTATGAAAAGCAATATTGTCATGGATAGAGACACAAAAGGCATCCCGGGAAACCGGAATGCCTTTATGGTAGTTTTTATTAAGAGATGGTAAAAACTATTTCTTGCCGAGGATAGCCTCTTTAGCGGCCTTGGCTACACGGAACTTCACGACTTTCTTGGCCGGGATTTTGATGGCTTCGCCGGTCTGGGGGTTCCGGCCCATGCGCGCCTTGCGATTCACGAGCACGAGCTTACCGAGGCCTGGGAGCGTAAAGGAATTCTTCGCCTCCTTGTATGCGAGTGCCGCCATATCTTCCAGGATCTGTACTGCCAATTTCTTCTTGATGTCAGCCTTCTTTGCGATGTGATCCGCAATCTGAGACTTCGTCATGGCTTTTGCCATAAACCTTCCTCCTTGAAAATGAAATTAAAATTTCTAACTGCCAAAGGCAGATTAGGTACGCTATTACGAGGGAAAGTATATACAGTCTAAAATAAAATAGCAAGAGAAATTTTAAAAAAGTTTTTTGTGCAAAAGGTTATATTCAGAATAATAGTTCTAGAAAGGATTAGAGGAGACGGTCTGCTAAAAAACATGATGTGGAAGGAGCGATTTGACATTGACACTGTTACGAGCTGATGCGAAGCCGCGTTTCAGAAGATCGCGCATGAACGGGATGCATCTTACTGCTCTTGATTCCGTCTTTATATGCACAGTGTCGAGAACATCAGGGGATGATTTCTGGTTTAATGCGAACTCCTCGCCATGTCTAGCTCCCGTACGTGCAAGTCCCAGTCTCACAGCGTTACGTCTGTTACGGCTTTGCCTTTATCAAAGTCTTCGTATCGAGGTCCCTTGGCTGCATCCTCAATACAGCGACGGGTTCTTGGGTATATCTTGTATCTGAGAATAACAAACGACATGCATGTTCAGAATCATAGACTCATCGGGATAAGAAGCATCAGCTGCTCCTTGGACGAGGGAATATGTAAATTACCGCTGTTTTCAGGGTTGACTTGAACGCTGCATTTGTGATAATTTATGCTCGTCGTTAAGCACTAGGCTGACTATTTTTTAACAGGAGGTACGGTTATGGCCACGAAGACGAATTTTATTCTCAAGGTCCAGGACGCAAAGCTCGCGGATGTGCAGAAGGCTCTCAAGGACGCGAACATCAACGTCGTGAGCATCTTGGAGATTCATAAAGAAGAAGCATGATCAAACAACCATCACCCGGTTTTTCCCGCCATGCGAAGACACCCCGCTTGGACAGCATGATAGAAAAGGTGCGGAACCGGATCCTGCCTGTTGACGGTGAAGAACAGGATGCCTGACGGCAACCCACAAGCCCTCAATCTGCTATACTTAAACCATAAGATATTGTGATGAAAATTACGCTCGCGGATCTTGAAAATATCGCAAAAGCCCTCTCGATAAAGGTGTCGTACGATGATTTAAAAACATCGAAAGGCGGCTCGTGCAGGGTCATGGAAACCCGAAGGATCATCATCAACAGGAACCTCCACAACAGCGAGAAGATAAATCTGTTGGCGAAGGAACTCGGTGGTTTTGATCTGCGTGGGCTCGATGTTCCTGACCATGTCCGGAAAAAAATCGAGCAGCAATCGGAAGACCGAACAAAGGCTTAAACGCCGTGGGGAGAGTGGTGCGCGTATGTCTCCGCGTCCCCGGTCCATGACCGGAGGAGGGGCAGCTCATGAAGAAGCTCGCTTACATAATATTGATTGCGCTGTTACTCCAAGGATGCACCTATGCCATCTCACGCGAATATACTCGCAAAGCGGATAAAACAATCACCTTTGAAAGGCTTCAGGCTGAACCCGATACATATAAAGGGAAGATCCTGATTCTGGGCGGGATCATTGTCCAAACTACTGCTGTCAAGCAAGGCACACTTATCGAAGTCGAGCAGAAAAGGCTGGATTACTGGGGAAAGCCGGAACGCATGAAGAGAACAGGAGGGCGGTTCCTGGCGTTCCATCCCGGCTATCTCGATGCACTGGTATATTCTCCCGGGCGGGACATTACCATTGCAGGCGAAGTGCAGGGCATTCAAAGCCCGGCGCTCGGTGACAAGCAATACGACTATCCGATCATCCTCGCGGAAGAAATCAAGCTCTGGGCGCCAGTAGGGGAGTCGTGGAAAAAGCCGCAGTGGATTGACCCACTCTATAACTATGACCCGAGCAGCGGCGGCGGAAGGGGGGCGGGGTGGTAATTCAGCACCCATGCGGAGTAGCAGACGATGGTATGCATGGTAAAGAGATCTATGATGATAATGGCTCTGCCCCTCGTCGCACTCTTGGGCGTTGCCGGCTGTGCGCCGCCGTTCGCAAAAGAGACTCTGGGAAAAGTGGATAGGAGTATTTCGTTCCGGGAGTTGCAGATGGCCCCCGATACGTTTAAGGGTAGATGGGTAATGCTCGCCGGGGTTATCATCGAGGCCAGGAACACCAAGGAAGGCACCTCTATCGTAGTGCTTCAGAGGCCGATGGATCGCCGGGGACGACCGTATGAAACGGATGTCACGGAGGGGCGGTTCATCATCACGACCGATCGGTTCCTGGATGCCGCTGTGTATCACCGGGGCCGGCGTATCGCCGTCGTCGCAGAGGTTACGGGTGGGAAAATACTTCCACTCGGCGAGAGCGAGTACCAGTATCCGGTTATGGTTGCGAAGGAATTGCATCTGTGGGAGCCTTCATCCGGCCCACAGTTCTTTTTTGGCATCGGAGTGTCAAAGGGATTCTAAGTCGCAGCACTGTTATCGTTGTTTACGCACATGCCCTGCAGAAAAAGAAAGCCGTGACTTGAGAAGTTGATGACTTCGTGCATTTGGATCTTCTCAACTTCTTCGATTTTTTACTGCGGCTGGTTCTTCTCATGAGGTCGTCCATGAAAAAAGGATCACAATTATTGCTCTATCTGCTGATATTCCTTGCGTTCATCAGTCTATTCCGGCTGTTTTCCGAACCGCAGACGGAAGCCGTCCCATACAGCGATTTTAAAGTGCTCGTGACGGAGAAGCGGGTCAAGGACCTCGTAATCGCAAGTGACCGCATTACCGGAGTGCTCATCCCGAAGGCGGCGGGAGAAAAGGAAAAGCCGTTCACAGTCGTGCGGGCAGGGGTTGATGATCCCGACTTGGTTAAAAATCTCATGGCGTCCGGCATTACGTTTCGGGGCGAGGCCACGACCAATTGGTTCAGGGACTTCCTGCTCACTTGGATTCTTCCCCTTGTCATTCTCATAGTCATCTGGAGTTTTGTCTTCCGGAGAATGGGCGGGGGCGGCGCCGGTGAAACGTTCATGAGCTTCGGTAAGTCTCGTGCCAAGATTTATAGCGAGAGCGATGTGAAAGTGACGTTTCATGATGTGGCCGGCGTAGAGGAAGCGAAGGAAGAGCTCATGGAAGTAGTGGAGTTCCTCAAGCACCCGGACAAATTTACCAAGCTCGGGGGCCGCATTCCCAAGGGCGTCCTGCTTGTGGGACCGCCCGGCACAGGCAAGACGCTTTTGGCCAGGGCTGTTGCGGGCGAGGCCAAGGTTCCCTTTTTCTCTATGAGTGGTTCCGAGTTCGTCGAGATGTTCGTGGGCGTCGGGGCGTCGCGTGTACGTGATCTGTTTCAACAGGCCGTGCAGAAAGCGCCGTGTATTATCTTCATCGATGAGCTCGACGCCATAGGCCGTGCCCGGGGTGTAGGCATCGCGGGCGCGCACGAGGAGCGGGAACAGACGCTGAACCAGCTTCTTGCCGAGATGGACGGCTTTGACCCACGGAAGGGAGTGATCATCATTTCTGCAACGAACCGGCCGGAAATCCTCGACCCGGCCCTGCTCCGGCCCGGACGCTTCGACCGACACGTTCTTGTTGACCGGCCGAACATCAAGGACCGCGAGAATATTCTGAAGATTCACGTTCGGGGTGTCAAGCTTTCAAAAGATGTAGACGTCACAGTGCTTGCTGCACGAACCCCGGGCTTTGTGGGTGCAGACCTAGCGAACATTGTGAACGAGGCCGCGCTTCTTGCAGCACGCAAGAATAAGACTGAAGTGGACATGACGGACTTTGAGGCCGCCATTGACCGTGTCGTCGCTGGCCTCGAAAAAAAGACGCGTGTCATGAACAACAAGGAGAAAGAGATTGTGGCCTATCACGAGTGCGGTCACACGATTATGGCTGAGCTCCTGCCCACGACCGACCCGGTGCACCGCGTTTCCATCGTCCAGCGCGGCATCGCGGCGCTGGGCTATACGCTCCAGCTCCCGACCGAGGACCGGTACCTCATGACCAAGACGGAGCTCAAAGACAAGCTCTGCGTGATGCTGGGCGGACGCGTGGCCGAAGAGATCGTCTTCAATGAGGTCTCGACGGGCGCGCAGAACGACCTCCAGCGCGCGGCGAACATCGCGCGGAGCATGGTCACGGAATACGGCATGACTGAGAAGTTCGGGCCACTCACCTTTGAAAAAGAACGCCGTCCCATGTTCCTCGACATCGGGCTGCCTCCCGGGACAAAAGAATATAGCGAAGACACGGCACGCCAGATCGACGAGGAGGTGAAACGTCTCGTGGACGAGGCGTATAAGAAAGTCAGCGAGGTACTCAGGGCCAATCAGAACAAGCTCAAGATTCTTGCGGCAGCACTTCTGGAGAAAGAGA
The DNA here is from genome assembly GCA_035498715.1 of Nitrospirota bacterium. GTDB lineage: Bacteria > Nitrospirota > UBA9217 > UBA9217 > UBA9217 > DASPSR01. Next base: position 22,721 of record DATJZV010000027.1, read on the forward strand.
CCATCGAAGGAGATGAGATCAGGAAAACATTGGGGCTACCGGAGAAGAAGGAACAGGCTTAATCTGGGAACACCAATGCAAGCAATAAAAAAGCGCTCATGCACAATGAGCGCTTTTCTTTTTTTTCGTGAATCTATATATGAGCGTCGATTGATTATGCGAATTTTATCGCCTTCACCGCCTTGAGGCCCACGCTGCCGCGGCTCATCACGCCGTACTCTCTCAGATCGATTACCTTTTCTTTGCCCTTCTCGTCAATTACCTTCACCTCCTCACTCTTACGCACTGCCCGGAAGAGCGCAACCTCGCCGTTCTTCACATTCACAAGCTTGACTCCCTTGCCTGCGCCGGTGAGAAGCGGGATGTCTTTTGCCGCAATAACGATAGCCTTGCCCTCGGTAGTAAGAAACAGAGCATTCGGAAGGTCGATGATGTCCACGCCCATTATGCTGTCGCCGGGCTTCACGCCCGCAAACTTTTTCCCAGCTCGTGTGGTCACAGTATTGAAGGACGACAGGTCGAACTTGAAGCCGATGCCCTTGGCTGTTACGCTCAGCGCGGTTACGGATCCGCCGGCTAGCGACAGCCGTTCCTGCTTATCTTTTGTTTTGGCCTCTGCCGTGGCATCAGCAGAGACCGCGCCTCCTGCAAGAACGGTCGTCAGGTTCATGGCGGACACGGGCCGTTCGCCATCGCCGAACTTGAACAAATGCTGGACGGGTTCGCCAAAACCCGATCCTGACGGCAGGTCGTGCGCCTTTATTACGTATACCTTGCCTGCTGAAGAGAATACAGCGATGCTGTCACGGGTGTTCGCAGGCAAGAGGGCTAAGAGTTCATCCCCTTCCTTGAATCGCAGGTTCTCTCCCACCGTTTTTACGCGCCTGATCCAGCCCATCTTAGTGAGGATCACCGTAATGTCTTCATGCACGATGAAGTCCTCTTGCGTAAACTCCACCTCTTCGGCTGCCTTCATAACAGACTTGCGCTTGTCGCCGTACTTTTCCTTGATCTCAAGAAGCTCAGTCTTAATCAGGCCCCAGACCTTTTTTTGGTTCGCGAGGATTGCCTCGATATGCTTCTTCTGGCTGGTCTTTTCGGCCTTTTCCTTGAGGATGCGCTCGATCTCAAGGCCCACGAGCTTGTAGAGCTGCATCTCAAGGATCGCCTTCACCTGCTCGTCATCAAGCTTGAAGTGTTTCTTGAGTTTGTCTGCCGCATCCTCGCGCGACTTTGCTCTGCGGATGATCTTGATTGCCATATCGAGGTCGTCGTAAAGCACTTCGAAGGCCTTCAGAATATGCAGCCTGGCCTTGAGGAGCCTCAGGTCGTAGTTGAGCCGTTTGGTCGTGATTTCCAGGCGGAAATCAAGGAAGAACTGAATCATCTCCTTGAGCGACAGCCGCTCGGGTTCCATGTTCGGCTTGAGCGCAGTGAAGTTCACGGGAAACGTGGATTCAAGATCGGTATGCTTGAATACATAGGCCATCACTAGCTCGGTGTTTGCCTCTGCCTTGAGTTCGAGCACGATCCGTACTTCGTCCGTGGACTCGTCGCGGACGGCTGACACTTGCGGCAGTTTCCGGTCCTCTATCAAGCCGATGATCTTCTCGAGCAGCTTGGCCTTGTTCACCAGATAGGGAATCGAAGTAACGACGATGGCTTTTTTGCCGCGAGGGAGGTCTTCGACGACGTATTCGCCGCGGACCCGTATTCCGCCGCTTCCGGACTGGTAGATCTCCTTCAATTCTTTTTTGGAGTTCAGGACCTGTCCGCCAGTAGGGAAATCCGGACCCTTGATCAACTTGAGAATATCCTTCACCTCAATATTGGAATTGTCGATCATGGCCACGAGCCCATCGATTACCTCGCCGAGATTGTGCGGTGGGAAGGAGCAGCTCATGCCCACAGCGATACCGGAGGTCCCATTCACCAGAAGCTGGGGGAACCGCGCAGGAAGCACCGCAGGCTCCTTGAGAGAGTTATCGTAATTTGGACGGAAGACGATGGTCTCTCTGTCAATCTCGACGAGAAGTTCTTCCGCGATTTTCGAAAGCCGTGCCTCGGTATAGCGCATGGCGGCTGCCGGGTCGCCATCGAGACTGCCGAAATTGCCCGACCCCTCGATGAGGGTATAGCGTAGCGAAAATTCTTGGGCCATCCTGACCATAGCATCGTATGCCGCTTGATCGCCGTGGGGGTGAAATTTTCCGAGGACCTCGCCAACCACCGCGGCACTCTTCCTGAACTTGGCCGTGGGCCCGAGTCCCATCTCCCACATGGCGTAGAGGATGCGCCGGTGCACTGGCTTAAGCCCGTCACGCACGTCCGGGAGCGAGCGGGAAACAATGGTCGATAGCGCATATGTGAGGAACCTGTTCTCGACCTCAGAATGCAGCGCTGTGGTTAGAACCGCGTCGTCTTCAATCGGCATTCAGAACCCCTTTCTTTTAAAAAATGGATTTTCCCCTTGCTTTCTTTTTTTAACGGACGGTATATTACCATAAAAAGGTTGTGATTTTCAAAGTAAGTTTTCGAAAAGTAGGGTATAATATTTTAATGGTAAACCTGCTGAACAATCAGGCCGAAGCCTACAGTGTTGAAACATTCCAGTGCGGGCACTGCGACCGGGACTTCCAAGCCAAGGTCATCACCTGGGTGGATGTCTCTCGAGCGCCGCAGGCCAGAAGAGCGCTGCTCAAGTGGGAGTTCAATATTATTGAGTGCACGCACTGCGGATGCCGTCACTTTTCCGGGACTCCTTTCTTTTATGAGGATTTTGAAGAAGGGCTTTTGATTGCTGTGTTCCCTCGGATACCTGATAAGCGCGGAGACGTTGAAAAAGGTATCAAGGAAAAATATGGCTATTATCCCGTTCTTGAATTTTTTTATGACATGACGCAGATCTGGATGCTTATCTACTTCCAGGAACACTATAAGATGAATAAGAACCTGCGAGCCCTCTCGAGAATCGGGAAGGGTGAAGAGCGGCTGCGTAAAATGCTCCGGTTCCTCAAGGAAGACTCGCTGATGATAGACATCCGCGAAAAGTTGACGGAATCGTTCTTCGGAGATGCGACCAATGACGAGCTGGTAGACATCCTCGGACAGGCTATATATACGCTCGAAGAGATGCTCCCGTGGCCGCGGGACAGGCGGTGCAAGTGCGGAGCTGACCTCTCTCACGAATTCAAGTGCTGCGGGAACCGGATCAACCTCGACGAACACGATAATCTGCTCTCGCGACATTACATCATTTACTGTCCAAACTGTAAGGAGTCGCTCTCCGGAGCTTCGTGCGGCGTATGCGGCAGGGTGTATACTTGGAAGCTCGGGGTCGTAGATTCAATCGCTTCCGAGAGCGGTAAGACGCGCAAGGATGCCACCGTAACTCAGCGCGAACTGGAGGTTTGAGCAAAAAGGCAGAGAATCATTTATCGACATTGCGTGAAATGCCGTAAAGTTTAATACATTTTATAGCATAAAAATGCATTTTAATAATTATTTTTAATAAAAACAATAACTTATATATAAACACATTTTGAATACCAAAGAAGGATTTTTCTTGACGCCCTATCTTTCTTATGCTAATTTCAATATAAGAATATCTCCCCGCTTTACTATTCAAATCGAACACGTGGTTTATAAAAATGTAGGTGTGGAAGTGCAATATGCGGTACTCATCGTCATCATGAGCGTGTAACGTCTTCATTTGATTGAATACTCCGTCGCTGCTGCAAATGCGCTCATTGGACAACGATATTGCTTCGCTGCAACGCACTGCACAAGCCGCTCCTGCCTTCATCTCCGTGTGGAACCAACGAATGATCCTCAACGGCGAGCGCGCAGTACGTCGGAGGCACCATGTTAAATACGATAGCAGGAGAGCACCTGCCGGACCTCTTCTTGACCGAGAAGTGGCAGGAGCTTTTTACGACCCTCTCAGATACCCTCGGATTTACGCTGAGTATTTATTCTGCAACGGGAAAGCCCATCTATATCCCCGAAGGCGCGCATCCTCTGTGCAAGGAGTTCCGGACGCTGTCACCGGATTTTCAGTCCCAGTGCGAAACCTCCTGTCTCCCCTTCATAAAGAACACGCTTAAGTTAGGAAAGCCCAACGTCTTTAAATGTTATGCAAAGATCATGAGTTTTGCAATCCCCGTTGAATATATGGCTGAAAAGGCGGTAATCCTGGGGCAGGGTTCTTTTTCCTCCTACGATGACTTCCGTGAATGCATGGACCTCGTGAACTCTTTCGGCATCAATACGATTGCTGTTAAAGCACCCCTCACCTTTACCAGTTCCAAAGATGCTTGGAAGGCTTGCGGTTTTGTGGCAGACTCGGTAAATCGGCTTTTAAAAAACACCCAGGAAACCGTTACTCTCAGGAAAAAGTTCGAGAGCCTGAAGACCGTCTTTGGAAGGTGGGGTGCTGTTGCCCAGGAACAGCCGGAAGTCATGTATCGAGACATGATAAACAAGCTTTCCACGCTGCTCGACATTGACTGCATTGCCATCCTGATCCTCGATCGGCAGCGGGGAAGGTACATAAGCCTGTATCATCTGTCGAAAGGTGGAGGACAGGGAGAGGCTCTGAGCATCGACGAGCATGATCCAATCGTGAAGGACCTCCTCGGTGGCAAGCCGTTTGTCCTGTCGGCAGAGCCGATTACGGACCCAGAGGCAGATTTCCTGATCGGCATGGGTGCATTGTACTTTTTCCCCATCATGGTGAATACGAAATTAGAGGCTATTCTACGCGTTGCCGACCGGGTCCTCAAAGAGAGCGACAAACAGATCTTTACCGCATTCTGCAAACAGACCTCCCTCTCTATAGAGAATTATCGCCTGCACCAAGACCTCCATAAGAAATTCAGCCGTTTTGCAACTATTTCTGAACTGACAAAGGCTATGGCGCCGATCCAGAATTACGACACCCTGCTCCGGACGATCCTTGACAAGTCCGCCGAGCTTCTCAAGGCAGAGCAGGGGTCCCTGATGCTGCTCGACCAGGAGACCGATGTCCTGCTTCTGGAAGCCAAAAAGGGTATCATCGAAGGCGTAACGGAAAAACTCAGAATTCATCGGGGTGAAGGAATTGCCGGCAAAGTGGCCGAACTCGGCGAACCCATACTCGTTGAGAACCTTGAGAAAGACCCGAGGATCAAACAGAAGAACCGACAGCACTATAAGACACGATCGTTTGTCAGCGTGCCGATCAAGATTGAAGACCGAATCATCGGCGTGCTCAACCTTGCGGACAAGGCCTCCGGGGAAGTCTTCAATGAAGAGGATCTGAATCTCATCCAGTCCTTTGCGAACAATGCTGCCATCGTCATGGAACGGAACGTATTTTATAATAAAACAGAGGAGCTCAAAAAACTGACCATAACAGATCCCCTCACTGGCCTTTTGAACCGGCGCTATCTATACGAACGGTTGAAGGATGAAGTGGCACGGTCCGAACGCCATGGCTACCCCCTCAGCCTTCTCATGCTCGATCTCGACGGATTTAAATATTGCAACGACACCTTCGGACATCTATTTGGCGACAAGACGCTCAAAGCGATTGCAGAGACCATCTTGAACACTGTCCGGACTATGGACATAGTGGCACGGTATGGCGGAGATGAATTTATGGTCATCCTGCCGGAAACTGATGAGTCATTGGCTATCGACATTGCAGAACGGCTGAGGAACAATGTGGCGAAGAAGGTGGTCTTGACCCAAACCCAAAATTCCGCCGGCGAGGAACCGCGTACTCTGACGGCCAGTATAGGCATCGCGTGCTATCCTGAGCACGGGGAGACGGTAGAACTCCTGCTCGAGAATGTCGACAAAGCGCTATATCGCGCTAAGAATAAGGGTAAAAACAGGATAGAGGTGTTTTCGTAGAATGCTATTTAGTGCACTCCAAGAACAGGATTTTTTCGGAAGAGCAGAGGTGTTGGCCGGTCTCTCCCGCAGGGTCCTCCAAGTGGGCAAGGGCATGGCGCAGAGCGCTGTTCTTTCTGGTTCGCATGGCATCGGGAAGACGGAGCTGCTCAAACAGCTCTTCGGCTCCCTGTTCTGGAGGCAGGAGAGGGTCGCTCCTTTTTACTACGCCGTTAATCCCGCCATGCTGTCCGCAGCAGCCTTTTCAAAAAACTATTTGACGCGGTACCTTTGTCAGCGGCTCGCCTTTGAAAAAAAAGAGCAGCCTCTCCTTAATCTCGACGGTCTGTCAATCGAAAGTGTGTCCGCTCTCGTTGAAGAACGGGAAGCCGCTTGGGCCAGAGAAATTCTCGACCGATATGTCCAAAACGCCGGTGACCCCTATGACGCACTGCACATTGCGCTTAGCGCACCGTATCAGTCAGCGCTGGCTACCGGTATGCCGGTAGCAGTACTGATCGATGAGTTCCACCGGCTGAAGAATCTCCATATCGACGGTTCGCCCAATCCGCGGCTGGTATCCCTGTTCGAAGAGCCGCTGTCCTTGAGCAAGACCTCATATGTAGTTACGGGGAATGCGGCTGAGATTCATGAGATGCCCGTCACGAGCGGTCTGGAGAGAATACTGCTTCAACCGCTTGAACCTGAAGATGCTTCGTCGAATGTGCTCTCCCTCCTTCGCATCTATGAGGCCGAAGGTAAAGCATCTCAGCTGCTCCTGCGCCATCTCGGTGGAAACCCCTTTTACCTGATGTGTGTCGTTAGGACGGCATGCGAGAAGAAGAATCCCGAGGAAATAGACTTCTGGAAGGCCTATGTCCGGGAGATACTCGAAGGGGCTCTCGCCCTTTCATGGTTGTTGGTCCTTAAGGGCTTTTTCCCAGACGTGGGGGTGAGGAGAACCGCCCTCGCTATAGCCTATAAAATCTATCACACGAGTGAGCCCCTTTCCTGTCAACGGATTGCGAAAGCCTTTGCGCTGACTGACGGTCAGGCAGAAGCGATAGCGCATGCCCTGTATCTCGCGGGTTTCGTCCGCGGAGAGTTCGGGGTATTCAGGGCGGTAGAGGATGGGGTGCTGCGGGACATCATTGACTGCGCTTACATGAAGGAGATCCTTGGGAAGCCAGCACTTGAATTGGAACAGGAGTTCCTCGGAAGGTCGCTTCCACAGAAGGAGGGGGTCCTCCAATTTGACATGACCCTGCCTATGATCAAAGACGCGGAGCTGGTGGCAGCGCAGTGTCTCGAGCAGATAGGTAAGAACCTGCACATGAGCCAGGAGGCTCTTGGTCAGCTTCAGATAGCAGTTATCGAGGCGTGCATCAATGCGATCGAACATAGCAGGGGAGGAGAAAAGAAGATCTATTTGAGCATTACGGCGGATGGCGATCACGTGGAGGTGTCAATTGAAAGTTCCGGTCGGGAGTTCGCCGTGCAGGAGACCGGCGAGCCCATCGGCGACCGGGAACACGTGAAATCTGCCGGAAGGGGATTGGGAATCAAAATGATGAGGCGCTTTGCGGATGAAGTGAGGTTTGAAAAGACCGCCCGAGGATCAAAGACGGTGCTCATCAAAAATCTCGCAAAAGCAGCTGGTGTTCAGAAGGAGGATGCAGCAAACCGCGAATGATTTGTCTTTGACCGTGAAGCCGGAGCAGGGCGCAGCTGTCATGATGTCTAAGGGATATAGTGATGACCTCGGGACAGAACGTCTCAAGTAAACAATCTAGCAGTTCCTTGGTAACGGATTAAAAAAGCATATTATAAACTTTTCTGATATGCTGTATGACAACACAATATGGAATGTGAGCAGGTTCAAGTCTATTGACTCAGTCGTGTAGCGCGTGACTTGCAGCGGTGGGTGAAAGAGATTCAGTTTTCTCAAAACAAAAGGCGGTGATTTTTCACCGCCTTTTGTTTAGCTCATAACCTTAGCTGTTTGCCCGTGCCTGTCTTAGGCCTTTTCTGTAGCGGACTGTTTCTCCCGGAGCGCCGCGGGGGCAGAGACGATGTAACCCATAACCGTGCCCAGGAGGCCTCCGACCACGATGCTCACCGCAGCCGCGCAG
>DATJZV010000028.1:0-12921 GCA_035498715.1 Nitrospirota bacterium
GAGCGCTAGTCCTACGCCTGCCCCTAGGTATGCTGTTTTCCGTGCGATCGTGGTCTTCATTGCGATATCCTCCTTTTTAACCTGTCTTGCTTCTGTAAATTGCATCAAGCGTGCCAGAATCTAACTGATTGATTTCATAGGGGACCACACCCAAAACCCTTTCGCACAGGTGAGAAAAGAAAAAAGAAATTGTTAGGAATGCGAAAAAGAAAAATACAATGGGCGGAAATTAGGTTCAAGATGCAAAAGTCTGCACTTAAGATATAGGGCATGCGTGGTGCATGAAAAAAATAAGCATATATAGGCATATACGTGAAAAATTCGCGAAAAAGAAATTTCCCCTTGAAAATTGAATATACATGTGTTATTTTAGCGGTCGCCTTTTAAAAAAGGCATATCTTAATTACACACGCGTCAGGACCTGAGACAGGGTGTCCCGATTTAATCCGGGATCTGCCCGGGGAAGATTGGCGCGGAGGTAAAACCAGAAGGAGGGACAGTCATGTCCACGATCACGATGAAAGAGTTGTTGGAAGCAGGGGTACACTTCGGTCACCAGGCAAAACGGTGGAACCCCAAGATGAAGAAGTATATCTTCGGAGAGCGGAACGGGATCTATATCATCGATCTCCAGAAGACTCTCAAGCTTTTCAAGGAGGCCTATGACTTCGTTCGCACCGCCGCCTCAGAAGGAAAAGACGTTCTCTTCGTCGGCACGAAGAAGCAAGCGCAGGACGCTATAACTGAAGAGGCAAAACGGTGCGGAATGTACTACGTCTCCAGCCGCTGGCTCGGTGGCATGCTCACTAATTATACTACCATCAAAAAGAGCATCGACCGGCTAAAAAAAATCGAGAAAATGAAAGAGGACGGCACCTATGAAAAGCTCACAAAAAAGGAAGTTGCCGGCCTTGAGAAAGAACGCACCAAGCTGGAAAAGACACTTTCCGGCATCAAGACAATGTCCGAGCCACCTTCCGTGATTTTCATCATAGATCCCCGTAAGGAAACAATCGCTGTGCACGAAGCGAACAAGCTTGGCATTACCGTCGTCGCTGTGGTTGATACGAACTGCGATCCCGACAACATCGATTATGTCATACCGGGCAACGATGACGCCATTCGCGCTATCAGGCTCATGGCCTCCAAGGTCGCCGATGCGGTCATTGAGGGCAGGCAGGCTATTGTCAAGGAAGCGGGCGAGGCCATGGAGGCCGTAAAAACGGCCGGCGAGGTCCAAGCCGCAGCGCCGACGGAACCAGTAGCGACCGATGCTGAGGTCGACGTCGAAGAAGAATAGGCGTTTCCGCTCATTCAGCTAGGAAGACAACCGTAGTGAACTAACAATCTGCAGACCAGTGCGGAGCATGGCCAAGTGGCCACGCTGCGGCTCGTTTTCGGATTTTCCACGGAAAGGGGTTTTTTGAAATGGCAACCATATCCGCAAGTGCAGTAAAGGACCTGAGAGAAAAGACCGGCGTCGGCATGATGGAAGCAAAGAAGGCTTTGGAAGAGGCCGGCGGCGATTTCGAGAAGGCAGTCGATATCCTGAGGAAAAAGGGACTGTCCGCGGCAGCTAAGAAGGCGGCGCGCGTGGCATCCGAGGGGATGATCGCCTCCTCCATCCAGAACAGCGGCAAGACCGGGGTGCTGATCGAAGTGAACAGCGAAACGGACTTCGTCGCAAAGAACGAGGAATTCCAGAAGTTTGCCCGCGGGCTCGCCCATCTCGTAGCTACCCAGAAGCCCGCCGATGTTGCGGCACTCTCGCAACTCACGATCGATGGCGAGAACGTTGAAGCAAGACGGAACGCGCTGGTGCAGAAGATTGGCGAGAACATTGCGATCCGCCGCTTCGTGATTATTGAGACCTCTGGCCATATTGCGGTCTACCTCCACGGTAACCGTATCGGTGTCATGGTTGATTATACGGGTGGCAACGAGCAGCTCGGCAAGGACCTCGCCATGCACATTGCTGCGGCCAATCCGCAATTCCTGAGCCGTGAGAAGATTCCCGCCGACGTACTCGATCGCGAGCGCGCCGTGTACGAAGCTCAGGCAAAGGAATCAGGCAAGCCCGCTGCGGTCATCGGAAAAATCGTTGACGGAAAGCTTGAGAAATTTTATACCGATACCTGCCTTGTCGAGCAGATTTACATCAAGGATCCCGATGGCAAGCTCAAGATCAAGGACCTCCTAAAGAAGGCCGGTGCGAACGTCGCCCTCAACCGCTTTGTTCGGTACCAGCTCGGGGAGGGCATCGAGAAGAAGAAAGAGAATTTCGCCGAAGAAGTGGCAGCGCAGCTTAAATAAGACGGCCGTCGGATAGAACCGCGGTCTTCTGCATCAGGTTCGATATCTATGATGACGCCTCCCCGATATAAACGAATACTGCTCAAGCTCTCAGGCGAGGCCCTTATGGGCGAACAGGGATACGGCATCGACTACGCCGTGCTCGACAAGATAACGTCTGAGGTTAAAGAAATCTACGATCTCGGCGTCGAAGTCGCTATCGTTATTGGCGGCGGTAATATCTTTCGCGGGCTGGCAGCAACGGCAAAAGGCATGGAGCGGGCAAGCGCAGACTACATGGGCATGCTTGCCACCGTGCTGAACGCCCTCGCGATCCAGAACATCCTCGAGAACAAAGGTGTCGTCACCCGGGTGCAGTCGGCTATCGAGATGCGCGAACTTGCCGAAACCTACATCAGGAGGCGGGCAGTACGGCACCTTGAAAAGAGACGGGTCGTAATTTTCGCTGCCGGCACCGGCAACCCCTACTTTACCACCGACACGGCAGCGGCGCTTCGGGCCATGGAGATCGGTGCCGAGGTGATCATGAAGGCGACCAAGGTAGATGGCGTCTACAGCGCGGACCCCGTGAAGGACCCGACCGCCACAAAGTACGACCGCCTCACGTACATCGATGTGCTTCAGAAGAACCTCCGCGTAATGGACGCTACTGCCATCTCTCTGTGCATGGATAACAGCCTTCCCATTATAGTATTCAACCTTAATAAACCCGACAATATCAAACGCATCGTTTTGGGCGAAGAGGTAGGAACGCTCGTAACCGGGAGGTAACGATGGTAAACGACTTCACAAAGAAAGCCGAAGAGAAAATGAATAAGGCCCACGAGACCCTGAAGAAAGAGTTCGCGACTGTCAGGACAGGCAGGGCATCTCTCGGCATCCTCGATGGCATCGTCGTGGATTACTACGGCACGCTTACGCCGCTCAACCAGGTAGCCAACCTCGCCGTACCTGACCCGAAACTCATCACCATACAGCCGTGGGAACCTAAATTGCTCGGTGAGATAGAAAAAGCCATCATGAAATCGGACATAGGGCTCACCCCCACGAACGACGGAAAGGTCATTCGACTCGCCATACCACCCCTTACGGAGGAGCGCAGACAGCAGATCGTCAAACATGCAAAAAAGCTCGCCGAGGACGCACGGGTCGCCATCCGGAACATCCGCAGAGAGATCAATGATGAGATCAAGAAAAGAGGCAAAGACAAGGACGCTCATGTCTCCGAGGATGAGATCAAAAAGCTGCAGGACGAGATCCAGAAAATTACCGACGGTCATGTCAAGAAGATCGATGACCTGCTCGCACACAAAGAGAAAGAAATCATGGCCATATAAACACCAACATATTTCTCGCAACACATTAGTAAGGAGCCGATGATGAAGCTTGATAACCCAATTTTAAGAATTCTTTCGCTTTATCTGGTATTAGCAATGCTGCTTCTCTCCCTTCCCTCGCAGGGCTGGGCCATGTTCATGCCTTCCAGCCAGACCGCGCCTACCAGACAGACTGACGTGATCACCATTCAGAAAGCTCTTGAGTCCTCAGTGGTAAAACAGCGGCTGATGGATTACGGTTTTTCTTCAAAAGAGGCCATGTCGCGGATCAATAAGCTAACAGATAAGGAAATACACCAGTTTGCCGGAAATCTTGACTCGCTCCAGGCAGGCGCTGACGGTGTAGATGCGTTGATCTTCCTCGTCTTGGTGGCAATCATCGTAGTCGTGGTCCTTGAGGCCACGGGGCACAAGGTCATTGTCAGATAACCAGCATACGCCATTCGGAGGGCACCCTTAATGAGAACCATGCTCAGGGCTTTTTATGCAAAACCACTTGCGATCTACATAATTGCCGCTCTGCTTACTCTCACGGCTTTTTCTGGTCCGGCGGAAGCCATGTTCGTATCGACCGTACCGCATCAGGGTACGTCGGGCAGCCCCGCAGTGTCGGCTGGCAGGACAGCTGATTTGTCCAGAATCCAGGTCACGCTCGAGTCCAAAGTCATCCAGCAGAAGCTCAGGGACTATGGGCTTACTCCCGAGGAGACAATGGCGCGGATCAATAAGCTCTCCGACGAGCAGATACATCAACTAGCCTCAAATACGGATGCGCTCCAGGCGGGTGGAGACGGAATTGGGTTATTAGTGGGGATCATGGTCTTGGCGATTTTGGTCGTTGTCCTTATTTACCTTTTGCAAGGCCGAATCGAGATCAAAAGCAAATGATGCCGTACTGTTGTAAAAGAGCTCAGAGCACATGCATCCGTGCGAACAGGCTCTTTTTTTTTCTCCTTGCTTTGGTTTCCACGATCATCGTCTCAGGATGTGCAAGTAAAAATTTCAGCACGCTTCGCCCCGGCATCGAAATCCGCGGCCATTATATCGACGGCGTTCCCTTTTACCGGCAAAAAGAATCTTACTGCGGTCCAGCAGCACTCGCGAGCGTGCTTGGGTTCTGGGGTCGACCTGCGAGCCTGGAGCAAATTACCGCTGCGGTATATATCCCCGAGCTCCGCGGTACCCTGCCCATGGACATGGAAAATTTCATGCGGGAAGCAGGCTTCGAAACAATCACCTCTGCCGGAACGCTCGAGGAGCTTAAAGTACGCATCCGCACGGAGCTCCCGGTTATCTGCCTGCTCGATTTGGGATTCGGTCCTTACCGTCAGCCGCATTATGTTACGGTAATCGGCTTCGACGATACGAACGCTGTCATTATCGCCCATGACGGCTTGAGAGCAAACAGCGTGATCAGCTATAAGACCTTCGAAAACGAATGGACCCGTGCAGGCCACTGGATGCTTATAGCCAACCCGAGATCATCCAAGGATATACCGTGAAACGGGTCTGTGGGTTCGCATTCGCCGCATGGGTAGCGATGCTTTGCCTCTCGGCCATCCTCTTCATTCAGGGCTGCTCCCTGCCGAAGATTATTATTCTTCACGACCCGCTCTCTCCCGAAGAGCACAACAACCTCGGTCGCATCTATGAGTCGCAGCAGCAGTTCGAGCAGGCCATGGAGCAGTACCATGCTGCACTCGAAAAAGACCGGAACTTTGTGCCTTCCCTGCTGCTCCTTGGTGATCTTTCATACAGACTCAAAAAATATGCCGAGGCGGAGTCTGCGTACAAAAAGGCCATTAAGCTCCAGCCAGAGAATGGCGACATCTATAACAATCTCTGCTGGGTCTACATTGATCAAGAGATCAACATGGAAATGGCAACAGATCTTGTTCAAAAAGCCATATCACTTACGCCAGAGCACCGGTCATATTATCTCGACACGCTGGGAGTGATCCTGCTGAAGTCAGGCAAACCTGTTGAATCCATAGCTGCGCTCAAACAAGCAGTAGATCTCATTCCTAAAGACGCACCTGAGTATCTTTCAGAAGCGTACGCCCATCTCGCCGAAGCATATGCAGCCTCGGGAAATATGACGGCGGCTCATGATGCGGAGCAAGCAGCCGAAAAATATCGCATCGCAAAGTAACAATCCTCAGGGAAAACACTCTTTAAAATGACGGCCGCATGCCGTATTCCCACGCCTACAGTAAACACCGGGGGTTTTTATTTTATTAACAAAACCATATATAATTATTAGGAAATTTTATGAGACCCTTCCTGGTTTTTCCTTGACAAAAAACAGGTGTTCCTGTAAATTTTTGCAAGCATAGCAATTATTTTATTTAAGGAGCGCTGGTATGAAAGAGGGTCCGCTGCTTTTACATGTACCAAACGTGCCCGAGCATGTCACCTACACATGGCTTGCCATGGCAATCCTTATCGGTCTTTCGCTAGCCGCGCGTTTTTCGCTAAAAAAGACGGCACCGACCGGCCTCCAGAACTTTTTTGAAGTCATCGTCGGAGGCCTCGAAAATTTTGTCGAAGAAATTATGGGCCCTGAAGGGAAACATTATTTTACGCTCATCGCCGGTCTTTTCCTTTTCATCCTTGTCTGCAATCTTCTCGGCCTAATCCCGGGGTTTGACTCGCCCACGGCGAACTTAAACACGACCCTCGCCTTGGCTCTCTGCTCATTCACGGCGACACACTACATTGGCGTACGACGACACGGTATTGGCTATATCAAGCACTTCTTCGGTCCGATGTGGGCGCTTGCCCCAATTATGTTCGTCATCGAGGTCATCAGCCACCTGGCCAGGGTGATGTCCCTTTCATTCCGTCTCTTCGGCAACATGGTTGCGAAGCACAAACTCTTGCTCGTGCTCGCCCTGCTCGCACCTTACATCGCACCAGTTCCCATTCTCGGACTGGGCTTACTCGTCGCCTTCGTACAGGCGGGCGTGTTCACGCTCCTGACCATGCTGTATCTTTCTGGCTCTATTGAGGAAGCGCACATAGGAGGCGAGCACCACTAAGCATTAGACCCCGGGGGACGGAGTTCCTTCCTGATGGAAGGAGTACCCGGGAGGTAGTAACCCGGCACTATTCCGGTCAGACTTTCACACTTTAAGAAAGGAGGCGGACATAATGAAAAAGTTTTCTATCGTAGTGTTAATGGTCTTCGGCCTGATGATCATTGCATCCGCGGCTTTTGCGGCAGAGGCAGCAGCCCCTGAGGCAGGGAAATTTGCGTTCTTCGGTACTGTTGCCGCGGCTTCGGCAATGGGAATCGGGATCGCAGCCCTCGGCACCGGCATCGGCATGGGCCTGGGCATCGGCCGGGCTGTGGAAGGTATCGCCCGCAACCCCGAAGCATCGGGTAAGATCATGACCACCATGATCGTGGGCCTGGCTCTAATCGAGTCACTCGCGATCTACACGCTGGTTGTGGTGCTCATCCTTCTCTATGCAAAGCCATTCGGAATCTAATCAACGCCGGGAATTTGACAAGTATATCAAAAAAAACGAGGGGCGATTTTACGGCCCCTCGTTTTTTTTGCTGTATATCAACCCGCTGCAAAGCATATGCATATTTCTGATTATCTAATCGAAAGAATCGGCGCTGATCACCGTCATGCAGCGATCATGCAACTTTTTTTTCAGCGCTGGTACTGCCCAGGACCTTGGCTTCTCCGCAGACCCTGGCATTCCCAAGAACCTTGGCAGTTCCGCCGACTTCGGCCTTTTCAAATACTTCGGCATAACCGCTGACAACCGCATCGCCATACACGCCGGCAAAACCATAGACCTTGGCATCTCCTTGGACCTTGGAATTGCCGAAAACCTTCGCGTTTCCGAATACTTCAGCCCTTCCCGAGACTTCGGCCTTATCGAAGATCCAAGCATTCCCGAAGACGATTGCCTCGCCACTCAGCTTGCAATGGCCGCAGATCTTGGCAAAGGGGCCAACGTAAACGCTGTCGGCTACTTGTGCCGTCTCGGCCACCATGCCTCCACCATTCGGATGATGATGGTATTTCACACCATCGATTTCTACGACAGGCTCCGTTGATAAAACTCTGATATCCATATCAATACCTCCTGAAAATTTTTTTCAAATTCAAAGCGTTCCGTTATCATTCAGTACGGGACAGTCCCTCTCCCGTATCAATCGGGGCCATGCCTAGGAATCTAAAATTACAACTTTATACTGCTTCAATCATAGCGGACAGATTTTACTTTGTCAAATGCTGTCCTGCTTGTATAAAATCAAATACATGGTTTAAACTGCTTTGTGATACATGGCAAAGCATGTTGAATAAATAATACTTACAAAAGGTTATGCTCGTTCTTTTTGACAGACTAAATCACATGTCTGACCACGCAGACCATGAATTTTCTTTTTATTAAGCCAATATTTTGATATAATAACGCCGCGATATTAACTATAGCGAAGGAGTTTGCCGCACCATGAGTACTCTGGATAATGTTCGAGTCCGTTTTGCCCCCAGTCCCACTGGCGCCCTGCATATCGGAGGCATACGGACGGCTCTCTTCAACTGGCTGTTCGCCCGTCACCATGGAGGCAAGTTCATCCTCAGAATTGAGGATACAGACCAGACCCGCTCAACCGACGAATCCATCCAGATCATACTCGATGGCATGATATGGCTAGGACTCGATTGGGATGAGGGCCCATTTCGACAAACGGAGCGGATGGCCATTTACCGCGAACACGTTGACCGTCTCCTCAAGCAGGGCAAAGCATACTACTGTTACTGCACGCCTGATGAGCTTGAGGCGCGCAGAAAAGAGGCGCTCGCATCCGGCCGGCCACCGAAGTACGACAGGAAATGCCGGACGTTGAAGACGCCGGTCGCGGGAAGAATGCCCGCGGTACGATTCCTTTCGTCCGACGAGGGCCAGACCATCGTGCGTGACTTAATCCGCGGGGCTGTGACCTTCGAGAACCAGCAGCTCGACGATCTGATCATCCAGCGCTCTGACGGGCTCCCTACCTATAACTTTGCGGTGGTCGTGGACGATGTCACCATGAACATCACGCACGTAATCCGTGGCGACGACCATCTGAACAACACGCCGCGACAGATCCAGCTCTACCAGGCGCTCGGGTACGAACCGCCGGAGTTCGCGCACCTGCCCATGATCCTCGGACCGGACAAGACGAAACTCTCAAAGCGCCACGGCGCTACCGCCGTCACAGAATACAAAGACCTGGGGTACCTGCCTGAGGCGCTTGTGAATTACCTCGCCCGTCTCGGATGGTCTTCCGGGGATCAGGAGATTTTTTCACGCCAGGAACTTATTGAAAAATTTTCACTCGAGAACGTTGGAAAGGCCGCAGCCGTGTTCAATGCCGAGAAACTACTCTGGCTCAACCATCACTACATCCAGCAGGCGGAACCTACAAGGCTTGCGGGGTTGGTCATCGATCTTTTAAAAAAAGATGGCACAGTCGCTACGGGCAAGGAGCCGGACATCGAGTGGCTCAAGAAGCTCGTGAAAATACTCGCCGAGCGGAGCCACACGCTCGTCGAGATGAAGACCGCTGCCATTCCGTTTATCGTTGACGAAATAACGATGGATGAGAAGGCCATGGTAAAGCACTTAACACCTGACGTAGCACCTATCCTCTCTGAGCTGGCAAAAAGGCTAAAAACTGTCGATCCTTTTACACACATCGAGATTGAGAAGGTATTTAATGCCCTGATTACCGAAACGGGATTAAAACTCGGCAAACTTGCCCAACCCGTGCGCGTGGCCTTGACGGGCGGCACGGTGAGCCCCGGCATCTTTGAGGTTCTCGAAGTCATGGGAATGGAAAAGACCATCAAAAGGATTGAGGGTGCTATCGGCAAAATCGTTTGACATATTGAACGTTACGATGAATCCACATCTTTATCGAAACGCTCCATCCCAGCAATAGCATCGATCGCCGTGGAAAAATCCGCATGAACCGTAAAGACCTGCGTCTGTTCTTCATAATATTTACCGCATCAGGCTTTGCTGGCCTTATCTATGAATCCATTTGGACCCACTATTTAAAGCTGTTCTTGGGTCACGCCGCCTATGCTCAAGCTCTTGTCCTTGCCGTGTTCATGGGAGGCATGGCAATAGGATCCCTGCTCTGTTCAAAATATTCTGAGCATCTCGGTAATTTGTTGCTTGCATATGCCGCTACTGAAGTGATCATCGGAATCTGCTCAGTTTTTTTCCATCCTCTTTACGTCCACTTTATCGATTTTACGTATACAACGATTATGCCGGGATTAGGTTCCCCTTTAGCGGTTGCAATTTTTAAATGGACCGCAGCGAGCCTATTGATACTACCCCAGTCGATCCTGCTCGGCATGACATTCCCGCTCAT
Source organism: Nitrospirota bacterium (assembly GCA_035498715.1). GTDB lineage: Bacteria > Nitrospirota > UBA9217 > UBA9217 > UBA9217 > DASPSR01. Next base: position 10,045 of record DATJZV010000028.1, read on the forward strand.
GACGGCCGGCCTAATTCGGAAAATTCCGCAGGCTCCCGGTTCCATCGTGGCGATGCTTTATTTTACCAACAGCATCGGCGCAGCAATCGGTGTCTTAGCGGCAGGGTTTCTCTTCGTTGGATGGGTTGGTCTATCGGGAACGCTGGTCATTGCAGGCTTCATAAACATCACTGTGGCAGCAGTCGTTTTGTTTGAAGATAAGAAAAGCCGAACCTATCAACCCGGAATCCCTCCTGCCATAGGAAGCGCTCTCTCGAGCGCCACGCCTTCTGTAATTTATACCATTTTTCTACTGATCGCTCTGCTAACGGGGCTCTCCTCGTTTATTTATGAAATCGGCTGGATCAGAATGCTCAGCCTCGTGCTGGGCTCTTCTACCCATGCCTTTGAGCTCATGCTGAGCGCATTCATCACGGGCATCGCCTTTGGCGGATTATGGATTAAACGGCGTATCGATTCCCTCGATGACCCACGACGCTTTCTTGCACTTGTGCAGGTTGCGATGGGCATACTGGCGCTCGCGACCCTTCCTGTTTACGGCGGCACCTTCAACGTAATGGCATGGCTGATGAGAAACCTGCCAAAATCAGACTTGGGGTATATGCTCTTCAATATCTCGAGCCACGCAATCGCGATTGTCATTATGCTGCCTGCCGCTTTCTGCGCAGGCATGACCCTCCCCCTCATTACTACGGCACTCCTTCGCAACGGATCAGGTGAACGAAGCATCGGCTCGGTCTATGGATTCAACACGATCGGATCCATTCTGGGAGTCTTTATCGCAATCCACCTGGCAATGCCTCTGCTTGGCCTCAAAGGCATGATCATCCTTGGAGCCGGTGTCGATATTGCGCTTGGACTCGGGCTGGCATGGTGGACGTTCCCCTCCTGGCGTATCCCCGCAGCGTATACGACCACGGGTATCATTGCTCTGCTGCTCACGATGTTCTTGGTGAAGCTCGATCCCAGCAAAATGGCTTCAGGTGTATATCAATTTGGATTATTGCCGGAACAGACAAAAGAGGAGACCCTCTTCCACCGTGATGGAAAGACAGCCACAGTATCAATAACCAAAGACTCGAAAAACGTTGCGATCAAAACCAATGGGAAACCGGATGCAGGCATTCAAGTTACCGGCAGCGGCCATTCTAAAGATGAAGAGACCATGGTGATGCTGGGCGCTATTGGTATAGTCCTCCGGCCCGAGGCCAGAGTGGCAGCCATTATTGGATGGGGCTCAGGGCTAACCACCCACACTCTGTTAACAGTTCCATGCATCGACAGCGTTGATACCATAGAGATCGAACCGGAAATGATTAAGGCCGCCACTCTCTTCGGTTCACGCGTGCGTCGGGCGTATGAGGACCCTCGCAGTCACATGCGGATTGAAGACGCGAAGTCCTACTTCTCATTTTATAATAAAAAATATGATCTTATCATCTCTGAACCTTCCAATCCCTGGGTGAGCGGCGTAGCTAGCCTTTTTACAAAAGAATTTTACTCCCACGTACGTGGTTACTTAAACAAAGATGGCCTTTTCATTCAGTGGCTCCACCTTTATGACATCGATATGCAACTCGTTGCTTCAATCATGAAGGCGCTTTCGCCGTATTTTTCCGATTACGTGATTTATGCTTCAAATTCTACCGACATGATTATTGCTGCGTGTCCCGTGGGGAATATACAAGGGCCAAATACTTCATTCCTGACCATGAAAGACCTCATGGCTGAACTGCATAAAGTTGATATCATGGGCCTCCCGGATATTAATGTTCGGATGATAGGGAACAAGGCGATGCTCTCCCCTTTTTTCGAAAGTTTCAGCATCGAGGCCAATTCGGATTACGAGCCCATTGTAGATCTTAACGCTGTAAAAAATCGTTTTTTCGGGTCAATGGCCCATGATCCGTTCCACAATATCCAGTTTGATCGGCTCCCGCTTTTAGAAATGCTCGCAAATCACCATGCAAATCTCAGCGCAGCTAATGTGACGTATTCAACCTATCCAAAATCACTGAGGATTCATTTTGCAAACATGCTTTATCAGTACTTTGTGAAGGATCAGTTGCAATGGAACCATCCAGAAGCCCCGCTTCGCGACGAGAGCCGGATGACTATAATCCACGCCAAACAGGTGCTCACAAGGGAGTGCTCGAAAGATATCATGAAAGCGGAATGGTGGGGTGCAATGCTTCACATCATCGCCGATTTCGTCCCTTACTGGTCGCCGGAACAGCTCTCGGTGCTTCTGCATACCATCGAAATTTCGTCCTGCGCAAAGCACTTTTCTGTTTCTCAACGTGACTTCATCGCACTGATCACGGCGGTTGGGAAAAAAGACGCCGCAGGCATGGCCCAATATTCGCAAAGACTACTGGAACAGATGGAGCAAAATGCAGTAGATGCCGATCTCCTAGAATATACACTATCTGCAGGCATATTAGGATATCTGTCGGTAGGTAACATGCAAGGAGCCGTTTTTTTATGGGAAAAATACGGGCCTCTATTGCCTGCTATATATTCAAAATCGCTGACGACTCGACTCCTGGTGACACGATTCTCCTCTGGCTCGCAGAGGAATTGATCGGATTTTCACTATCTTCTTTAATAGTCGATGTCGGTCAGAGGAAGCAGAACGAAACTGACCCACCCCATAGCTGAAGCTAGGGGGTTCTGACGGCAATAGAAACACCGGCAGCGTGCGCTGCCTTGACGGCCTCTTTTGCGATAGAAGCTATATCGCGAACCTCGGCCGCCATTGATCCGTCTTTAACGAGCGAGCGGCTCTGTCTCTGGTTCAAGCCAAAGCTGGCCGGAGTAGACAGGCCATTCGCCGCTTGATGCTGCAACCCCGACATCGCCCGTTCCAGGAGCAGG
>DATJZV010000029.1:0-9815 GCA_035498715.1 Nitrospirota bacterium
CGCGAAGGAGGAAAGGATGTGGCAAATCTGAAATTTGGCAAAGAGACCACTGCACTCCTCGTGATTGATCCGTACAACGATTTCATTTCGGAGGGTGGAAAGATTTGGGGCCGTATTCGGGCCGTCGCAGAAGCGAACGACTGCGTTCCTCATATGTTGCAAGTCCTGAATGCTGCGCGGAAGGCGGGGCTTCGCGTTTTCTATGCGCTTCATCGTCGGTACCGTCCAGGCGACTACGAGACCTGGAAATACATTGCGCCCATTCAAGTGAGAGGGTGGAAATCCAAGGCGTTCGAATACGGCGCGTGGGGTGGCGAGATCTGCTCGGAATTCGCGCCTAAGCCAGGCGAAATTGTCGCCCAGGAACATTGGTGTTCAAGTGGCTTTGCCAACACCGATCTGGATTTACAGCTCAAGAAACACGGCATTCACAAAGTCATCATCATCGGGCTCATAGCCCACACGTGCGTGGAGGCAACGGTTCGTTATGCCGCTGAGCTTGGCTACGATGTCACGGTGGTGAAAGACGCAACCGCGGATTACTCGGATGAAGAGATGCATGCTGCCCTCGACATCAATATGCCAAACTACGCCAGTGCCATTGTGACAGCAAGTGAAGTCATCGACTCGTTCTTTTCTTTCGACCTTGGGAATTAGAGTGCACAGTTGCAAAGACCTGAACGAAAAGGAGGAGGATGTTATATGAAACACGCTCTTATGATCCTAAGCGTCTTAGCCATATTCCTTGTGTTCTCTGTGACCGCCTTAATGCAGCCGAAAGTGTCCGCAGAGACTGAGGCCGTCGTATCGAGAAGCGTTGAGGTCGACGGCATCAAGCTGCATTATCTGAGCGGAGGTCACGGTCCAGTCGTTATACTGCTGCACGGTTACACCCAGACGTCGCGCATGTGGCGGCCGATCATCCCTCTGCTTGCCCGGAAATTCACTGTGATCGCACCCGATCTGCCCGGTATCGGTGATTCAGAGATTCCGAAGGATGGTCTGGACATGAGGACCGCCGCCATTCGCATCCACGCTCTTGCCAATTCGCTGGGGATAAGGAAAGCACGTGTTGTCGGACACGACATCGGACTGATGGTCGCCTATGCCTATGCCGCGCAGTTTCCCTCCGAAACAGAAAAGCTGGCGGTAATGGATGCCTTCCTGCCGGGGGTCGCCGGATGGGAGAGCGTTTATAACAACCCCGGCATATGGCATTTCCGCTTCAACGGCCCCACACCGGAAGCATTGGTGCAGGGACGTGAGCAGACATATTTTGAGCACTTTTGGAACGATTTCGCTGCTGACAAAACGCGCTCGATTCCGGAAGCGGATCGAGTGGCCTACACGGCAGCCTATGCGCGTCCCGGACGCATGCGCGCCGGCTGGGCCTATTTCGTTTCTTTCTCTCAGGCTGCGAAGGACTTCGCAGAACTTTCCAAGTCCAGGCTACCGATGCCAGTGCTGGCAATCGGCGGCGAGAAGGCAAACGGAGAATTGCTGGGCAGGCAGGTGAAGATTATTGCCGCTGATGCCACGATTGTTGTCCTCAAAAATACCGGACATTGGGTGCTTGAAGAAGACCCCAAAGGAACGGCCGACGCACTGATGAATTTTCTGTGAGGCTGAAGGACCTCTCGACCAGGACGAAAAGGGAAAGCGGATCTGATGAAAATCAAATCCGTGACCGACAAAAAAGGAGGTACCAGAGATGAAAAGCGGAAAATTTCCGGCAATTATGTTCATCGTTGTATTGCTTGCTGTCATAGGCAGCATAGCGATTTCCGGGCAGGACAAGTATACCTTGCGGGTTCCGAATGGGCTCGCGTTCTCCGATTTCAGGGGATACGAAGACTGGCCCGTTGTCTCCGTCGCTCAAACCGAAGAAGTGCTCAAGGTGATCGTTGCCAATCCGAGAATGATCGAGGCCTACCGGGACGGTGTCCCCGGCAACGGCAAGCCTTTCCCTGACGGCTCAAAGATTGCGAAGCTCCAGTGGAAACCAAAAAAGAGTGCGGAGGCCCCCTTTTCCGTGAATGTGCCCGACACCTTCACACAGGTATTTTTAATCGAAAAGGATAGCAAGAGGTTTCCGGACAGCGGCGGATGGGGGTACGCCCTGTTCAACTACGACAACGCGTCCGACACGTTCAGCCCCGATCGGAGCGGCGTCCCCAACTGCGGGCACTCGTGCCATACGATCGTAAAGGCGAAAGATTATATTTTTCACCCGTATCAGAAGCGGTGAGCGGGGACGTAGTGAATGCGTGTCAACGAAAATATTCTTCTTGTAAACTATTGAGAAGTAATCAGCATCGCTGCCAAGGACCGGAGGACATGCCGGACGAAATGCGCACCACCATAACCCCAACAAAAGGAGAACTCAGATGAGAGTTATCACTCAGTTTGCTGCCAATGTGGCCAGGAAGCGTACCAGCGCCGGCACCAGCACGAAAGGGGTCAAGAGCCGGCTTGCCATTTTGCTCGCCTACATCACGCTGCTGGCCATGACGGCAGCTGCCGTCCTGGCGTATTCGATTGTCGCGAGTTCCGCAGAGGCGGCGCCCGCCCAGCCGGTTAAGAACATCATCCTTGTCCACGGTGCCTTCGCCGATGGTTCAAGTTGGTCCAAAGTAATTAAAATCCTCCAAGCCAAAGGCTACAACGTAACGGCGGTGCAGATTCCCTTGACCTCGCTTGCAGATGACGTTGCGGCGACCAACCGCGCGCTTGCCCTGCAGACCGGTCCCGTTATTCTCGTCGGCCATTCCTGGGGCGGCGTCGTTATCACCGAAGCAGGGATGGATCCTAAAGTGGCCGGCCTTGTTTATGTTGCGGCCCTGGCACCGGATGCGGGAGAGGTGGTCGGTGATATCGGCAAGAACTACCCGCCACCGCCGGCACTTGCGGCCCCGATCGTGGACAAGCAGGGCTTCATGAGCCTGTCCACCGACGCGGTCGTGAAGCATTTTGCATCGGACCTGCCGGCCGCTGAGGCGCGTGTGGTTGCTGCCACGCAGGGGCCGATCATCGCTTCGGCTTTTGGCGCCAAGGTGTCTACCGTCTCGTGGAAGACGAAGCCGTCGTGGTACATCGTGTCGAAGCTCGATGGCGCGATCGCGCCCGATGAAGAGCGTTTTTTCGCGAAACGCATGAAGGCGACGACCACGGAATTGAACGCCAGCCATGTGTCAATGCTCTCGAAACCGAAGGATGTGGCTGCAGTTATCATGAAGGCGGCGGCCAAGGCTCCGCACTAAGTATCGGAGACGTCTATCATCCGAGTTGGCCCGGCTGCAGACAGAGGCATATGGCCCGCCGGACAGCGAGAAAAAGACGGTTCATTTCCAATCCCGGATTGTCAGAAGTAAAACGACACGGCGCTGTGATGATCCACACCCTTACATTGTCACGTAAGCTGTCACGATCTCAAACTTTAAGCAACACTGCTACCAGCAAAGCAAGGAGAGGACATGCTAACGAAAAGACCGCCACTCAAATACGGCGTGTTTGTTGCCCCGGAATTGCCGTTCACCGCTCCACCGCCGCCACGCGTGGCAAATTCCGATCCGCCGGCCTGGGATCCCAAAACGGCGACTCTGATCTTCGGGGCGCGGGACGCCGTCCTCGTCGATGCACTCCTGACTCTTCGGGAGGCGGCGGCGCTTGCAGACTGGATCGAGCTGCACGATCGACGGCTCACTGCCATCTACATCACCCACGGGCACGGAGATCATTTCCTCGGGCTCCCGGTACTGCTCGCTCGCTTTCCCGGCGTGAGGGTCGTAGCGACCGCAGGCACCGTGGAAGAGATGCGAAAGAGGTCAAGCCCGAAGACACTGGATAACGGCTTTCGCGCATGGTTTCCCGGTCAGATCAGCCATGAAATCGTGCTGGCTGAGCCACTCGATTCGACGCAATTCGATCTCGAGGGGCTTCCCCTGGTCGTCGTAGAGACCGGCCGTACGGACGCCCTTAACTCTACGGCGTTGCACGTTCCCGACCTCAATCTTATTGTCTCGGGCGACGTTGTGTACAACCATTGTCACATGTTCATCGGTGCAACGACCCCCGAAAGCCGCCGCGAATGGATCGCTGCGCTCGATCGGTTGGCCGCGCTTCACCCCACCGCCGTGATCGCCGGGCACAAGGATCCGACGCAAGGCAATGCGCCGACCGTGATTGACGAATCACGCGCGTACATCGAATTCTATTCTGAGCAACGCGATGCCGGCCGGAGCGATCAGGACCTGTTCGATGCAATGGTGAGTCGCTACCCCGATTGGGTGAGCCGTCAGGAATTCCTGATACTCCCGTGGTTGGGTCCGGTCTTCAAATAACCAATCGGAGTGAGGGGCGTTTTTGCGACACTGTATGTCTGGAGGCGGACATCGGATGAACGAACTGCTTCGCGGAATTCTTCAGGCGCACGGGGGCATAGATCGCTGGACCGGATTCGAAAAGGTCGAGGCCACGATCGTGAGCGGCGGCGGCTTCTTTCCGCTCAAGGGTGTGCTTCAGGATTCAGACCCTCGCCGTATGACTGTTTGGCTGCACGAGGAACGCTCGTCCGTCCTGCCGTACGGGGCTCCAGATCAGCGCACTATCTTCACGCCGGAGCGGATCGCCATCGAGAAGCTCGATGGCAAGCTGGTTGCGGATCGGCACGCACCCAGGGACTCGTTCGCCGGTCATCAGATGAGCACGCCATGGGACCCTCTGCATCGTGCCTATTTCAACGGCGAAGCGCTGTGGACCTATCTCACCACGCCCTTCCTTCTCGCGATGGACGGCGTCCAAGTCGAGGAGACCGAACCGTGGAAAGAGGGCGCCGAGAGGTGGCGCGTGTTACGGGCATATTTTCCCGGTTCTATCGAAACGCACAGCCTCATTCAAGATTTCTTCTTCGGTGAGGATCTGCTGTTGCGCCGCCATGACTATAATGTGAATATCGCGGGCGGATTTGCTGCAGCACAGCTGACCTCGGACTACACGGTGTCGAACGGCATTCGCTTGCCTACCAAACGTCGCGCCTATACTCGCGGGCCTGATCGCCGGCCGATCCCGGAGATGCTGATGGTCTCCATCGACATAAGCGATGTGAGATTTATATAAGGATCAGTGCTCACAGGCCGCGGGCATTTCGGAGAACAGATATGAGCGATCTTCTGAGAGCAAACGTGGCGATTAGAAAGGTGGAGATTGAACGATTCAGTGTGACATCATCGAAACCTTTCGAGGGCGTCCTGCAAAAGCTGGAGGAGCAAATTGGTCATCCTGGAATGAGTGCGTTTGCAAATGCCGTCGCATCTGCCGAGAGCTATGACGAACTTGAAAGAATCGTGCAAAAGGCAATTGGAACGTCTGGATTGATGGAATTTGCTCGTTTCAATCTCGGCGAAATCATTAGCAAGGAACGCGGGCATGGCAGCTCCCGAATCTTGCGTCTGGTAGTCGGGAATCCGCTCATCATGAAACAAATGGCGGTTCATGTGCATGATGCCGCCTCTTACGCGCCCGTGACCATTTTGATTGATGAGCGGCATGACGGAGTACACCTGTCCTATGACCGCATGGCAAGTCTGCTTGCTCCCTACGGAAGCGCGGAGGCTCTTTCTGTCGCCCGTAATCTGGATTCCAAAATCGAGAACCTTATTCGAGAGTCTGCTGTGTGAAGACATTACTTTTGTCGCCCGCACGTTTCTGGATGCACAGCAAGTACAAATGAGTGCGAGAAGCGGACGGTGGATAGACTCCACGGAGGGTTCCATCTTGCCAGCCAGTTTACCCTTGAAATCGGAACGAACACCCAGAGACGGAGGCAAAGTCTAAGCATCTGTCATTTCTATCGCAAATCGTCAGCCACACGTGAAACTCCGTGCAAACAGTGGAAAGTGTTATTTTCAATGGAATAAATAAACCCCTCTTCCGAGGGGTCTGGGGACGGCCAAAAATACTGGCTTTCAAAATTGCATCTTTGCAACTGCTTTATATCATTAAACATTTGCTGGTGGGGCGGCGGGAGTCGAACCCTAGCGGTAAAATCCTACCCACTCATAATCATTACATATTTAACGATGCGCATCCCTTTGGGGACAGTCCGGGGACGACCGGTATCAGTATAACATATCATCCATCCTGATTATCCCGCGCTGTGAAAAGAACCCCAGAACAAGCACCGTCAACGCGATCTCGACTCCTTCCTGTACTCCTCAACTTCTGTTCTCGATAGAACAGAAGAGTTCAAACGGTAATCGAAGGGGAAAACGGTATTTACTAGACTTAGAAAAAGATTATAGAATGATATACGCATATTTAATATAGTTGGTATGTGAAGTTAACCGGAAATTTAGTATTTGCCCGATTTGGGATAGAGAGGCATCGGCTCGATACGGATAACTTCGCGGTGGAGAATTGCCTGGATAACCATCCATGTGAAGAATACATCACGAAGTGAATAAAGAAACCAAGGAGGTAAGAAGTATGAAAAAAGTATTGATGATCCTCATGGCCTTAATGATCAGCGTAGTCTTTGTGACAACAGTCATGGCAGCAAAGGACAAACCAAAGAGTTGGGCCGGTGAAGTCGTCTCCGCAGACACAGCCGCAAAGACAGTGGTTGGAAAGAACGAACAGGGCGAAATGACCTTCGACGTTTCGAAAGCTAAATTTGCAAAGGACGTAAAGTTTAAAGACCTGTTATTCGGCGACAAGATTTTAATTCAATACAGGACAAAAGACGGCAAGAATATGGCAACAAGCCTGGATTATGCACCCGGAGTAATGACTGAAAAGACCCAAGGAGAAGGTGTTGACGATTCGTGGATCACGACCAAAGTAAAGTCTATGCTTGCCGGGGATGCTTCTCTCAATCCATTCAAGATCCATGTCGAAACGATAAAAGGCAACGTTCAACTGACCGGCACCGTTGATTCTAAAAAGGCCGCTGATAAAGCGGTGCAAATCACCAAAAGCGTCAAGGGGGTCAAATCCGTTAAGAGTAATCTGATCGTGAAATAGGCGATCGTTATCCTTTCCCCAACGGAGCATGGCGGCCATGGGGCGCCTGCATGATTTTGTCAAGCCCCCTGCTCGATCGAAAATGCTCGGATTCTTTGAGGTTGGGTCAGAAAGTTTATTGGCAATATTAAGAATCTGATTTTTCCATCAGAGATTGGATGAGAGAAAAACTGAGTAGCCTTCTTTTCCACACCAAGAAATAATGATGATATCAATCTGTAATCATTAGCTTTTCATCATCCGACCATTAATGAGTAGGTAGGTGAAGTCAATAATCAAGGGAGGACTTGTTTTGACAGTGTCTGTAAAGTTAAGTATGGGTCGGGACAATTAATGTTGTCCCTTTCTCCTTCCCTGTCTTTTCTTTTCCATCTAAAACTTATTCACTGTCGGCTGTTGGCTCTTTGCTCTTTGTTCCAGAATCCTGAAACCCTGTCCCCTTATTTCTCTCCCGCTGGTCACCGGTCACTGGTCACTGACCACTGCCGCGCAGCGGCCCGTCCCTACCCCCTGGTCCCTTGTTCCTTTCTTTGCATAACACATAACACTTGACACATCTTCACTGTCTGCTGTCTGCTGTCTGCTGTCTGCTGTTTGCTTCTTCGTCCCTACCCCCTGGTCCCTAGTCCCTTTCTTGCCCGCTGTCCACTGGCCACTGTCCACTAGCCGCTGTCTTTCGGTCACTGCCGCGCCGCGGCCTATGGTCGTGCGGAAATGATCAACTTCACACTCTGCACGGCCGTGTCGTCCTGAATGAGGCACTCGATGTTTCCTCCCCGTTGACCCCTGAGAGGCAGGACGAACCGTACTGGTTCACCTCAGGCGATCGCTGGGCAGGGTCGGGGGGGTGAGCGTCAAGACCGGTGAGCCTATAGAAAACGTAGTCATAGCAGTTGTAGATCGCCTGGGCGGGCGCAGCCGTAACACCCAGCATCAGAAAAACAAGCAAGCCGGCCAGAAACGTCCTTTTGAGCATCATACGATGCACCCCCCCCGCAAAGTCAGGACAACGGCTTCCGCCGGGCCTGCCGCACATGCGCCCACGCAGTCCCGGCTGCATCCGCTGATGAAAATTGACATGCCCGCATCTCAGCGGCAAGCCGGGATCTTCGGCTCCGGCCGCCTTGCGAGTTGCCCGTCGAACGACATTCCTCTCCCGATTCTTCATGTGCTGAGCTATGATTTGTGGGCATGAAGGGGGCGAGACCCCGGATAGGCGAGACTAGCGGCGGGGGTTGAAGGTGTCAAGACTGATTTTTTCTACGAACAAAGTATGAGATGAAACCGACCTCGCTTTCATGGGTCATGAAATGACGGGCATAAAATATAATCGTTGTCCCATGAGGCATGAAGTGTGGTAGTGAAATTCGATGCCGTTCATTTCACTGCCCGATGTGACTATTCACTACGAGAGAGCCGGCGGCGGGCAAACCGCCGTGGTTCTCGTGCATGGCAATATTGCCTCCTGGAGGTGGTGGCTTCCCGTACTCGAGAATCCGCCTGCCGGGTGTTCGGTCTACGCCCAAGATATGCGCGGCTTCGGCGAATCAGAGCAGCCCGAAGCCGGCTATACCATTGAGCAGTTCGCGGCGGACCTGGATGCGTTCGTCAACGCGATGGCATTGGATCACATCTTTCTCGTCGGGCACTCCCTGGGCGCCGCCGTGGCCCTGCAATTCGCCGCGCAATACCCGCGCAAGGTGCAGAAGCTGCTGCTGGTGTCTCCCCCGCCTGCAGATGGCATGCCCTGCTCACCACAGGAGGATCACATGCTATTCGGCCTGACCCTGCCTCACTTCGCGGAAAACACCCATATGCAGAACTTCTTCCGAAACGCACAAATGGATCGGGCCATCCTGTCTCACGTCCTTACCGGGATAACCCCCGGCATGGATCACGGGAGCGAGTTCTTCGCCGCCCTTGTCGGCGACGCATCCCGAATTTCCCACAAGACGCTCAAGGGGATCATTCAATCGCTGGGAAGCTGGACGGTGCTGGGCAGGCTCCCTGCGTTGGACATGCCGGTACTGATTCTGTGGGGGGATAAGGATACGGTCGTGGGACGTGCCCCCCTTGAACGGATGGCTGGAGACTTGCCGCAGGCCGAACTGGTTGTCTGGGAAGGGATCGGCCATGCGCCGCAACTCGAACAGCCCGAACGTTTCCACGCCCTGCTGGCGGAATTTGTTTCAGAAAAGGCGGCCGCCGAGAAAGTTCAATCTTCGGTTCAAAGACTGTGGCAGTGGTCCAGGAAATTGTGGAAACGAATATGGTGAACCTCTGAATCCCATAGCAGCTTCGCTGCAGTAACTGGTTAACTGGGTAATGGGTTGATTAGGAATATCGCCTTATCAACTCGTCAACGGATTCCTTCTTTCCACCGGTCACTGTCTCTGTCTCTCTCTCACTTAACACATAACACTTAACACTTCTTCACTGTCTTCCTGTCACTGCTGCGAAACAGCCAATTGCGTTTTTTTGATGTTTTCCCCTCTGCAGGCATGCAAATTGATAGTTATTATACCCGCGACAGGTAATTTCGATTTGTCAATCACGCAAACGCGGGAATCCGGTTCAGGAACGATTCCGGATCCAGTTCTGCACAACGTCGTTTACATTGTACCTGCCCGTGAATGATCCGGAGCGATTTGCCGAGAAGATTTGACCAAACGTGCTTTGAGAAAAGGAGAATATACGATGCAAGCCAGACAATTTCTGAGCGCATTGGCGGGTTCGTTGCTGTTGCTCGGATCCTTTGCCGCAGCGATTGATGCCTGTACGGGTATCCGGCTGTC
>DATJZV010000030.1:0-4861 GCA_035498715.1 Nitrospirota bacterium
TGTTGCCTATTCCATTGGATCAGCCGCCCGTCTTCAGTATAAAGATAGAGCAAACCCGGGACGCTGTTGAACACCGCCGCCATCATTTCCTGCGCGTTACGGACGCTTTCTTCCGATCTCTTGCGTTCAGTGACGTCAACCGAAACTCCGCGCATCCGGAGCGGCTTGCCATGGGCGTCACGCTCGACTTGTCCACGAGCCGAAACCCAGCGTGCTACGCCGTCCGGGGCCATCACACGATATTCTGCTATGAATTCCCCCCCGACCTCCAGCGCATACCTCACCGCCCGCTGAGTTGATTCACGGTCGTCGGGATGAAGCGTTTGGAGGTAGCGGGCGAAATTGATACGTTCGGATGGGTCGACCCCTGCGCGCTCCCGGCCTTTCTCGGTAGTCCAAATATCGTCCCTCACGATATCCCACTCCCATAGGCTGAGGTCTGCGGCGCTGGCTGCCAAGGTCATTCGCACTTTGCTCTCGCGCAGAGACCGTTCGGCCTTCCTGCGCCTTCGAAGATTGATCACGAGAGCAAAAATGAGGAGGCCCTCGAAGATTATAAGAAAGAGTGCTCCTAGAATGCCGCTCCGGTGATCCTCCCAGAGGGAATGCTGACGGTAGAGTATGACCCCCCCCGCGGGCACTGCTGTTTCGGGAATTCCCCAGTGCTTGAGTTCCCGCCAGTCGTATAGATTAACGTATGCCTGCTCTCCACCAAAAGGGATGGCTCCCGGAGACTCACCGGAAAGGATACGAAGCGCAAGTGTGGCTGCTTCCCTCCCATGATGCTCGATACTCGCCAGCCGGCCGCCGACGATGCCATAGCCCATGAACGCGTCATAGAGGCCGAAGACTGGCGCATTCGCCGCACGAGCAATGAGCGAAAGCGCCTCCCGCGGCACAAAACTCTTCCCTGTCCCGTCCCTGAAGATGGACGTATATAAGACGATGGTGTCCGGGGGGAGGGACCGCACCCGCGACAGTGTTTCCTCCATCGAAAGCTTCGTCAGGTCGATGAGCTCGAGAGTTCCCGCGTAGGGCCTGAGACCCTGACGGAAGACTTGCTCGCTGTAGGCGTCGTTGGGCGCTGTCCCCGCCACCAGCGCAACGTGCTTTGTGGCAGGTCTCATGCGAAGTGCAGCAGCCATCACGCCGGCGATATTGTCTCCCAAAATGGTGCCGGTCATAAAGCGACGCGCCGGGGAATGTTCCAGCTTCTCAGCCTGGCTCCTGGTAACTCCAGAGGCTATGATCGGTACCCCGGGGAAAAGTGTGGGACTATTGGCCACCAGGAAGTCTGCGGCATACGGGTAGATGGGGATTATGGCATTGATTTCTGTTCCGTCGTACTTGCGCCGCAGGTAATCAGCCACTGCAGAAGCATGGCTGGGACCGGGGAACCGGCCTGCGTCCAGGTACTCGACATAGAGTTGGATATCAAAAGATGAGGACTCCCTGAAGACCGCACGAAGACCCTGCTCGGTCAGTTCATGGACCGAAGGCCACTTCTCCTCGCTGTAGAGAATGAGGACCCGTTTGGTTTCTTTAGCTGCCACGGATGGGTCGACCACTCCCAATACGAATAGCAGGGCGACCAGGAAGATAACAAAATTGCTAAAAAACCGTCTCATACAATACGTAAATTCTGACACAACTCAATTCTATTTGCAATGAAGCAATGATCATTTGACAGTTGCGTTTCCATATGGTAATTTGTTTAGCAAGTTTTAGACAAAGATGGAAATATCTATAAGGAAGGAGACGATCTGGGGCCGTGGAGATGCCACCTGTTCCAGGTGTCTCCAGGGAACGTATGAGGTTGCCCCCTTCATCGGGGCTATATTTTGGAAGGCATAAGGAGGACAACATGAACAACCTACGCATGAAGAGATTCCTTGTTGTGCTTGCAGCGATCGTTGTGTTTCTCTGCGGTCAAGCTTACGCGGCCGGCGCTGATCTGATCGTCGACTCGAACTTTGTGAAGGATAAGCTCGGCAAGCCCGGGTGGGTTCTGGTCGATGTACGCTTTGCCGAGGAATACAGCCGAGGGCATATACCCGGCGCGGTCGGCCTGCCGGCCTGGGTATCAAAGATGTTCGCCGAGGACACGAAACGACAGGCCACGGTGATACCGCGGATGGAGAAAATGCTCGGCGAGATGGGGATAGGCAATGACAGCCACGTTATCATCTACGGTGACCCTGCGAATGTGCACTGGAACACGGTCATGTTCTGGGTGTTGGAGGCCTTCGGCTGCAACAGCAATTTCCTGAAATGCACGGTCCAGTTCTACGACGGCGGCGCGGACGGATGGAAGGATGATGGCGGCACGTTCGATCAGGCTGCACCGGTGGTCAAACCGGCTACGTTCAAGGCTGCATCCGGTGCAAAAAGAGGGGCGAAGACGGACGAGATGGTCCGGATCACTGAAGGCAAAGAAAAGAGATCGATCATCATCGACGTCAGATCCGCAAACGAGTACAACGGCACGGACGTGCGGGCGCTCAGGGGCGGTCATATGCCGAGGGCCATCAACATCGATTTTGCAAAGAACTTCGACCCGGCGACCTTCAGGATGCTGCCGCTCGACCAGTTGCAAAGCATGTACAAGGACATACCGAAGAACGCGCGGGTGATCACGCATTGCCAGACGGGGCAGCGGGCCTCTTACACCTATCTCGTCCTGCGGGCGCTCGGCTACCAGGACGTGGCGAACTACCACGACGGATGGCGCGTGTACGGAAGCGACCTCAAACTCCCGGTCGAGGATGAAACGTGGTATGACTTCAATAAGGTGAACGGGGCAGTCAAGGCTGTCAAGCAGATGCAAGAGAAAATGAAGTAGACGTCGCGTGGAAGAGCATCTTCTGCCCGATTCACCAGTGCGAGGCACTTTGTGGTGGGCCTCATGCGAAGGGCAGCATCCAGCACGCCGGTGACATTGTCTCCCATAATGGTACCGGTTACAAAGCGGCACGCCGGGAGATGTTCGAGGTTCTCTGCATAGCCCCGAAAAACTTCAGCGGCTATGATCGGTACCCCGGGGAAGAGTGTGCGCCTATTGGCCAGCAGGAAGTCCACGGCCTGCGCGTAGATACTGATGATGGCATTGATTTCTGTTCCGTCGTACTTGCGCCGCAGGTAATCAGCCACTGCAGAAGCATGGCGGGGACCGGGGAACCGGCCTGCGTCCAGGTACTCGACATAGAGTTGGATATCAAAAGATGAGGACTCCCTGAAGACCTCGCGAAGACCCTGCTCGGTCAGTTCATGGACCGGCAGCCACTTCTCCTGACTGTAGAGAATGAGGACCCGTTTGGTTTCTTTAGCTGCCACGGATGGGCCGACCACTCCCAATACGAATAGCAGGGCGAAGAGGAAGATAACAAAATTGCTAAAAAACCGTCTCATAGAATACGTAAATTCTGACACAACTCAATTCTATTTACAATCAGAAACAATAAGGATTTACGCGATTTGGTTAATCTACAATCGAAGCAAAAATACACTTTTTCCGAATACACGAAGCACCCTGCTTTTAGATAATCGTTCTTATGTAATGATATAATTGTAGCAATCATAAATAAGCGGAGGTGAATCATGAGCCCAATTACAATTTCTTTGATCGCTTTTACCTGCGTCCTCAGTGGCGCTCTCCTCGGCAATTTTATTCGCAATCTCCTGCCTGGACATCATCTGAGCGCTGATTCAAAGGATGTGATAAAGCAGGTGAACGCTATGCTGGCAACGATGGCCGCTCTTGTCCTCGGTCTGCTGATCGCCTCGGCAAAGGGTACATTTGACACGATGAACAGCGAGCTCAGGCAGATTAGTTCGAATATAGTCCTGCTTGACCGAAACTTGGCCCACTACGGACCAGAGGCGAGGGAAGCCCGCGACATTCTGCGCCGCGCTGCCACTACCGCATTCAGGCGGATCTGGCCGGAAGGGAACGACACAACGGCTATCGAGAAGTTGGGCAAGTTAGATACCGGCTTCGAAGATCTTCAGGAGAAACTTCGGCTACTGACTCCTCGGAACGACGACCAACGCCTGCTTCAGGCTCGATCCATCCAGATCGGAAGTGAAATTGCGTCAGCACGGTGGCTTGTTATCCAGCAGGCTAGTCATAGCTCAATCCCGTTGCCATTCACGGTGTTGTTGATTTGCTGGCTCACTATTATCTTTTTGAGCTTTGGCCTGTTCTGCGCTCGCAATGCAACGCTAATTACTGTCCTGTTGGTCGGCGCGTTGTCAGCTTCGAGTGCACTTCTTTTGATTCTAGAGCTGGACCAACCATTCGGGGGGTTCATCGAGCTTTCCAGTGCTCCATGGCTGAGTGCCCTCTCATATCTCGGCAAGTAAACCTGAAACATTCCAGCGGTAGCAGTGGTCAACGGTTGTCCATTCTCGATGGCACGCTGGCACGAGCAGGACCTCAGCGTTAAAGCACGTGGCTTGTCAATAGCTTTGTTAAGTATTACACGTACTCCGCATCTGAGAAAGAACACGTAGGCAGCAAGAAAATCCTAGTAATTCGTCCAGGGAATTGCTAAACTTTTCGCATGAGACGCGTAGGTAGCCGCACCCAAAGCATTATATCAGCTCTGTTCTTGATAATGCTCGTTATGACCGGATGCGCCCACTACCCTGTTAACCAACCCCTGAGTCAGTATGATCCGGGGAGTGGCTATCGGGAAACTTTCATGGGCGCCCCCGGCAACTCTGATGAGCTGTTCCTCTATCTTACGTTTTCTGGCGGCGGGACCCGCGCAGCGGCCTTTTCCTACGGGGTACTGGAAGAGCTGAGAAGGACGGAGGTCACCATACAGGGCAAGAAGCGCCGGCTCCTGGACGAAGTGGA
>DATJZV010000031.1:0-8030 GCA_035498715.1 Nitrospirota bacterium
GAAACAGTTCGATTAAGAAATATTTACGAAAAACTAGGTCCGTTTTTAATTGACCCACGTAAGATTTTTCTTGTTGTGTCCATCGAGACACAAACGCTCCTCGTCTGCGTGAATGACACCATCATCGAGCGATACGATGCATCGAGCTCCCGTTTTGGCACTGGCATGCGAGAGAACTCACTCAAAACGCCACTCGGTATTCATCGGATTAAGGAGAAATTCGGAGCCGGCGCGCCTGCGGGTCGCATTTTCAAAGACCGCATAGATACGGGCATCGACTGGGATCGACGTTCGACCGAGGATAATCTGATCCTGACCCGCATTCTACGGCTCGAAGGACTTGAGGAGGGGGTCAATAAGGGCGCGGGGGTGGATTCCTATGAGCGCTACATCTATATCCACGGCACCAGTCGAGAGGAGCTCATCGGCACTCCCCTGTCCCACGGATGCGTGTGCCTGCGTAATCTCGACATCATTCGCTTATTTGAGATCGTCAAGGAAGGCACGCTCGTCTACATCGATCCTCCAGCCATTGTCATCGGCGGAACAAAGTGTCGTAGCGTCCATTTTACCGGTATGTTCGGTAGCGGCATGAGCGCGCTCGCGCAATACCTGCGCTTTCAGGGGCTCACGGTCTCGGGTTCCGATCGTTTCCACGCAAGCGAGGATACGGCCTCCATCCGACAGTCGCTCGAAGGACTCGGGTGCGCTGTCGTTCGTCAGGACGGTTCGGGTGTAGGTGCGGGCACGGATGTCGTCTGCGTCTCAACGGCAATTGAGGAATCAAATCCCGACATCGCTGCCGCGCGTAGCCGCGGTATTCCCATCATCCATCGCTCCGATTTGCTTGCCGCGATCATCGCTACAAAAAAGACGATTGCAGTCGCCGGCACAAGTGGCAAGTCGACGGTGACCGCGATGATATTCGAATTCCTCACCGCATGCGGGAGATCGCCATCGCTCATAAGCGGCGCGGGCCTGCGCAGACTCGAAAAACAGGAGCTTATCGGGAATGCCTGGGGCGGGGGATCCGATCTCCTGGTAGTGGAGGCGGACGAAAGCGATGGGACGCTGGTCAAATACCGTCCGGAGGTCGCGATCTTCCTGAACATTTCCAAGGACCACAAAACTATTGATGAGTTAAAACAACTCTTCGAAACGCTGTCGTCGCAGACTCCCTGGACTGCTTCCAATGCAGACGATCCGATCCTTGCCTCCCTTCCTGCAACAGTGCGTTTCGGTCGAAATGGTGCGGGCTCGTGGCGAGCAGACCGTGAAGAGCTCCTGCCGACCTCAGTCAAGCTTTTTAAGAGCGGCGTTGAATATCATTTGCCGCTTCCGGGCAATCACAATCTTGAAAACCTGTGCGCGGCGCTGTGCGTGTGTGAGCATTTCGGATGCGAGCAGACAGCGCTCGCTGATGCGGTAAAAAATTATGAGGGTGTTGCCCGGCGTTTTTTTGTGACCACAACAAGTCAGAACGTACATGTGGTCGATGACTTTGCCCATAATCCAGCAAAGATAATCGCTGCAATGCGCGCCGCGCAGGGTCTTTCTAAGCGCATTCTTGCCATATACCAGCCGCACGGGTTTGGTCCGACTCGGTTCTTAAAGGATGAATATATTGCAACCTTTCGAACCGCCTTCCGACAGAACGATTCGCTCTTTCTCCTGCCGATCTATTATGCCGGAGGCACGGCACAAAAAAATATTTCCTCGGAAGATATCATACAAGGCCTCGGTTCCGTAGCATTCAGTGCACAAGCGCTCAGCGGTCGGGATGAGTTGCTGTCCAAACTAAAAGCCACTGTGAGATCGGGAGACTGCGTTCTTATCATGGGAGCACGGGACCCATCCCTGCCTGCTTTAGTAAAGAAGGTTGTGGAGTTGTTTGGCGGCGAAAGGAGAAGGTCATAGGAACCTCGTCATAGTCTTTTTTTTAGGTGTCATTTTCACGAACTGAATGACATTATGACCCTCCTAAAGCTTAGCCCGCTCGACCGCGCGAATTCGGCTTTCAGCCTCAGACAGTACGCGTTCGCCTTCGGATGTGTCCCTGCAAGGCAGATACCCATAAATTTCGAGGGCTTGTTCCAGGAACACACGTTGAAGGGTGAAGACAAAAGCAGGTCTGCTCGTCGTCTTGCAGTCATCCTCTCTGTTTTTCCATGTCGCATTCCCCAATCCTGAAAATCCGCATTTGAAATACTCCGAACTCAAATCGCCGAACTGCTTTTAGAACATTTTTGATCCGGACAAGCCGGAACCAAAGCCTTTGCACCGATAAGTAGCAATTGCGCAATCTGGGTTTTTCTACTCATGATATCATGGTTGCCGTCACTATCTTAAACCATACCTTCCTGAAAAGTGCAAATCACGTAAGTGATTGTCACTCAGCGCAAATCCCGGCATCCTTGACAGCGTATCGGAAACTGCTATGATTTACTCATAAGGACATTTCAACATGTGGATAGTGCGCTTAGCCCTCAGGCGTCCGTATACAATTGCGGTAATGGCGCTTCTTCTCCTCGTATTGGGGACGCTGTCGCTGACGAGAATGATCGTGGATATCTTTCCAGCTATCGATATTCCCGTCGTTGTCGTTGTCTGGAATTACCCCGGTCTTTCACCGGAGGACATGGAACGTCGCGTGGTGTTGATCAGCGAGAGGGCATACTCCACGACGGTCAACGGAATTCAGCGCATCGAATCACAATCAATCCCCGGCGTGGGCCTTCTCAAGGTCTATTTCCAGCCGGGAAGCGAAATCGGCGCAGCAATATCTCAGATTGCCTCGGTCTCAAATACGATTCTCAGGATCGCTCCGCCCGGCATGCAGCCTCCGACTATCGTCCAGTTCAACGCCTCCAATGTTCCTGTGGCGCAACTGACTGTCTCAAGCAATACTCTTCCTGAAGAGAAAATATTCGACTATGGTCTCAATTTCATCCGGGTTAGGCTGTTCACAATACCCGGCCTCGCCACTCCAGCGCCCTTCGGAGGGAAAAACCGTCAGATCATGATTGATGTTGATCCAGGCGCCCTGGCATCAAGGGGACTCTCTCCCGCCGATGTGGTAGCTGCCCTTCAATCGTCGAACATCATCATCCCCGCAGGCACTGCTCGCATGGGAGGGACGGAATATAACGTCCTGGTCAATACAAGCCCCCGCATTCTTGATCAGTTCAAAAACATACCGATCAAGGTCGTGGGCAACGCTCCCGTATATATCGGAGACGTGGCCCGGGTCTCCGACAGTTTCGCCCCGCAGACGAACATCGTAAGGGTCAACGGCAGACGGGCCACGTACCTCGCGATACTCAAGCACGCAGATGCCTCCACGCTTGCCGTGGTTGATGCCACCCGTGAAGCCCTTCCCTCCATAAGGGAGGTGGCGCCTGAAGGGCTCGAACTCAAGATTGATTTCGATCAATCGGTTTTTGTGCGGAGCGCAATCGTGGGAGTGGTGCGGGAAGCGGTACTGGCCTCAATCCTTGTATCGGTCATGATCCTGATCTTTCTCGGAAGCTGGCGAAGCATGGTCGTGGTATCCACATCAATTCCTCTTTCAATCTTCGCTGCAATCATCTGCCTGAACCTGACAGGCCAGAGCATCAATATAATGACCCTCGGTGGCCTCGCGCTCGCGATAGGGATGCTTGTCGATGATGCCACCGTCGCCGTGGAGAACATCCACAGAAATCAGTCCCTCGGAAAACCACTCACAGTTGCCGTCCTTGACGGTTCGAGCCAGATAGCGGTGCCTGCGATCGTATCGACGCTATCCATCTGCGTTGTTTTCTTCCCGGTGGTTCTCCTTTACGGCGCAGCGAAATATCTCTTTAGTCCCCTGGCTCTCGCAGTCGTCACCGCAATGCTCGCCTCTTATATCCTTTCCAGGACCTTGGTTCCGGTGCTCTCGCGCATGCTCTTGAAGGATGTGCGTCGCAAGGACGCCGGAGAAGAAGTTAACCCGCCGGGGCCTTTTGGACGGGCGACCCGGTATCTGGACCAATTGAGAGTGCGGTCGTATACGCAACTTCAGGAGGCGTACGGCCGCGCCATCGAAACAATCATGCAGCACCGGTCCTTTTCTCTTGTTGTTGCCTCTGCCCTGGGCGTAATCAGCATCGGTCTCGTATTCAACATCGGGACAGACTTCTTTCCCCCGGTTGATGCCGGAATGATGAAGCTCCATTTCCGTGGGCCCTCCGGCACCCGCGTCGAAGAGACCGAGAAGATGGTCAATGAGGTGGAGAGACGTATCAGGGAGATAATCCCTGCCCGAGAGATAGAGTCAATCAACGATATGATCGGCGTTCCGATCTTTTATAACCTAGCCTTTGTCCAGACCGAAAACATCGGGGGGATGGACGCTGAGATCCTCATCGCCCTTAAAAAGGGGCATCACCCCACCTCGACATACAGACGGAAGATGCGGGAACTGCTGCCGCGCTCCTTTGCGGGCTCCCGATTCTATTTTCAGCCCGCCGACATCGTTACCCAGGTCCTCAACTTCGGACTCACATCTCCTCTCGATGTACAGGTCGAAGGCATGGACTTCAGCCGCTCCTACGACCTCGCCCTGAAGATGCGTGACGCCATGAGGGAGATCCCCGGAACAGCGGATGTGCACATAAACCAAGTGCTAGATTACCCCACCCTTCAGGTGGATGTAGACAGGACGCGCGCTGCGAGGCTCGGGGTCAGCGAGCGGGATGTGGCTAATAACGCCCTGATAGCGCTTTCTTCAAGCATTCTCATCGCGCCTTCTTTTTTCCTTAACCCGCTTAATAATGTCAACTATACGGTCGCTGTGCAAATTCCGCCTGACCGCATAAAGTCTCTTGAAAATCTCCGGTTGATGCCGGTCACTCCGCCCGGGGCAAGCGCGCTCCTTCAGCCCTCGACTTCCCTGCCTCCGTCCGAAGTCCCTGAGGCGCCGGCCCAAACACTCGCGGACCTCGCAAGGATATCTCACTCCGTGAGCCCTGAAAACATCAGCCATTATACGGTGCAGCGGGTTCTCGACGTGGATGGTGACCTGGAGGGCAGAGACCTTGGCTCCGTCGCGAACGATATACAGAGGAAGATTGACTCCTTGAAGCCCCTCCCGCCCGGGACCCATATCACTCTTCGGGGACAGAATGAGGTAATGACCCAATCCTTCCGCAGCCTCGCGCTCGGGCTGGTCCTGGCGACGCTCCTCGTGTATTTTCTTATGGTGGTACTTTTTCAATCATGGATCGATCCCTT
The DNA here is from genome assembly GCA_035498715.1 of Nitrospirota bacterium. Taxonomy (GTDB): domain Bacteria; phylum Nitrospirota; class UBA9217; order UBA9217; family UBA9217; genus DASPSR01. Next base: position 5,257 of record DATJZV010000031.1, read on the forward strand.
CATCATCATGATGGCGGTACCCGGAGCGCTCGCGGGCATACTCTGGATGCTCGCTCTCACCGGCACTACGATCAACGTGGAATCGCTCATGGGCTCTATCATGGCGGTGGGTATCGCGACGGCCAACTCAATCCTCCTCGTCAGCTTTGCCAATGACATAAGAGTGGAAAAGGGACTTTCTCCTGAGATGGCTGCGATCGAGGCCGGGAAAACCCGGCTACGTCCGGTCATAATGACCGCATTGGCCATGATTCTCGGGATGCTGCCTATGGCCCTTGCCATGGGAGAAGGGGGGGAGCAAAATGCTCCGCTGGGCCGCGCAGTGATCGGGGGACTCATTGTTGCAACGTTTGTCACACTCTTTCTTGTGCCTGTCATCTATTCGCTGCTGAGAAAGAAAGTTCCTTCAAAACATCTTCTTGATGAGAGGTTTGAGGCTGAGCTGAGTGGGTCCTCGGCTCATGGAAAACAGAATGGATAACGAGCGACAACATGCTAAACGGGGTTTCGTCCTTTTTCTCATTGGCGTCATTCTCATCATTGCGGCACTGGTGATTTCCGGGATTCTGATTGAAAATCGGAAGCACTATCTCGTACGCGAGACCCGTGAAAGATCCGCCGCATCCGGGTCAGGTCAGAGGGTGCGCGTTGTCCCTGCCACGCGTTCTCAGGGAATTCGTACTGTCACGCTGGTAGGCGAAGCAAGGCCTTTTGCCGCTGTGACACTCTTTGCCAAAGTGAGCGGCTACCTGAAGGAGATAAGGGTCGATAAAGGCGACCACGTTAGAGCGGGACAGTTGCTTGCGGTGATTGAGTCGCCTGAGCTCGACAAGCAGTATGAAGCAGCGATTGTGGACGCACAGAACAAGCGTAAGGATGCCGAACGCGCAAAGACTCTTGTCGAGAAAAAGTATATTTCTCTGCAGGATGCCGATCATGCAGAAGCCGACGCAAAGGTGGCGGAGGCAAACGCAGAGGCGCTCAGGACCCAGAAAGACTACGAAATTCTGAGGGCGCCTTTCGATTCAACGGTGACCGCCCGCTTCGCTGATCCGGGCGCGCTTGTGCAGAGCGCTGTAAACGCGCAAACGACAGCATTGCCTCTGGTTGCCCTTTCGCAAACCAACAAGCTGAGGGTCTACGTGTATCTGGACCAGCGGGACGCCTCGTTTGTTCGTTTGGGAGACAGCGCCGAGATCTATGATAGCGCGCGTCCCGAGGTCAGGCTTCCCGCTGTTGTATCGAGGGTTAGCGGCGAACTCGATCCGAAGACCCGCACCCTTTTGACTGAGCTGGATCTTGATAATAAACAGGGACTGATACTCGCAGGGAGTTTCGTGCAGGTTTCCCTTGCGCTAAGGACAACACCGCTTGTGGAAATTCCGGCGGATGCCCTTCTTTCCAAAAATGAAACCGCTCTTGTCGCCGTTGTTTCAGACGACAACAAGGCGAGTTTCCGCACAGTGTCTATCGCCGACAGCGACGGGAAGATGGTAAGATTGACCTCAGGGCTTTCCGAGGGAGAGTTGGTGATCCTTAACCCCGGCTTCGGAATCTCAGAAGGGATGCATATAGAGCCGGTAAGCATTACTCCAAAATAGTAAAGAGCATAATGACAAAAGTAAGTGGACAGATGCTTTTTTGAAAACAATCGATAAACCTGCCTGTCTCTTGACCAGCAACTGCAGTCTATATCGCTCCAAATTACCCCCGAAGTCCTTGCTTTTTTTAAAGAGTTGTACTATGCTCGCTGCATTGGGAGAGCATACATGAAACCGTCTCCTCAGTGGCTGAATCTGATATTAAGCCGCGTATCGCCAAGAAACCTTCCAATCAAATAATTCTCAGCGTTGATCACAAAGTGGGATGCAAGAATGTACTTCATGTCGATCAATAAGTTCAAACCGGGAGCTGATTCGGCGCTGATCAACAAGACAATCCCCTTGCACCGGGAATGGGCGAAAAAACAGCTTGCGGCTGGTGTGCTTGTACAGGCCGGCAAGTGGGGCGACCACGGTGGCATGATCATCGTCAAGGCTGAGACCAGGGAAGAAGCTGACAGGGTGGTCAACCAGGACCCGCTCGTCAAGGCTAACCTGATCGCATTCGAAACAGCAGAGATCCACGCGGCTGTTGCATTCAAATGATCGCTTTCTCGTAGGACACTGATTTTGATTTTCTTCCCTTTTCCCCCTTTGGGGGAGAGGGTTGGCGAAGGATTCCTTTTGACATCCTCCCGGGCCTGAAGTCCGAGGATTCCCGAATCAGGCTCTGCATCTACTGAGAACCGAGACTGATTCTGTTTGCAGATGCGGCAGAGATGTTTGCCGCGTCCCCGGTTCATGGGCTGATGCAAATGACCTGGTATTTCTCCAGGCGAACCGGTTGACTGCAGGCTGTGCCAAGCAGCCACTACTCCAAAAACCATCTGTTGGTTTTGGGAGATACCTTTTTCAGATAGGCGCTAATTACGACACCACAGATTTTTGCTAAATCATAGTTCTTAAGGTTTCCAACGTTGGTCGTTGGGGTACCGCGGGCATATGCACCGCGAACTGTAGATTTAACGAAATATATGATCCGGCGTCATAGTTATTTCTTTGACGCCAGAAGTTTTATCCGGCAACCTTCTTGCCGGAACCGCATACTTATGGTTTCAAAGAACAAAACAGGGTTCGTTCCCCTGTAGTGCGACTACTTAAAATGTATGGATGAGTAATTATTTGTCAAACAGAAAGTAACGGCCTAACAGTGCACCGAACCAAGTTAGATCG
>DATJZV010000032.1:0-9546 GCA_035498715.1 Nitrospirota bacterium
GACGAGATCAGGAGGATCGAGCCCTTTGCCGATGATCCCGGCTTCAGGGCGGAATGGGGGAAGATCAAGCGTGACAACAAGTCCAGACTTGCTGCGGTCATTAAGGAAAGGACCGGGATCGCGGCAGATCCCGACTCGCTCTTCGATATCCAGGTGAAGCGAATCCATGAGTACAAGAGGCAGCACCTGAACGTGCTCCATATAATCACGCTCTACAATCGCATCAAGAAAGACCCAAAACAGGAGATCATCCCCCGCACGTTCATCTTCGGAGGAAAGGCGGCGCCGGGATACTTCATGGCAAAGCTGATCATCAAACTGATCAATTCAGTAGCCGAGGTGGTGAATAGTGATCGTGATGTTGCCGGAAGGCTGAAGGTTGTCTTCTTCCCGGACTTTAATGTGAAGAACGCGCATAATGTCTATCCTGCCGCAGACCTCTCCGAACAGATATCGACTGCGGGGAAAGAGGCCTCGGGCACAGGCAACATGAAATTCGCGATGAATGGGGCCCTCACGATAGGCACCCTTGACGGTGCAAACGTCGAGATCCGCGAAGAGGTAGGTCCCGAGAACTTCTTCCTCTTCGGGCTTACTGCAGGGGAAGTCGAGGACCTGTGGGGCAGGGGGTATAATCCCCGTGGCTATTACGAGTCAAACCCGAACCTCAGGGAGGCAATCGATCAGATCGCCTCAGGATGTTTCTCCTGGGGTGACAGGGAACTCTTCCGACCCCTGGTGGAGAACCTCATGAACCATGATCCTTTTCTTCTCCTGGCAGACTATCAGTCCTATGTCGACTGCCAGGAGCGAGTGAGTGCGGCATACCGCAACCGGGACAACTGGGTGCGCATGTCGGTCCTGAATGTTGCCCGCATGGGGAAGTTTTCGTCGGACAGATCGATAAGGGAATACTGCGAACATATCTGGAAGATAATACCGGGCGCAGGGGCGTGATGAGTCAATGGTCAGGGAACAATTACCCAAGGGATGCCATGATTGATAAAATGCGGGGGAACAGTTTTCCTCTAGGGGCTGAAGTGCGGGACAACGGTGTGAACTTCAGCGTCTTCTCCAAGAACGCCGAAGCAGTGGAACTGCTGCTTTTTGAAGATGCGGGAGATCCCATATCTGTGCGTACGATCCCGCTTAATCCGAGGGAGAACAGGACATACCATTATTGGCATGTCTTTGTCCCTGATATCGGTCCGGGACAGGTCTACGGATATCGTGTCAACGGCCCCAACGACCCCGATCGCGGCATGCGATTCGACCCGGGGAAGGTACTGCTTGATCCATACAGCAAAGCGGTTGTCGTTCCCGAAAAATATAGCCGGACACTGGCGAACCGTTCCGGCGACAATTGCGGTGCTGCGATGAAGAGCGTAGTGGCAGATCCCGGTTCCTATGACTGGGAGGGTGATCTGCATCCCGGGCATCCCTTTGTGCGCACGATTATTTATGAAATGCACGTCCGGGGCTTTACCGCAAATCCGAATTCGGGCGTCCCGGCCGAGAAACGGGGCACCTATGCGGGCCTGATCGAAAAGATTCCCTACCTGAAGGACCTCGGCGTTACCGCGGTTGAGCTGTTGCCGGTCTATCATTTCGACGAACAGGATGCTCCGTCCGGGTTCAGGAACTATTGGGGATATGCGCCGGTATCGTTCTTTGCACCCCACCCTGCCTTCAGTTCGCGGAAAGACCCTCTCGGACCAGTCGATGAGTTCCGCGACATGGTAAAGGCGCTTCACAGGTCAAGCATCGAGGTGATACTCGATGTGGTCTATAACCACACTGCCGAAGGCGATCATGAGGGGCCGACGCTGTCTTTCCGTGGTTTCGAAAATAAGGCCTACTACCTGCTGGAACCCGACAAGCGGTACTATCGCAACTATACGGGATGTGGCAATACGCTCGATGCGAGCAACCCTTTTGTGCGCCGCATGATCATCGACAGCCTTCACTACTGGGTTCGGGAGATGCATGTGGACGGCTTCCGTTTCGACCTCGCCTCGATCCTTACCCGCGACGAACAGGGCAGGCCACTTGCGAACCCCCCCGTCCTATGGGACATTGAGACCGATCCTTCACTGGCAGGTATCAAGCTCATTGCCGAGGCTTGGGACGCGGCCGGGCTCTATCAGGTCGGCAGCTTCATCGGCGACAGCTGGAAGGAATGGAACGGAAGATTCAGGGACGATGTGCGGAGCTTTATCAAGGGAGACAGGGACACTGTTTCAAAATTCGCATCCCGTTTGCTGGGCAGCCCCGACATCTATGGACATAAGGAGAGAGAGCCTGAGCAGAGTATCAACTTCATCACCTGTCATGATGGGTTCACCCTGAACGACCTCGTCTCGTACAACGGCAAGCACAACGAGGCAAATGGCGAGGAGAACTGTGACGGCAGCGATGAGAACCTGAGCTGGAACTGCGGAGTCGAAGGCCCGACGGCCGACCCGCTGATCGAGGGTCTCAGAAACCGTCAAGTGAAGAACTTCTTCGCCGTTACCCTGCTCGCAGCGGGAGCGCCGATGATTCTCATGGGTGACGAAGCGAGGAGGACGCAGTGGGGGAATAATAATGCTTATTGCCAGGACAACGAAATCGGCTGGTTCGACTGGTCCCTTGTCGAGAATCATACCGGCCTGCACAGGTTTGTGAAGCGTCTCATTACGGCCCGCCTGCGGTCGGACGTTTCCCGTGAAGATCCCGGACTGACTCTGAACCAGATCCTCCAAAAGGCTCAAATAGCCTGGCATGGAGTGAAACTCAACCAGCCTGATTGGGGCGCAGACTCTCATTCCATCGCCTTGACCGTGAGAAGCATAGGGGGCAGGTTCATGATCCATATAATGGTGAATGCATACTGGGAAGGGCTGGAATTCGAGGTCCCTTCCGTCCCGAAACGTTCAGGCGGCTGGATGCGCTGGATCGATACGTCCCGGGAATCACCGGATGACATCTGCCACTGGGAAGAGGCAGAAGCGGTCCGTGAAAATGTTTATCTGGTGAAGCCGAGGTCAGTAGTGATACTTGTAGCTGGGATGGAGAATTATGGAGAATAGTAAGCCTGTTCTTTTGAAACAGATCATGTGAGGTGGTAAAATGCAGCCGTTTAACATTATGGTCTTTCTGATTCTTTTCCCCTTAATGCTTGGTTTGGCCAGCCTGGTGGCCCGCCAGCAGCCGCGGGGCGAAGTCACCTACTACGTCAAAGGTATCGAGGAGATCGATCCCCTGATGAAGCAGGCCTCCGAGACGTGTCTGAAAGGTATTCTCGAATACACCGAAGAAGAAGTTGTCTCCACCGACTTCATTCATTCCAGCAGCTCTTCGATCTATGACTCTCTCGCCACGATACGGAACAATTTCAAGTACGAAAAGAACGCGTTTAAGATCATCGCCTGGTATGACAATGAATGGGGGTATTCGAATCGGGTGGCCGACCTCCTCAGACACATGGTCTCCAGGGCCTGAAAATCCTGATTGAAAAGGAGTGGGAATGTTGCTGAGCGAATGCGAACCCGATCATAACCCGGAAAAGAAGGTATTGGAGGCCTATAGCCTCTCGCCGGAAAGCCTCTTGCGGGAAGGCATTTCCAACGTTGACGGGAGGGAGGCAGCGACCGTGCATGAGGCTGAAGACTCATGAGCCGGGGGACAGGATATGCTGCTCAATCGTTGCCGAGCGTGATTATTGTAGGAGGTGGTTTTGCCGGGATTGCGGCTGCAAAAGCTCTGAGGAAGTCTCCTGTGAAGGTGCTCCTTATTGATAAAGTCAACCATTCTCTCTTTCAGCCTTTGCTTTATGAGGTTGCAGGGGCAGTGCTCGACGGCGGAGACATTGCCTTCCCGATCCGTGCAGAATTCCGAAACCAGAAGAATATCGTCGTTGCCATGGCTGAGCTTACAGGGATAGACAAAAGCAGCAAGTCTGTGCACGTGACCAACTGGCCTCGTCCTTTAGTCTATGATTACCTGATACTGGCGACCGGCGTCGAAGTAAGCTATTTCGGCCACGAAGAGTGGGCAACTCATGCGCCCGGGATGAAGACTCTGTCCGAAGGCGTAAAGCTAAGGTCGATGATCCTCAAGGCATTTGAAGATGCGGAGCGGCTTGAAGATCCTCAAAGCCACCAGGAGCTGACCACATTCGTGCTTGTCGGCGCAGGCCCAACGGGGTGTGAGCTTGCAGGTAACCTTGCAGAAATGTTCAGGTATACGATGAAATCCGATTTCAGACGGTTCTCACCTGAAATGGCTCGCATCGTCCTTGTGGAGGCAGGTCCGCGGGTCCTCCCGATGTTCTCTCCCGAACTCTCTGAAAAAGCTCGGATCAAACTCGATCAGTTGGGGGTGGAAGTCCGTCTGGGACACGCTGTGCAACAGATAGACGCGGAAGGCTTAACGGTCGGAGGGGAGCGGATCAGGTCTCGTAACATCATATGGTCAGCCGGGGTCAGAGCGACAACTGTCGGGAAGTGGCTCGGCGTCGGGACTGATCGCCTCGGAAGGATAAAGGTGGCCCCCGATCTTACGATTCCGGGTCACCCTTCGATCTTCGTCGTAGGGGATGCGGCAGAGATTATGCAGAATGGCAGGGCACTCCCCGGGCTCGCGCCGGTAGCAATTCAGAGCGGGCGGTACGCAGGGGAAGTCATCGCGCGGAAGGTTGCTGGCAAACCAGTTTCCCCGCCGTTTGTCTACCTTGACAAAGGCATGCTTGCAACCATCTCACGCAATTGGGCTGCTATGGAGTTAGGCCGCTTGAAACTTACCGGCCCCATCGCGAAACTCGCCTGGGCCTTTGTACACATCTTCTCGCTCCTCCAGACCGAAGACCGAATGGTGGTCTTTCTCAAATGGTTCTATACCTATCTCACCAACAAACGGGGGACGAGACTGATTGAGAAGCCCATTAAAGAGGAACGTAAAGCAGCAGATGAATGAAAGGGGGTCAACTTACCCAAACAGGAGTGCGTGTTAATAATATTATATTCTTGTCTGAAAGGAGGTAATTATGCCGATAGCTGATCACAAGATCTACTGTGAGATGCTCAAAAGGGCGCGGGAGGGACGCTATGCCTATCCTGCCATCAACGTTACATCCCTCACGACCGCCAACGCCGTGCTCAAAGGGCTCGCGGAGAGCAGGAGCGACGGCATCATCCAGGTCTCGACGGGCGGAGGAGCCTTCGCCTCGGGGTCATCGGTCAAGAACATGGCCCTCGGGGCAATCTCGATCGCCGAACACGTACATAGGGCAGCGGAGCGGTATCCGATCTACGTCGCTCTGCATACTGACCACTGCCAGGCTGACAAGCTCGATAAGTTCGTCATCCCGCTCGTGGAGGAGACGGAACGACGCAGGGCGGCGGGCAGGCCGAACCTATTCAACAGCCATATGTTTGACGGAAGCGCGCTGCCGCTTAAGGAGAACCTCGACATCGCCGCCGGGCTGCTGGAGCGTTTTCAGAAGAATGATCTCATCCTTGAGATTGAGGCTGGAGTCGTCGGCGGAGAGGAGGACGGAGTCAGTGGTGAAGCAGGCGCCAAGCTCTACACTACCCCCGAGGACACCCTCGAGGTTGCCCGACGACTCAATGCTATCAAGGGGGGCCGGTATCTTCTTGCCGCGACCTTCGGTAATGTCCACGGCGTCTACAAACCGGGCCACGTGAAGCTGAAGCCCTCTATCCTCAGGGACTGCCAGGACGCTGTCGTCAAACAGTGCGGCGAGGAGGCCCGGTTCTACCTTGTATTCCACGGAGGATCTGGTTCTGAACTCCGTGATATCCATGAGGCGGTCGATTATGGCGTTGTCAAGATGAATATCGATACGGATACCCAGTATGCCTTCACCCGGCCCATTGTGGAGCATATGTTCAAAAACTATGACGGGGTGCTCAGGGTGGACGGCGAGGTAGGGAACAAGAAGGCCTATGATCCAAGGACGTATCTAGAGGCTGCAGAAAAGGCGATGGCTGAGCGGGTCAAGAAAGCAGCAGGCGATCTGCGGGGGCATGGGACGACCCTTTTTGGAAAGGGCCATTGAGACCGGCCCGCATGAGTTTTTAAAACTATCTGATTCAAGGAGGTTCATATGCCGGCAAAAGTGGCGATAAACGGATTTGGAAGGATCGGGAGGCTGGTTCTGGCAGCAATGGCGGAGCAGGGCCTCCTGGGAAGCGAAATCGACGTTGCGGCTGTCGTGGATGTCGGCACAGACGCGAAATATTTCGCCTACCAGATGAAGTATGACTCTGTTCACGGCCGATTTCCGAAAAGTCTGTCTACAGAGAAAGGCGGGCCTTCTGCGGCAGAAGACGACGTTCTTGTTATCGACGGACACAGGATCAGATGCGTGGCAGCCACAAAAACGCCGGATCTTCTCCCCTGGAAGGAACTCGGCGTCGAATATGTGATCGAATCCACAGGCCTGTTTACCGCGGCGGATAAGGCTGCCCTTCATTTGAACGCTGGCGCCGGGAAAGTGATCATCACAGCGCCGGCGAAAGGGGATGCGAAGACATTTGTCATGGGCGTCAATCATCGGGAATACGATCCGGGAAAACATCACATCGTCTCCAATGCCTCTTGTACGACCAATGGTCTTGCCCCAATCGTTCACGTGCTCCTCAAAGAAGGGATCGGCATCGAAAAAGGGGGGATGACGACTATCCACTCCTATACCGCCACGCAGAAGATAGTGGACGGGCCGTCGAGAAAGACCTGGCGGGAAGGCCGGGCAGCGGCCGTGAATATTATCCCGTCCAGCACAGGCGCTGCCAAGGCCCTTCATGAGGTGATTCCCGAGGTGAAGGGCAAGCTTGTCGGGATGGCGTTTCGGGTCCCCACACCGGATGTCTCCGTGATCGACCTGACGTTCCAGTCAACGAGGACGAGCACCATCGAAGAGATCGACGCTTTGATGAAGAAGGCCTCGGAGACCTATCTGAAGGGGATTTTGGAATATACGGATGAAGAGATCGTTTCCACAGACCTGATTCATTCGAAAAGCTCTTCCATCTATGACTCCCTTACGACCATTCGGAACAATTTTAAGGGAGAGCAGACCGGATTCAAGATCATCGCCTGGTATGACAATGAATGGGGGTATTCAAACCGGGTGGTTGATCTGCTCCGCTATATGGTATCGGCCGCGGCCTGAACGTCTTCATTGAGAAAGGAGCGCTATGGAAGAAGCAAAGGATTTCACAATACAGCGTCTCGGCGACTGCACGGTCCCGTCTCCCATGAGCGGCGTCCGCTTCACCCGTGATGAGGAGCATGTACTTCTTCACAGCGACCTCGGCACGATAAGGCGTTACCTCGATGCAGGCAGTGAGCCGCCGAAATTTGAGGCGGCAGGTCCGAGGGAGAAGATATTTTTCGACCCCTCAAAACTCTCCTGCGGCATTGTAACCTGCGGCGGCCTCTGCCCGGGGCTGAACGATGTGATCCGGTCCGTAGTCCTGAGCCTCCACCACCACTATGGGGTCCGGATGATTTATGGTTTTCCGTACGGATACGAAGGGCTTGAGCCGAAATTCGGTCACCAGCCTATTATGCTCACCCCTCAGGTCGTATCACAGATAGACGAGATGGGCGGCACCATTCTTGGCTCCTCACGCGGCAATCAGGATATCCCGGTAATGGTCGATACCCTGGAGCGTATGCGGATCGGCATCCTCTTCTGCATCGGAGGAGACGGCACGCAGCGGGGGGCTCTCGCTATCAGCGAGGAGGCCTCGCGGCGAGGATTCAAACTCGGCGTGATCGGGATCCCTAAGACTATCGACAACGATATCTCCTATGTCCAGACGACCTTTGGTTTCGAGACCGCAGTCTCGGAGGCGAAACGGGCGACTTCTGCCGCGTACGCAGAGGCTGCCGGCGCGCGTAACGGCATAGGCCTGGTCAAACTGATGGGCCGCGACTCCGGCTTTATCGCTGCTTTCTCGGCACTCGTGGACAACGAAGTCAACTTCTGTCTCATACCGGAGGTACCATTCACGCTGGACGGTTTTTTTTCGGCCCTGAAGCAGCGGCTGGAGCAGCGGGGTCATGCCGTGATCGTTGTTGCTGAGGGCGCCGGACAGGAGCTCTTCGAAGCAACGGGAGAACGTGACGCCTCCGGCAATATCAAGTATGGCGATATCGGCATTCTGCTTCGTGACCGTATCAAGGAGCATTTCAAGCGTACCGGCATGGAGATTAACCTCAAATACATAGACCCCAGTTACATGATCAGGAGTCAGAAGGCCAACCCTCATGACTCGGCCTTCTGCCTGCTCCTGGGGCACAATGCGGTCCACGCTGGGATGGCAGGCAGGACCGGCATGATCATCGGTTTTTGGAACCATCAGTTCACCCATGTACCTATACCGCTCGCTGTGTCACAACGCAAAAAGATCGACCCCGAGGGATGGATATGGAGCAGTGTCCTTGCATCAACCGGTCAGCCGGCTTCCATGAGGTGAACAGATGAGAAAAGGAGACAAAACAGTGTGATAAAAGAAATGAGGATACACGAACCGGCCAAAAAACAGGGTAACGTTACAGCAGGAGTGGACCATGAAAAAAATCGTTTTACTCAGACATGGCGAAAGCGTCTGGAACAAGGAGAACCGTTTCACCGGATGGACCGATGTGCCGCTCTCGGATAAAGGCATTCAGGAGGCAAAGGACGCCGGTCATCTCCTCCGCGAAGGAGGCTTCACTTTCGACATGGCATACACTTCGGTTCTGAAGAGGGCGATCAAGACCCTCTGGATCGTGCTGGAGGAGATGGACCTGATGTGGATCCCAGTAGTCGGCAGCTGGCGTCTCAACGAGCGGCACTACGGCGCGCTGCAGGGGCTCAACAAGAGCGAGGCTGCTGCGGAAATGGGCGAGGAGCAGGTGAAGCTCTGGCGCCGAAGCTTTGACGTGCCTCCTCCCGCTCTCAAGCTGGACGACCCGCGCCATCCCCGCAATGACCCCAAGTATGCCGACTTCCATCTCGAGGACCTCCCTGCCACGGAGTGTCTCAAGGACACCATCAAGCGTTTCATGCCGTACGCGCAAGAGAACATCGGGCCAACCATACGCTCGGGAAAGCGGGTGCTTATAGTTGCCCACGGTAATACCCTTCGCGGTCTGATCAAGTACGCGGAGCGGATATCCGACAAGGACATTGCAGACCTGAATATCCCTACCGCAATCCCAATGGTATACGAGGTTGAGGACGATATGAAACCGATCCGGAGATACTACCTTGGTGATCAGGAGGCGGTGAGGAAGGCTGCGGAGGCTGTGGCAGCTCAGTCAAAGGCGAGGGCATGACAGAGTGTAATGATTTCAGGAATGCGTGAGAGATAGAAGGAGGCAACACCATGAGGATTCTGACCACACCGAGAATGGAGCGCTGCATTGGATGCCACTCGTGCTCGCTCGCCTGTGCACGGCTTGTGCATAAGCGACTGTCCTGGGACACAGCGGGTATCCGCATCAGGTCTTCGGGGGGCCTCTCGACAGGGTTCGAGCCACGGCTCTGTC
>DATJZV010000033.1:0-6929 GCA_035498715.1 Nitrospirota bacterium
TGTCGTACCGAGCTTCGGATCATTGAATAACACCTTGCCTTTTTCCACAGAAGCTTCATGCTGCATGGCAAACGCCAGTGCAACACCTACTGACAATACCAGCACTGCAAACATTACGATCTTGAAAGATTTCATCCCGGATTCCTCCTCTTAATCTCTGTTCATAAAATATAATGCGAAAGGATATCATACCAGGATATTTTGTCAAGCTGGAATCGTCTTACACGATTAAAACCCTGAGATTCTTGCGCCTTTCGCTGAGCTTTGGGTTGACAAAGGTCACAAGGGTTGCTATTATTCTGAAATTGTTGTTGCTGATATATTTATGAAGCCGGTATCGGGGGATTGATGTCTACGATCATTACGCTGACGAGTGATTTCGGGAACAAGGACTCTTTTGCAGCGAGCATGAAGGGGGTCATCCTCAGGATCAATCCTGAGGCGCAGATCGTCGACCTGTCTCACGAGATCAACCCGCAGGACATCTGGGAAGCAGCTTTTACCTTGAAAACAGCCTATGAATATTTTCCTAAGGGCACAGTGCATCTTGCCGTCGTAGATCCGGGAGTCGGTACCGGCCGTCGTCCCATCGTTGTCGTGACGGATAATTACTATTTTGTCGGTCCGGACAATGGTCTGTTCAGTCTCGTCTATAAGGAATCGGAGAGGTTCAGAGTGCATCATGTCACCGCAAGCCATTACTTTCTCCCCAATCCGGGACTGACGTTCCACGGGAGGGACATCTTTGCGCCGGTGGCTGCGTGGCTCACAAAGGGAATCCCTTCGGGCAATTTCGGCGAGGAGATCGAAGACTACGTGAAGTTGAACGTCCCGGTCCCGAAAAAAGCCTCGAATGGGATCGAAGGTCATGTCATCCATATCGACCGGTTCGGCAATTGTATCACGAATATTCAGTATACGGATATCCAGTCACTTATCCCGGAAGGCGAGAATATAAGGCCTCTTTCCATAACGGCAGCGGGCAAGGAGGTCAAAGGTCTGAAAAGGTTCTATGCTGATGCTGCGCCAGGAGAGCCGGGGGCCATCATCAACAGCTCCGGCTATCTTGAGATATTCTTGTTCAAACAGAACGCGCGCACGTCGCTTTCTCTTAAAAGAGGTGAAGCTGTCCGCGTCGTGCTCCAGCCGCAATGAAATGAACGTCCCCATTCGAAGAGATACCTGTTGTCTAACTCCCTGTAGCGTATTATAATACCCCCATGAAATCATTCCATATCATCACCTTCGGCTGTCAAATGAACGAACACGATTCCGAACGCATGACCGGCGTCCTCAGAGACCGGGGTTGCGCCCCCGTATCAGGCGTGGCAGATGCGGATATGATCATCCTGAACACATGCAGCATACGGGAAAAGGCTGAACAGAAGTTCTACAGCGAACTGGGACGACTAAAGCAGTTGAAGGCTGAAAGACCGGGCATGAAGATCGCTGTCGCGGGCTGCATTGCTCAGCAGGAAGGCAAGAACATCCTGACGCGTGCGCCCTATGTCGACCTGATATTCGGCCCCTCGGACGTCGCGAGGCTTCCCGTGATGGTTGATGAAGCGTTCTCACGACAATCTCCCGTTGTCGATACCTGCGGAGACCCTGAATACCACAAGAAGCGCATCCCGACGGCGCGGGTCGACAAGGTGAAGGCCTGGGTCTCCATTATGTACGGCTGCGACAACTTCTGCACTTACTGCGTGGTGCCGTATCTCCGGGGAAGAGAACGCTCGCGCCCTTCGGCAGATATTGTGAACGAAGTACAGGAGCTAGCGCGGCAGGGATACAAGGAAGTCTCGCTCCTCGGCCAGAATGTGAATTCCTACGGCAAGGGATTGGGGGAGGACACGGATTTTCCCGCGCTCTTGCGCATGGTTAACGAGGTGCCGGCCCTCGAGCGGATCAGATTCGTAACTTCTCACCCGCGGGACCTGTCGGATGGCCTCATCGATGCCGTCCGCGAACTGCCGAAGGTCTGTGAGTCCCTGCATCTGCCGGTTCAGAGCGGCTCGGACAATATACTCCATGCCATGAACAGACGGTACACCCGGGCGGACTATCTAGACAAGGTCAAAAGGCTGCGGGACGCCGTGCCGGAGATCACGCTCACGACGGATATCATCGTCGGATTCCCCGGAGAAAGCGCGGAGGATTTTGAAGCGACCATCCAGCTGCTCGAAGAAGTGCGCTATGATGGCATCTTTGCGTTCAAATACTCGAAACGCCCGGGGACAGCGGCGCTCAAACTCCAGGAACACCTCCCGGAGGATATTAAGGAAGCGAGGCTTACCAAGGTGCTCTCCCTCCAAAAAAAGATCACCATGCAAAAGAACAAGGCCTATGCCGGCATGCACGCGGAAGTTCTCATTGACGGCAGGAGCAAGAGGGGAGGAAAACTTTCGGGCAGGACCAGAGGGAACAAGGTGGTGAATGTCGCCGGGCCCGATTCCCTTATCGGGTCCCTTGTCGCGGTCAGGATAACCGCTGCCGGGGCTAACTCCTTAAGCGGTGAGATATGCGGATAGCCTTTACGACGCTCGGTTGTAAGATAAACCAGTATGAAACAGACCTGATGCGCCAAGACCTTGCGTCGCGGGGTAATACCATTGTGTCCTTTGATGCCGAGGCCGATGTCTATGTCGTCAATACCTGCACAGTAACTGCAAAGAGCGATTATCAATGCAGGCAGGCGATCCGATCGGCAGTGCGCCGGGGCAGGGACGCGAAAGTCGTGGTCACGGGTTGCTATGCTGCTACCCGGCCTGAAGAGATCAGGAAAATACCAGGAGTAAACCTTGTCATCGGGAACTCGGACAAGGCCATGATCCATGACCATATCATGAAAACGGCATCTGTGCCCGAGCAAGCTGTTCCGGGAATCAGGAACAAGCAGGCGAAAGCCTTGTTCGGGAGAACGCGTGGATATTTGAAAATTCAGGATGGCTGCAACAACCAGTGCTCATACTGTATCGTTCCTCTGGCGCGGGGAAGTTCCCGCAGCGTAGATCCGGGACAGCTCATCGATGAATTCGAGCGTCTCGTGCAGCGAGGGTGTCCTGAGATCGTGCTTACGGGCATCCATATCGGCACCTACGGAGCCGACCTGGGGTATGGTGCTGACCTCACAGGACTACTCAGGGCGCTACTGAGTAAGCGGCGTGGATCACGGTTGCGGCTGAGCTCGATCGAGCCAAAGGAGGTATCAGAAGGGATTATTGACCTCCTTGGACAGGGGCTCTGCAGACATCTGCACATACCGCTCCAAAGCGGAGATGATGCTATCCTCGCCTCCATGAAGCGGGATTATACCTCCGGTTTTTACAGGGAGCTGCTTGAACAGATCGTGCAAAGAGTTCCGGCTATCGCTCTCGGTGCGGATACCATCGTAGGCTATCCCGGGGAAGGGGACGAAGAGTTTCAGAATACCATAGACCTGGTGGAAAAATCCCCCCTGACCCATTTGCATGTTTTTTCTTACTCTCGTCGCCCAGGGACACCCGCTGCAGACATGGGAGCGCAGGTGCCTGAGCATATCAAAAAAGAACGAAGTGAAATGCTCCGAACGCTCGGCAGGAAGAAAAATTATTATTTCAGAAAAAAATGCCAGGGGTCAATGTTAAACGTGGTAGTGGAAGACAAGATAGATGCAAATACAGGCCTCTATACTGGCCTCACCGATAACTATATAAGGGTAAACATTTCCGGTGCGAAAGAGATGCATATTGGCAAAGAGATTTTGGTAAGGATCACAACGGTCACCGAGGACGCAACTACTGCAGAATTTTATAACTAGTTAATTTCATTGCATTTTAAGTGATCATTTATTGTGCAATTTGCATTTTCCGTGCGAAGAGCATGTTTAAAAGAGAGATATTAACAGAGTTAATAACAGGTTTTCCACACATTTTGTGTAAAGGGGCGATAAGTCTTGAGCTTATATAAAGTTTTTCATTTTGAACGTTGTTGAACCAATTATGACATCCATCACGATAGCAAATTCCTTGTATCATCAGTGAACTATGTTATAAAATTATGTTCTATTGTTACGATCTTGCCGCACCCTCATTTTCTGATTTCAGATCTTCTCTTTTAAGGATATTATACTTCGTATCGCGCTGCGCAGCGACATATCCTGCATCCCGAATCAGATGAACGATTTCCTGTCTCGTCATTCTGAACGTAATGCCTGCCGCTGCTACAACATTTTCCTCGATCATTGTACTACCAAAGTCGTTCGCTCCGAACTCCAATGCCACCTGTGCTATTTTAGCGCCCTGCGTTACCCATGATGCTTGTATATTTTGAAAATTATCCAGCATGATGCGTGAGAGGGCCAGTGTCTTAAGATATTCTACTGCTGTTGCCGATCTTCCGCCGAGTTCCGTATTGCCCGGCTGGTAGGTCCAGGGGATGAATGCGGTGAAGCCCGCTGTCTCGTCTTGGATGTCCCTGAGCCTCACGAGATGCTCGACGATCTCTTTCTGTGTTTCGAGGCTTCCGAACATCATGGTCGCGGTAGTCGGCATGCCAAGTTTATGGGCTGTTTTCATGACCTCGGCCCACTGCCGCCAGCGGATCTTGTTCGGACTGACCTTTTTTCGCACCCTGTCAACGAGTATCTCGGCGCCTCCGCCGGGTATCGAATCCAGACCGGATGTCTTCAGGCGTTTTAGCGTGTCCATAATGCTGAGATCAGCCAGCTTTGCTATGAATGATATTTCTGCCGGTGAAAGTGAATGGATCTGGATGGTGAACCGGGATTTGATGGAGGAGAAGAGATCTTCGAAATATTCTATACCGAGGTCAGGGTGAACACCGCCCTGCATGAGGATCTGTGTCCCGCCCTGATCGAGCGTCTCCTCGATCTTTCTGAATATTTCGTCCTTGGTGAGGAGGTAAGCCTCAGGGCTGTCCGCTTCCCGGTAAAATGCGCAGAACCGGCATTTGTTCACGCAGATGTTGGTGTAGTTGATGTTACGGTCGACGATGAACGTCACCAGACGCTCAGGATGGAGTCTCTTACGCATGCTGTTCGCGAGTTCTCCCAGGGTCAGGAGGTCAGCATCCTTGAACAGCACAAGGCCGGCTTCTGCGTCGATGCGCTTGCCGCTGATGACCCTATCTACGATTTTCTTCAGTCCTGACCTCATACCAGTATTTCTATCATACCTCATGGCTTACGAACTCTGAACTCCCTAATGCTATGAACAATGAGCCGCGAGCTATCCTTCCTTTACCGCCACACCCGAATCTCCTTGTAGACGGTGTCACGTTCCACGGGTGTGCGGCCTGCCTGCTTGATGAGATATACAATATCCTCTTTGGTCATGCTGCCATCCGTGGTGCCACCAGCAGCTTTGGTAATGCGCTCCTCGACCACGGTGCCATCGAGGTCGTCAACGCCGAAGTTAAGCGACACCTGCGCTATCTTTTCACCGAGCATGACCCAGTACGCCTTGATATGGTCGAAGTTGTCAAGCAGCAGTCGCGAGACCGCGAGGGTCTTTAGGTCATCAAAACCCGTAGTGTATGCCGATTTTTTTATTTCTGTGTTCTGCGAATGGAAGCTCAGGGGAATGAACGCCTGGAATCCCCCCGTCCTATCCTGGAGGTCCCGGAGCCTCAGGAGGTGGTCGACGCGATGTTCGTAGGTCTCGATATGGCCGTAGAGCATAGTGGCATTCGATTTGAGGCTGATGCGGTGTGACGCTTCGATCACCTCAAGCCAGCGATTACCGCTGATCTTCTCCGCACAGAGGGTGTTCCTGACGTCGCTGTTGAATATTTCTGCACCACCGCCAGGAAGGGAACCAAGGCCGGCATCGCGGAGTTTTTTAAGCGTATCAGTTACTCCCAGACCGGAGAGTTTCGCCAGATAATCGATCTCGACGGCCGTAAATGCCTTCAGGTGCACCTTCGGGAATTCTTTTTTCAACGCACGGAGCATATCAAGATACCATTCAAAGGGCAGGTCCGGGTGGAGACCGGATACGATATGGAACTCACGCACGCCTTTTTCGGCTCCGCGCGCCTTGAGCAGAATATCGTCGATGCTCATTTCGTACGCCCCGGGTTCGCCCTTGCTCCTGCTGAACGCGCAGAACTTGCAGCGGTTTATGCAGATGTTCGTGGGATTGATGTGCATGTTCCGGACGAAATAGACCCGGTTGCCGTTCTTCTTTTGCGCAACATGCTCAGCCATACGTCCGAGCTCGAGGAGGTCAGTGGATTTGAATAGCTCGATCCCATCCTTCCGGGTAAGGCGTTTATTTGAGAAGACCTTTTCTTTGATCTGTTTGAGAGACATTTCTTCCCTCGTCGGTACCTGCTGCGGCTGATGCATTAAAGAGCATAGAAATTACTGCTTTGGCGTCAGGGAACCGGTGGTTGCATTGTATTCGTATTGTTCAGCGTCCAGGACAAGCCCATTGAAACCGGTCAGTTCCTTGAGATCAGCAGGGTACCTGCCGTTCGCAGCATAAAATTCCTGGATAGACTTCTGCGCTTGCTGAAGATCCACTTTTTTCTCGAACTTCTGAACGCTTTTGTAGGTCTGTACCATGGTATTACCGTATTGCTGTGCCGGGTTCTTCTCGTCACTGCAGGCAGCGAGGACAAGCACAAGGCAGAGCAGCATGCCGGATAGGCGATACAACCACATCATGGTTTCCTCCCTGGAGATCAGATTGATCCTGGCGCAACACATCGATCATCGTGCAGGATCTTACCGTCTACGACGGACATAATACAGGATTTCGTTTCTCTGAGCAAGTCAGAATAGATATCTCCGCTGTCTTTTTTGGGGAGCGGGACAGCGATGATATCCGCCCTTTTCCCGGGTTCGATAGAGCCGATCGTATCGAACAAGCCGAGAGCCTTGGCCCCGCCGTTGGTGGCAAGCGTGAAAATATCTTTGACTGTGA
>DATJZV010000034.1:0-33855 GCA_035498715.1 Nitrospirota bacterium
CGTCCCCTATAAATTTCGCACGCTGGGGTTTCCTGTGTGTTTTTAGGACGTTTTGATGGCATTAGGAGATTCGTAGATTCTTCATACTTTCGCGGTTTAATCATGCTGTTGAGTGGACCCGGATAAAACGATGATAGCGTGGAGTTCATGATACGTTCTTTGCTGAGAGGGTTTACTCGATGTCGATGATATTGACGGACTATTCCATACAGATAGCTTGCAAGACATCTCCCCACGCGCAACACACCCATCCTCAAAAAAGCCCCTGTTGTGACAGCTTATTTACGAGATCTATGACGTAAGAATGTATACGGCTAGAGTAAGGTTCACCCTGTCGCATCCACGTTTCCGCTGAATCGGTCAATATTAATCTGCTCGACTTCATATCGTAGACATCTGTTTGCGTAATAATATATAAGTCGTCATAGTAGTAATTGCCGTGGCCGCCAGATTCACCCATTCTTGTGCCAACGGCTCTGTTGATCAGTACGGTGTCTGCGCTGACTTCCTTTGCTTGCGCCGCGATAGCGTTCTGATTGGATACTACAGGGTTAGGCATAACAGTGTAGCTCGCTACGGCATCGATCCTGCGATCCTTCATTGCCTTCACGAATTCGTCTTCGAAGAGCCTTCTATTCAAGGGATTTGGAAACGCGTTGATCACCAGGATCTTCTCGGGACGCCCTTTATATGTCTTGTCCTTCCACACTTCTGGGAATTTTGTTGTCATGCATGCAACGAAGAGAAACAACATTACGAACACAGCGAATAGCAAAGATATTCGTGAGACTTTCATTTACCATCCCCCTTCCCACCCTGGATTTAAGACGAATCTCATTCGCGGTGATGGTCCTATTGCTCGGATAATCTTTTTCTGCTTTCTTACCGGCGACGCTTGTGAACAATCCCGTCTCATCAAGGTACCCTTCCTCAAGCAGGCCCGTGCTTATCTTCTCATGGGCATCGGCTGGGGAGCCGGGGCTCGGCAGAGGCCGCGGTGGCAATGGTGCGGTGCGCTGGTTTCGAGACAGTTCCTCACAAACCATTGCAGCAAACCGAGAGCCAACAGTTACACCTCGAAGAATCGGACCTTTTGCTATTCGCCGACAACATGCGTCATGCCATACATCGTCAGTCTCTTGGCAGGTACGAAAAGTGCTTCAACGGTATGTAAGGGTGTCACGACTGCATGGATGATCAACAAGGTATTGGGTTTCATGGGACGATCTTCTCTCAATATACATCTATGCGAGTTGGGTAAATGTTGTAGCTGGCTTGACCTTCTGTGTCCGGTGGGACCGACGGGCCGAGCGGGGTGTTGAGTTTGGCAGAGGTATCTCCAGGAGTCATTCATAATGACCACAGGCCCGTATCCATCAAATTTCAGCTGTAATTATCTAAATTCATTTTACCACCGGAGAAAGCAATGTTTATGCAGCGCACCGTGATAATCTAGATACACGTTATTTTGCGCAATTTATTTCCCTTGAAAGAATCGTTAACCTGGAAGACAAACTCGATTGTTTCCTTCTTTCTGGTCCAACATATGGACCAGCTGATCCCCTTATCGGATCTCTCTCAATATCTGCCCACCCTCCAGAACGATAAAACTTTTTAATTTTCTTTGATGCGATGAGTTCATTGAGGAGCGCTGGTCTAACCATATCGTACTTATCGTCCTGATATATAACTTTGAGTAGCATAATCCCCCCCGGGTGTCGCAGCATGCAACAAGATTGTAAGCAGAATTTAATGCTTCTATTTACAAGATATAAGACGCACTTATACTCATTACGATCTTTTAACCAAATGGGTTAAAAATCGGATCGGATTTTTTTAAGGTATTAGTGGGAATATCAAGCAGTAATTAGTACTTTTGTATAAGATAGCAGAAAATAGCTGCAAAGTAAAGGTTTAATACAACGGTTTTTATAGGATATTTTTACTAATATGATTAGCAGTGATCAATCCGATTACGAAATGAAGATAAGAAGAGCTCTTAGCATTGCACTCTTTTGCTCTTAATCTCAATGCTAATTTCAACTATAATTTAACCACGATAAACGGTACAGATAACTTCTTGGAGATCTCAGTCAGTTGTGTCTCTTGATGCATATTTCCTGCTGTGTTTAAGATAATCTGTAACTGTCGGTCATCTATGGATTTGCTTGGATTGCCGAACCCGTATAATCACTGGCCAACTGGTAGACTGCATGGAAGAGAACGAAGGAGGAAAAATAATGAAAGAATATTTATTTCTCATCCGGAACGAGATTGACCATCAGGCGTCATGGTCTTCCGAACAACATCAGCAGTTTTTGAATAAATGTGAGGCTTATATTGCTAACTTGACAAAAGAAGGAAAATTAAGATCATCCCAGCCGCTCATAAGGGAAGGCAAGATTGTTTCCGGCTCAAAGGGAGCCTGGAAGGAAGGTCCTTTCAATGAAACCAAAGAAGTTATCGTCGGTTATTATCACATTCTTGCCGAAGATCTGAACGACGCTATAGCTATTGCAAAAAGAAATCCTGAGTTTGAATATGGAACGACTGCAAGAATTGAAGTTCGTCCGATCAAAACAAAGGAAGAGAGTACTGGCTACGTCTATCCTAAAATTCCTAGATAACCAGTGGCTGCACCGACCAACGTTACCATTCAAGTATTGCAGGTGAGCATTGTAGCGTATAATTATTCCAGTTAGTATTCAGCAGTATTTCTTTTGATCGCGATTGCACATTAGCTGGTGCTCTGCGAAGAGCTAGAACCGGCTGAGACTTGAATACAGCCGGTAATAGCTTGCGGTGGTGTCTTCTTCTCGAATCTGATGAAGTCTTCAGCCTATGCAACACATAGATTTACAACCTGAGCGTGTTACTGATAATATTGAGAATGGACTGAATTATAACCAAAGTCAGCCGCGGACGGCTGACAAAATGCGGAATTCCGGATAATGTGTCCCGATTTCGAAGTCAATAAAGATATTCCGGACAAGTCGTTTTCACGATGGGCCTCATGCGCAGCGGCATTTCTTGGCGTGCTCGCATTCTGGGGCGGTGTGTTGATGGCTGCTCGGCGGTATCCTTCGGAGTATGACTGGCGATACATGCCAGTATCCAATCTGCTCTCTCCCGACCGCAACCCCGCCGGCTATCTCTGGACGTCAACGGGCATCGTATTATGTAGCTTTTGTGGGTTGTGCTGGACGGTATTTTGGGCCCAGCGCTGGAATCATGAGGGTGTAGGAGGTCGGCCAAACGGAATCAGGGCTCTGCAGTTCGGAAACTTCTGCATGATATGTGCCGTCGTGTTGTCCCAGTGGCTACTCCGGGTTCAAAAAGGGCACGAAATCATCTCGGTTTTGGCGTTTGCCGGCTTGTGCATCGGGATGATCCGCCTGATGTTCCAGACTATTGAGCGGACATTACTCAGGTGGATGCGTAAGTTTATCGGTCATGCACGGTTGTATGCAGCCATTTTGGCTGGCGCTGCAGCGTTCCCGATCTTGCTGGCGGGCTTAGCTCAGGCGTATGTCCATTATGTGCTCCCGGAACTCCATTGGGTAAGCCTCTCCTGGCGTGCCCGCGGAGTGCCTGTGTATTTAAGTTTTGCCTTTTGGGAATGGGTCACGTGCGTCGTGCTTTCCGCATACATGCTGATACTCTCCCTAGCGACACAGGCGACCTGCGCCGCATGCAAAACCGGAGAAGAAACTTAGGCGAAACACAACAACGGGAGAATCATTGGAGGTTGCGCTCATGCCCGTTTTATGCCTGGGGTCGCAGAGGTTGAGCCTCATTACCATCTCTTCTGCCAATATAACGAAAATTAAAAAGCCCTTGAGATCATCGTTAACTTTCATGATTCCAAGGGCTCATAATGAATCATTCGTTTAACGTTTTTCGATCTTCAAATCCTTCGGGGGTAATTCCCGTGCGGGTTCGATTCCGTTCACCGGCACCAGATATCAACGAGGTATGCATACTTCTGCATACTTATGATTGCTTGTAAAGAAGTCCATCAGCTTATCGGGCTGCAGTTACTATTTCCCAGACAACGGGCTTTCATAGGTGTCCTTTTACAGACCTTCTTTTGCCTTGTGGCGGTCATATTCTTCTTGTTGCTTCGCTATTTCTCGTGAGTGTAACAATAAAACTCCCTTGTCGTGAACTTCACGCTTTAAGGTAATGATGGTTGCATCAGTGGTCCAAAAAAAACTATCGAGATGGGAGTCAGACTGTGAACCAAATTTTTCAAATGCTGCTAGTTTTAATCCTTCCCAATTAACGTTCCCTGCCACAACAACTTCCACACTGCAGAGTTTATCATGCCAAAATCCATATAATATTTTTTCCGCTATAAAATTTCCAATATGCAGATTCTCATCCTTTTTCGTGTACAACTTGATGCCTCCATGATTTGGATCCGTAGAATCGTAGACTAAATCGGGGAACGAACTGTTTTCCGAGCCCCATATCATACCACGAAACCCCTCTGGCACTGGACGGGCACATGCGCAAAACAGTAAAGCGCATAGAAGCATAGGAATCACCATTTTCTCATACTTAAACATTTACAATCAACCTCCGCAATTTAAATTTACTTTTGGCTATCCATTTTTGTAGATACGGGTATAAGTCTACAATATACTTATCAAAAAGTAAAGCCCCGGAGCTACCCATGGGCTTTCAGTGTTTCATGCGCTGGAGGGTTCGTGTTTTGATTTCTTACTTTCATACAAAATACGGATCAGTATCTGTGCCTAGTCGATGCTGACGAGCATGCCCATGAGTAATTGTTCGGTGAAATTTCGATCGAGTGCGATAGCGATACCAGATTATAACGTCGCCTTCATGCGCAGCACTCGCAAGATGACAAAAAATATTTAATACCGACTTTAATGGATCGAGCATTGTGGGAAAGAAATACGTTCCATAAGGTTCCTATAATTTCATGTCTTCTATTTAATTACCACCTAAATAGTGCTGCTTTGGCGGAACACTACCGATCACAGAGTTAAAAACAAAGCCTTATTAATCAATATTGATAATTTAGATTAATAGAGTACTTCAACCAATCTATAATTATCTGCATTTTATGCATCTGTCTTTTTTTACTGGATAACTTAAAAAATTTCAATTGGAATTGGTGATATCACCAATTCCTCTCATTAACGCCAACAGTTATATTATATAATATATTGATATTTAGAGGTTATTGAAAAATTAAGCCGCTGGTACACTACTTGCTAATATTAAAGTAGTATGGCATTCCACCGGAACGGACATGGGAAAAATCACTATATCCTTGCTGATTATTTGTCAAGGAAGACCGTCACCGGCATTCGTAGCGGTTTCTTAGAATTTACCAGGCAGTTCATCTGACAAATGCCGTATTTTATTCGCATTGATGTATGTTCGAAAGAGACATCTACGGTTTCTCCCGTACTATGATTTCACCATCCAGGTCTTTAATGCATTGGATCCGGATGTTCTTCATTAGCTCGTTTGGAGATGCGCTTCTCAAAGCGCTTACAATGTTGTTGTCCCCTCTAAGAAGAAGCATTGGCACATATCAAGAGTGAATGATTTTGACACTCGGAAATTGAAATATACATGAAAAGTAAAATAATCTTCTACATAGGTGCTATAGTCTTATTCTTTTTCTCTATTAATGAATATGAAGCAATTCCCACTGTAGAACTGCCGGGTAGCACGACATGTGGGTTCTATGGAGAGAAGTTAGAACCCTATATTGTCCGACTTTTTGCTGAAAAGGGCGGAATACTAGAAGGTTATGTCAATGGAAATAATATTTATGTCATGATAAAGCGCGTGTATACCAAGATGTGCAAGGACAATGGCATGTTTCCGAGGTATCGGGTAGAGGTAAAGTTTAATGACAATGTGGCACTTCAGCTGAGCCATACAGATGTGCCATTTGCCATAAACGCATACCATGACAACGTAAAATATAGGGTCATTTGTGTTGATAATTAGACGGACTGGTAATCGTATTACAAGAAACAAAAAGTTTTAGAAAGGAGGGTAAAGTCTCATTAATTTTTTGGTTCATCCGCCGCCGTTATCACGCTCATAGAGCGTTATAAGCAAATATAGCTGGTAAAGAAGTGGGCAGCGGTGACATCCTGTTTAAGAATCGCACGCAGAATAGAATTCTAAACGATGGAGGGAGCAACAATGTCGAGGATCAAAGACAAGCTTCTCAACATGCTGTTCTACTTTCTCGTTTTGTCGATCGTTGCATTCATTCTAGGATTTGCATCATTAGGGGGATACCTTTTCGGATCGGTACAGACAGCCAAGGAGTATGATTTTATCTTCAAATCGTTTAAAGATAATGTGGAAGCCCGGCAGGTCTTCTACTTCTGCGGATACAGGGTGGTTCCTAAAGGGAATGGTGTTACCATAAACTTATCTGCACAGGAACGAGCAGATCTATCAGAAGCTAAGGAAGCTGCGTTAAGAACCATGATTAACGAGGATTTTTCGAAAAGGGATGTGGATTTCAGACATAAAATCCTGCAAAGTAGATTAGTACTCAAATGAAAAAGGTATTTATTATCTAAAGGGAAGGACTCAATACGACTGGCAGTGAGTAAAAGCCGGTGTTCATTGATGACTCAGAATAAAACGGGCTACCCTCCGTGTATAAGATCGCTGCTAACATTTAATCTAACCTTGATTTGGGTACTTATCGCTTTTTTCAACGACACTTCTTATCTATCATTTGACCTGCCAGTGCTCTGTTCCAGTTCACACAGTAGCCGCATGGCGTCGCTCCGCCTGGAGCCGCAAAACTCCCGCGTTGCCTGATAGGAGACGCATACATCGGGACGATCTGCCATGCCATAAATCTTACAGACATTGTCTGCCGTAAGCTGTACGCAGCGGATCCCCGCCGGCTTCCCCTGAGGCATGCCCGGGATCGCCGACGAGAGAGAGGGTGCGATACAACATGCTCCGCACCCGATGCGACACTGCATTCTCTCCACAGCCACTATATTCTTTATCGACGGAGTCAATCAACATTCCTCTAGTCCGGGCTCGGCACTTTGCCCGGCACTATCATCGATCACCTGATCTCTATTGCTCGCTCCCCTTCTCTCCGCTTATGAGCTGATGGAAGAGGCTGGATTCGCGTTTATAGAACCCTTCGGTATGAAAAGAATCGGACAGGTTGAAGAGCTCATAATCCAGATGGTGACAGATTTCGTGCAACAGGGTCCTGAAAAAAGAGCGAAAGGCAACAACCTGGCGACGCTGTGCTGTGCGCATCCAGATCGTGATAACGGCCGAGGCACGCCCCTGCGCCGGAACATACAGTCCGTGCAATTCACCCCAGGAAGCACTCGGCCGAGCAGCGAGCACGCTCACCCGGACCGGTGGTGCTGCGAGACCCGCAACCATACCCGCGGTTAGCCTCTGGCAGAAATGTTCGGCCTTCGCGCGGTCCTCGTGCTCTAGTGCCCCGGCAAGTTCGATGATGAATGGATGGAGAAAGGACGCGTTCGGCAACGGGACAGCGTGAATGTCGTCGCTTTTTCGATAGATCTTTTTCTGCGCGGCGCTCAGGCGCTTGTAGTACGAAAAGACCATTATGGATGTTTATTGTACGTCATGTGCAGATGATTAGCAACTCTACACTGGATTACTCTACACTGGATTACGGATGATACCGGAGCGTGAGCCGGTACAGACATCACGTACCGCTCTGAGTGCGTTTCACCCGTTGTGCCCAAGTTCTTTAAGATAGGACCGGATTCTCGCGGCGTTGGTTCCCACATCGCTCACCCCCACGCGCGAAACAGAGCGCATGTCCAAACGGCTTCCGCCCGGTACTGGCACAATACGGATGACCACATCGTCCTTGAACCCGAACCAGAAGGTGGTGGCCGTGGCTTCAATACGACCCTCGTCTGGATTGGCGTCCACGATCAGCCATCCCCTGTGCCGCGCCGTGGCAAGCGCTCGCTCAAAGACCTGTGCAGGCGGCATCGGCAGCGTGAGCGGGACAATGTCTGGATAGGCTGTATGCTGTTGTGCAGCGACTCCCGGTCCTCCATATTCAGCTGAATTTTCTGCATTCTTTCTGAACGGCTGGACTGATACAAAGCGCGGGGGGTTCTCCGTATCCGTAGTAATGTCATGGATATGCGGGACCCGCTGCGCGGTACGCATCCATGACCAGGGAATGCCCGCGACAGTGAGCCCGATCACGATACCGGCCACGGAAAACGCAATACTACGCTGAAACCCGTCGGGTCTAGGCACGATCCCACCTACGAACGACAGCGCTGCAGCAGCGAGCCCGGTATACGCAGCCCATCTCAAGATCACGAACCCCGTGCTGTAATGCCACCATTCCCACCTGCTCCCGAATCCGGAAATGGCAGCCGCGCACGCACCGAGCATAGCGAGCACGAAACCGGCGAGAACGAGAAAGAAGAGCGGGGTGGTCTGTGGGGATGTGTTGCCCTTCTCGTCTTGCTGTCGTGTATTCATAGCATGTTCTCCTTTCCCTTGCTGCATGGCAACTTTTAGCATGTGTTCACTCAGCACCCACTGTATGCCGGACTCCCGCTGAACCGCGTCGCTATGAGCGACGAACAACGTTATCGTGCAACGTAAAAGAGGCATGCCTCGGTTTTACTGAAGAAGTGGATCAAATCCCTGATTTATTTCGCAGAGCGCCTGCAAGTGCTATATGACGTTTTATTATAGCGCGAAATGAACTGGTCTGAATGCGAGGCAGGGACGGGAAGTAAGAAAACAGCCACGAAAGTCGTATATCAGAGGTCATTTTACGTCATGATACGCGAGATTGGCCCATAACGTTCAGAACAACTTCAGAGTCGAGAGGGCAGGACATTGGCACGCAGGGGTCGGTTCGGCAAAAAGGGCGGGAAGTCTGCGACCATGCCCAAGCGCGCGTCGCTGTAGCGATTTATGGTCTCGCATATCTCTTCCCGCGGTTTTGAGCCGTCTCTACAAGCCGTGATTCCTGTCCGCTGACGAATGCTCACTCCATGACGGGTCAGACATCAAGCTAGTGATGGTTTGGCCATAAGCTGCTGCTGACATTAACGTCCTGCCGGTCGCAGTATTAATATCCCACAGTGATGTAGCTCTCGAGCTCCTCGATCGTAGATTCCTGATCGGCTATGATAGCGTTGACCACATCGCCGATACTTACGAGTCCTCTGAGCAGTCCGCGGTCCGTGACCGGCACATGGCGTATGTGGTTACTAGTCATGATCACCATGCACTCGTGAATGGACTTCTCCGCCCCAATGCAAATTGGCGGGCTAGTCATGATCTCCCGGACCGTGGTGCTCTTCGATGATTTCCCCTTAAGAATCACTTTCCGTGCGTAATCCCGCTCGGAGAACATACCTACCAACTTTTCGTTCTCGATAACAAGCAGCGCGCCCACGTTCTTGTCCGCCATGATCTCGAGCGCATGGTAGGCAGTCGCGTTGGGAGCGATGGACCAGAGATCATGCCCCTTTGAGTTCAGCACCTGTCCAACAGTAATCGTGGTATGCATGCAGCACCTCCTCTTTCCGTGATTGGATAAAAAAAGCCGGGCGCACCAAAGGATGATTCCTCGGCAGCCCGGCCATCTGTGTTCCCCCCCTTATTTCGACCGTATCACAGACACGGCCAGTGGAGTCGGGACTGTTGATCCTTTGTTTACGGATGTTGCAGCGTATAATGAATGTACGCTACGCTCCGAAGAGCTGACCGAAGTATTATCATGCTCATGACAGAAAGTTAACTCACCTTCATGCGATTTGTCAAATTCTAATTACAAGTATCAATGAATCGATAATTATTCTTATACACAGGCTGGAAAAACGCGATAACGGGAAAGCTTGTTATATCAAGGGTCGCATAAGCTGGTTAATTTCATAAGTAAATGCCCTATATCTGTATATATATCTGTTTACCTGTGCCAATGCTGTTTCATCATGCATCAGGTAAGGAAATCCGGCCCTTTCCCTCACGTTTCCGCATCAGTGTCTTATTACCTCACGATTTGTTCACTCGCACCCGGGCTGTTTCGTGGTTGGCTAGTGCATTACCCTTTCTCCCTGTGATGCCAAATTTGCTATATTTATTATATAAAGTCCTTACCGCAGAGCATAGTTCCGTAGCCTCCTCCTTGGCTCGTGATTACGAATGACCGATACCGAACTTATGCTAGCAAGGTAAGATTATGTTCTCTCTGACAAATAAAAGGAGGGATCTATGAAACACGTAATCGGCAAATTCAGGTCTCTCGTGATGATATTGGCAGCTTTCCTCCTTCTGAACAGCTGTATGGCAGGGAAGCGGCTCGACATCAAGGGGACGGTCCCCGCTGATATACAGGGGACATACGCTTTGCTCCTCTACGGCTGCAAATATGGCAATGACCTCGAAAACCTTGCAATTCTGTACAGGGACGAGGGGCCCTTCACCTTTGATATATATTCGCTCCCAACCAGCTATCGGGTCATAAAAGGACTCTCTGCTGATGAAGCATTGAAACAGGCCGATAAGTTCCTGCGTTGCAGTACTGATTACTGGAAAACCCAATTGAGCAAAATCGTGGACCGCGAGGGCACAATAGCGGGTTATGAATTGCGGCCGCTCTACGCGCCTTATCAATACGGCCACATGGACGTTCTTGACATTAGCTACTGGCTCAGGGACAGCAAGGTGACCGTATACATCAAGCTGGACACGGACACACAAAAGTCGATCGAAAACAATGGCAGCCCTTTCGATTCAGGTAAATGAGGAGATGATGCCATCCCCGCGATAAAGGCAATTGAGTGAGGGAGAGGTCGGCGAATAAACGACGTGGGAGCATGACGCTTGGAAGATGGATGGATATTGCTCAGATGATAAAGATAATCTATCAGATATCTGGTTACCTGTTATCTGGTCAATCGGGTTCAATCGTCGCTGCAAGGGATAATGACTGCAATTGGTCCCTGTGAAGTTCAGCTTGCTCGAGCGGCTCGACAGCGCAGAGCGCTACCCCGTTAAGGTGAGTTTCCATCATGATCCGCTCACACACGGGCTTCGAGAACCGGAACACATGCATGAGCGACTTCACCACGTGCTCCATAGTGTTCCGGTCGTCATTGTGGAGCAGGACCTTGTACAGCGGCAGGTGCATCGTGCGCTGGTCTAAAACAGTTCCGGGTTGCGTGGAAGGAAGCGTAGTGGTCATATGATAGCTCAGTGAATAGAACTCGACAGGCCACGACGTTGAGGAACGGGGCTGTCGATCGCGTCTAGGCTGGATTATAACACGGACTCAAATACAACGGCGAATATTCTGTTCGTCAGAAAATGAGAAAAAGGAACTGAACCTGATTTTGCTAACGGGGGGGTTGACAGCCCAGTAAAAACAGCGATGGGTGGAATACAATTCATCCCCTGCTCTCATTGAAAACCTTCTCCCCGTTTCGCGTTCTTATGACTGACGGATCCGCGTTTCAGCCACTGCGGTATGCTACCTCAAAAACGGCCAGATTTCCCTACCGTTTTGACACAAAGTGAGAATCGTATCTCTATCTCTAGCCTAATCCGGCAGAGTGCTAGGGTTCTTTAAAAAGGAAGCCTACACTTGTTTGCGGCATCGTTATATCCCCTTATTTCATGAGCGTTTATCACATCCAGTCGCAAAATCGATATTTGGCATTCTAATACAGCCATTTGTGCATATCTTTAGTGGTATTGACAGAACGCATTTCCGGTGCTATTTTATTTATAGAGGATGATATTTATCCTGTTTTTTTACGTCCGCAGTCGTACAGCAAAGGAGGTTTGTGATGTATACCATTCTAGGTGCAACAGGCAATGTCGGAAGGAAGATATCCGAAATGCTTATTAGAAAAGGGGAAAAAGTCCGACTCGTTGCCCGGTCCGCAGACCGGCTTAGGCCGTTCGTGGGTAAACAGGCGGAGGCCTTTGCCGGGGACGCAATGAATGCTGAATTCCTCGTGAAGGCTTTCTCGGGTGCCGATGCTGTATTCACTATGCTTCCGAAGAATATTAATGCTGATAACGGCATTGCCTATGCTGATAAAATAGGTATGAGCATCGCTCGGGCGTTAACGCTTGCGAAGATCAAATATGTCGTGAACCTTTCCAGTGTAGGCGCAGAACTGTCCCGTGACACGGGGCCCATCATCGGCCTTCATCGCCAGGAGGAGCGGTTAAACAAGATCAGGGGGTTGAATGTCATGCATCTGCGTGCGGCATTCTTTATGGAAAATCTGCTAATGAACGTCGATATGATCAAGTCACGGGGCATCAGCGGCACCGCAATCAGGGGCGACATCAAGCTTCCTATGATCGCTACCAAAGACATCTCGGCATATGCCGCAGAACGCCTTGCGAAGCGCGATTTTTCCGGCTCTTCAGTCCGGTATCTGCTCGGCCAGCGTGATCTCAGCATGATCGATGCGACGGAGATTATCGGGAGGAAGATTAACAATCCCGCTCTTGTCTATATCATGATCCCCTACGATGAGGCTGAAAAAGGGCTTATGTCCACAGGACTGTCGGCTGACGTGAGCAGACTCTACGTCGAAATGGCCAAGGCCTTCAACGATGGCCGTATCATTGCGAATCGCACTGCAGAGAGCACCACGCCCACATCATTCGAAGTTTTCTGCGACGATGTCTTTGTCCCAAAGTTCATGCCGGCAAAGGCAGCATAGGTCGAGGATTGGTGCAAGACTCTTTCGGGGAGATAAGGGTGGCGAAGCGAAGGGAGAAGGAGAAGAGGATATATGTGATGCGTTATGTGTTGGCATGGGACTCTTTTTTTAAGAGTCCTGTCTGCATTCCTTCACGTCTCGGAGCCGCTTGCTGTTGTTTTGTACCCCGGATACCTTGCTATGAGTAATTGCCCTTAAGTAACGGAAAGGAGGGATGAATATGGCACTGTACCTTATTACGTCGAAACATGAACCACAGGAGTGCATCCGGGCCTTGGATGAGGAACTTGAAAAAGGCAACTTGGACAAGTTCGTGTACGGCTGCAAGGGTGGAGACCACACTGGCTATGCCATCGTCGACGCGACGAGCATAAGCAATGCATTGTCCCTGGTGCCCGATTTCCTGCAGGAGAAAGCATGCGTCACCAAGGTTGATAAGTTCACCCGTGGGGAGATCAAATCACTCCACACCAAGGCAGCGTAAATGGCAGGCCGTTTTATGGTTCACATACGTTACGGTTTTGCCTACTGAGCATGACTGTTCCCCTGTAGTGTACTCCTGTTCATGTACAGCGAATACGAACATCGAAACGCTTGTCGCTGGCATGTATAGGCCCGAATGGAACGGATTTATTCCAGCCGGGCCTTTCTTTATGCTCGGCAGTGACAACACTCTATGAGTCCCTTGCAGTCGCGTAATCCTATTGAATATGTCACCGTGCTTTTCAATGGATCCCCATTCTTCTCCCCTGTCGCTGTGTTACCTCATCATACGGTTCTTTCTTCCTATAACTCTGCCCTCTGGTGTCCCATCGGAAGTAAAATTTTTCTTTTCTTCAGTCTTGATTTATAGTATAAATAAGCAATTCATAAGCAAGCGCGATAATGCTTCACAACTATTGCGTAACGCTGCGACTGAGAGCGCCGGCGAAAGGTGTCCATCAGATGACGGGACAGCAATGATTGATAAAATGCTGGCGATCATTGCGAAAGCACCAGGTGTGTTCGTGGAACGATTTTACAGGTAGAGGTGTCAATGGATACCATGAGAGCAGCGCCGCGAGAGCCGGTAGTCGACAACAGGGACTGCAGCCTAGGGATCATAACGCTCAAACATTTTGAATGGAAGGCCCATGTTGCCCAACTCGTTGATCTCAGCAGCAAGGGAGTCGGGGTCGAGTCGAATGCACAACTCGAAAAGGGCTTTGTATGGTTCAAGGAACGGGTAGGTGGACACAAAGGCGGGGTCCTGATCTGGAGCAAGCAGCTCGGCGCCAAGTGCCGCGCAGGAATAAAATTTCTCAACTTGTCTCCTGAAGAGGAGGAATACGTTGAGGAACGCATTGACCGATTTAAGCCCCACATACCACTAAGGGAGCCGGAACAGATCATTAAAACCCTGATTGAGTCTGATAAAAGAGAGGGGCACTGAACGGAAGGACAAGGGCTGCGCGATATATTCTCTCTGCATTGCAGCACAGCACACGGCTATCATATTAATTGTCTGCGAACGAGGGGGATCCATGGATGAGACGAGAGACGTCCAGCGGCAACCGATCAGCGTAAAGCGTGACTGTGTCCTGGGGATCATAACGTTTAAACAGCTCGAATGGAAGGACCACGTTGCCCAGATCGTCGATCTCAGCAAGAAAGGGGTCGGCGTCGAATCAATAACGTATCTCGAGCCCGGTTTTGTCTGGTTTAGGGACCGGGTCGGCGGATACAAGGGCGGTGTCCTCGTCTGGAGCAAACAGCTCGGCACCAAGTGCCGTGCAGGGATAAAATTTCTCCTCCTGTCCCGGGACGCAGAACAATCAGTTCAGGAACGTCTTGCGCGATTGAAGGCGCACACACCGCTCCGGGATCCCGAAGAAATCATTGCAACCCTTATGGAGTCTATCGACAGAAACGGGAACTAAGGACCCTGGATGAAGCATTCTATGGCTGTCCTTCCGCATTCGGAACAGTAATAATAACATGGTGCGTCCCTTGCACGCCCGAGTTATTCGAATTCGATATCCAATCATGATCCGGGCATGATATCGAAAGTCAGCTGTTCTATGATAAAATTCCGTAAGAAACTCCGGTCATCGTTTGAGATCTCTACGAACTTCATGCCCATCCCTGGCTCCCTGAACGTCCCCTCTTCCATAACATGGCTATAGAGCACTACAGCCTTTGCCCTGATCTCTCGGTCCTTGATGAATATGCTGACCGGGATCAAAGCATTCTTCGGCCATGGAGAGAGCGTCCGCAGGTAGAACCCTCCCTCGGAGATCGTAGTAGCGTATTCGCTACGCGCAGCTCTGTCCTGTGTGGCTTCTTCTCCGACAACTGCTTTGAGGGTTGTGCTGAGGCGGATATTCGCCCGCGGCGTCGGTTCCAATGCGGTCTGGATAGTCCGGAAGAGATGATCGGGCTCCACGGGCTTGATCAGGTAAGCGGCGCAACCCATGCCGAGGCAAGCAGACCTGATATGGGCATCCTCCTCAGCAGTTAGCACGATCACGGGTACGGTCTTGGTACGGTCAGAGCCTTTCATTTTTTTGATGAAGTCGATGCCTTCCATTTTGGGCAATGAGATCGCAGTGAGGACGAGGGCCGGGACCATGCCTTCCATGATCTTCAGTGCTTCTTCGGCGCTTGCAGCGGTAAGCACCACATACTCCAACCGCTTCAGCAGGATCCCATAGTAGTAGAGCATTGTTGCACTGCCGTCTACAAGTAATACCGTTCTGATTGCCCTTTCCATGATTCCCGCGCCCTCCTACGCAGAATGCCCGGAAACGCCTCGGTTGTTCCTGATATGAAAAATAGCATCTTCATGAGAATTGTCAAGGAAAGCTTGAAGAGATCTTCTTTCATTTCACGCCGCCGGGTTGATCGCTCTGTTCATCTGTCCCCTGCCGCGAGCACTTCGCCGTCATGCACACTACATACAGCTTTCTCTCTGCAGCAGAAACCGCAATCATAAACTTGGGGATTTCGATCGCAGTCTCTGGGATCTCTTTTCGACAAGTGCCTCGATGGCGCATTTTGCCTCGGGAGCGAGTGTAGAAAACTTTACGCCGTACCAGTTGGGGTCATACCGTGTTGGATTTTTGATGGCCCTCACAATCTCACCACTCGTCTTAACGCGCGTCGAGTCGGGCAGAACAAGAGAGCAATCTATCCTGTCGCCTCGTTCGAGGTTCTTGTGCGTCTCCATAAGCAGGCCCGACGTGCTGATATTTTCCGATGTACAGGTAAACGGCTTGCCAAGGAGATGTCCCTCCAGTCGAACACTGAGAAGTACCCGGCAGGACCCCCTTGAGGAAATGTTTAGAAACTCCTGCATCTTATCCAGCAGAAGGGCGGCATTGACCGGAAGCGTCATGACGGCGTTCGCCCTGCACCGCTCGCTTAGCGCGATGTCCTTCTCTTCGTCAGAGGAGTAGATGATCATCGAGACTCTGCGCATATTCGGGATGGTCCTGATCAAGGAGCAGAGGTCTGCCGTGCTCATGTCGGGCAGGTCGAAGAGCGTAATGATGAGATCGGCTTTCTCAGTTTCATGGATCTTCAGCACCTCTTCGTTCGAGTTTACCGTAAACACTTTTACATCCTCCCGCTCCAGAAAGTTCGTTTCCTGCTCAAGGGAGTGCTTGATCTGCTCCGCGATAATGATCTTTTTCATGTCTCATGGGCTCCTTGTCGCAATCAATACGGTATTTCGACATCATTTGAAAGATATTGTAGCAACTTTGAAAAGAAAACAGTGTGATATATATCACACTTTATCTTTTCATCAGAAGACAAATTTACATCAATGAAAAAAATTGATATGTTATGAACAACCCTGGTTGCACATGTTCGGATTCCTTCGTCGTTGGAGACGGGAGAGGATCAGCAGAGGAGAAACGAAGCAAAAAGGAAATGAAGAAGAATAGTGTGAGGACGATGCCCGATAGATGCCACATGTGAAGAGAGTTGAGAGCACATGAGTTAATGAAAAGCAATGTTTTATGTTGAAACGGCAATAAGTCCGATTGCACAACGTATCATGGATATCAAAGACTTTTCCTATCTTCTTCGCGTGTTTCCATAAATCTAGATTGTAGGGTGGTCAAGGAAAGGATGTGACAACGCTGGATGATGAAAAAGTTGCGACGACACGGGGTTTCGTTGATAAGCATCCACGAACACATTCTTCGTTTTACACGGTCACATCATCCCTGCTGCGATGAGGGACAGGGGTGTGACAGGGTCAGCATCCTGGCTGAAGTGAGCCGACCCTGACAGGCCCTGAGACTTCCCGTCCGTTACTTGTGGCACTTGTCGCAGCTTGCCTTGTCGTTAACATCGAAGGACCGTTTACCGTCGTGGCAATGACCGCAGAATTGTCCCTTCGTGATCTTGCTCATGTCCATCTTATACGAATCCTTGGCCATCTGGAACGTATGGTTATGACAGGCGCTGCATTTGTATTCCTTCCCGTCCACATGCTTTGCGTGGCTGAATACTACCGGTTTGGCGTTCTGCGGCTTGTACGTCAGATCACCTCCGCCGACATCCGCAATAGCCGTACCCATGAACACTACCAGACAAAGTACTGCAAGCAACGTCCATACCCTCTTCATATATCTCTTTCCTCCCGTATATTGGATGGTATCATTAGAGCAATGCCCTTTCGTATCACAATGAAGTTGCCAAAAAAAGTATAGCACAATTTATATAACACCGTAGTTTTTTATAATCTGACTACTTAAAACTTCCCCGGTCAGCGACGGGCGATTCTTCGGACGCATACCAGTTAACACATTGATTTTTATAATATAAATGTCAATCCTTTCGGGCTGACCCTGAAGAGATTTTTCTACAGCTGGCCAAGACTGGCCTATAATATTTCGGGAAGATGAGAGGACTTCGGGTGAAGATGGAGAGAGTATTTCTGATCGAGCTTAGAGGATGAAAGAAAAGCAGGCCCTGCTTACGCAGGGCCTGCTTTTTTAGGT
The DNA here is from genome assembly GCA_035498715.1 of Nitrospirota bacterium. Taxonomy (GTDB): domain Bacteria; phylum Nitrospirota; class UBA9217; order UBA9217; family UBA9217; genus DASPSR01. The sequence continues at coordinate 17,738 of DATJZV010000034.1, forward strand.
TCAGGCTATATCGCTTAGAGCTTCACGACATTGGCTGCCTTGGGGCCCTTGGGCGATTCGACAATGTCGAACTGCACTTCCTGACCTTCAGCCAGGGATTTAAAGCCACTGTCCTGAATGTCGCCGAAGTGCACAAACACATCTCCGCCGTCTTCACGGGAAATGAATCCAAAACCTTTGGAATCATTAAACCACTTCACGGTTCCTTTATTCATGGTGAGCTACCTCCTTCTTGTGAAATTGAAGCGACGGAATTGCACAATAAAAAAACCGCAAAGACGAAAAGTCTTTGCGGTCCTGCTTACAAAAAACTTCCGGAACTTCTAAAACATAATGCCATACTGATGCTCATATGTCAAGCTTTATTATTATTATTTTTCATATCATTACAATTGCACACAATAGCAAAATCCGAATACTTTCCGTCTCACCATCGATTTTGCTCATGATAGGAATAACGTCTGTTGTTTAATGTGAAGCACGAAGATCGCTAAAGGAACGGATCCCGGAGGCTCTCTTGCCGCAGTCTTCAAGGACAATATCGGTGACAAGACACGAAGCATTATTGCCCATGTGAATATCGAGATAGCAAATCGCTTAGCTCATCATCATGCTTCAAGCCATCGAGCTTAGCCCTGGTCAGGTCCGTCCGCTTGACGCGCGCTCCACGTATGTCGGCATTCGTTAGGTCCGCAGCCGTCAGCGTGGCATCGAGGATGTCGGCTTTTCTCAGATCGGCCGAGGCGAGGTTCGCGTTGCTCAGATCGGTCCCGTGGAGGCTCGACGCCCGTAGATCGCATCCCGCCAGTACTGCCCCGATCATGCTCGATCCGCGGGCGTGGATATTTGTCATCAGTGCCCCGCTGCATTGGATCATACCCGCGTCGGTCATCTGGAGGTTGGCATCGGAGAGGTCCGCGTTCTCAAACCTCGCGCCGGACATTTTCGAGTTCGTAAAGTCCGTTTCCTTCAGGTTCGCTTCTGAGAAGTCGGCTCCCACGAAAGTCGAGAATGTGAGGTCTGCTTTTTTGAGTATCGCCTTCTTGAACGAGGCGCCAGTGAAATTCGAGCTGCTCAGATCGCATCCTGAGAGGTCGCAGTTCACGAAGCTCGACCCGCTCACGTTCGCGCTGCTCAGCTCGGCGCCCTTGAGATCCGAGCCATCGAATCGGAGACCGATCAGTTCCATACCTCTCAGATTGACACCTGAAAGATCACGGTTCGAAGCATCTCCTGTCGACGCGGCAATCGTCCCCACATCCTTTTTCGAAAGTCTTTCCATGATCGCTTATTACTTCACCTTGCGGGCCGGTATGGGAACGCGTATCCATTCCTGGCAACGGTTAGGATATCAGGATGATGTTCTATTTATGGCACCTTTCGCAGTTCGCTTTATCCTTCACATCAAAGGACCGCTCCCCGTTGTGGCAGTGCCCGCAGAATTCACCCTTGGTGATCTTGCTCATGTCCATCTTGGCCGAATCCTTTGACATTTGGAACGTATGATTATGACAGGCGGTGCATTTCAATTCCTTTATGTCTACATGCAGTTTGTGGCTAAAGGTCACCGGTTTGGCGTTCTGGGGCTTAAACGTCAGATCGCCTCCGCCCGCCATATCAGCAAGTGCCGTGCCCGCGGCAAACACCAGATAAAGAGCTGCAATCAGTACGAATATCCTCTTCATTATAACTATCCTCCCTTTCTATCCGAATTGAACCACTTGCGAAAACGATTCTCACATGGTACACAATGAAACTGCCGAAAACAGTATAGCACAATTTGACCAAAATGGCATGGCATTATTCAGGATTTTATAAAAGATCCGGCACGGAGGGATGGACCAGTTCGACAGGCAGATGATACGGCGTTGATTCTCTTGTTTAAGAAGGATCTCTGCTCAACTCTTTGAGATATTCTCTGATAATCGGGAAATCGGCTGTGACCCAGTCGAGCGTCTGCAGCTCACACGGTGGCAACCAGAGCATTGCCTTATGATCACGCAGGATGATATCACCGGAGACGATGGTACAAATGAAGGGATGAAGCGTAACAGAAAAATCAGGATAGTCATGGCTTACCAATGATAGCGGCCGAGTGACAGCTATTTGAATGTTAAGCTCTTCAAACACCTCGCGTACCACGCACGCCTCCGGTGATTCGCCCTGATGGATCTTTCCACCGGGGAACTCCCATTTGAGCGGCAGGTTCAGGCGCTCACCCCGCTGGACGGCAAGGATCTTACCGTTATATTCTATGATCGCACAGGCGACCTGCATAGCCTTCATAGATAAATCTTCTTGTTTTCTGCAGCATAACCGTTTATGAAAAAATAAAAATCACACCGTTAATGTCGATATAGATATCCGACCAGTCACAAAACGGCTCGAACAGCAAGAATGGTTTGATTCATTGTTCGCCCTCCCCGTCAGCGATCATATGCCGAGTATGGCGCGTTGCCGATAGGTCCTTTCTCTCAGCCAAAAACGGAGATCTCATGTCGCTGGAATTCCTTTCATGATCTGTCCCATGATGAAATTTCTGATCAATTCTCGGTCGGCGTCCCTTATTTCAATGAACTTCATGCCCATGCCCGGCTCCTTGAACAATCCGGGGCTCAGGGCTACGCTGTAAACGGCGACCGCCCTGACCTTGACCGGTATGGAATTGATCAACATCGTGACCGGAAGAACGACATTGAGCGGCCGGGGACTCAGCGTGTGCACGAAAATGCCGTTCTCTGATAACTCCGACACATACTCCGTGTGGGAGAGCTCGTCCGAGGATGCGAGACCGCTCACTCTGACCGGGAGCAGCGTCCGCAACCGTATGTACTGCCGTGGCATTTTCTCTGTTGCCTGCTGGATCGCTCTGTAGAGCACAGATGGTTCTACCGGTTTTTTGAGAAACGCAGCGCATCCCGACGCGCGGCAATGCTCTTCACGCTTCCGGTCCCCGACTGCTGTATGGATAATGACGGGGATAGCCTTAGTCCGGGGATCATGCCTGAGATTTACAAGCAGTTCCAGGCCGGACATCTGTTGCAGAGAAAGCTCGGTTATGATGAGATCCGGCAAGGCAGCATCAATGATCCTGAGCGCATCCTCGCCCGAGTTCACAATAAAGACATCATACTCAAGCCGCTGGAGAACCATTCCTGTAGCGAATAGGTCCCGGACATACCCATCCACGAGGAGGGCATAACTCTTTTTTCGGTCCGGCGCATGGTTGCCGTGTCCATTGGCAGGAAGATCGTTCACAAGCAGCGCCTCCTTTTCTTTCCTAAGGTCTGAGCATGTTCTGCTGACCACAGATGGATATGCTTTTTGATATCTTGCGAAGAAAGCTTTACCATGGTAAAAACACGTTATCGAAGCAATAAATAATGCGGAACCTCTTATTTTTTGTGCTTCTCCCGGTATTTGGCGCCGTCCTTCCATGCATTCCCGATGTGTTCCCCTACGGACCAAAAGCGGTTGTCCGGCATGGTCAGCAGGAAAGGCCTGATCTTTGTTATATCGGGCTTGCCGCCAGCGAGGTATCGTTCCTCGGAAAAGATGGTGACAATTTCACCGATGAAAAACGTGTTGGTGGGCAGGTCCACGGTCTGAATGAGCCGGCACTCAATGTTCAGCGGGCATACGGTGATCAACGGTGCTGCCTTGAGTTCGCCGTAAAAAACCTCGAACAGTTTTGATTTGTCTTCCCTCTTGGCGGAAACGATGCCGCAGTAATCGGTCTCCTCGACCATGTCCACGGTGGGCACATTGACGCTGAACTGGCCGGTATCCCTTATGGCGTGGTTGGATGCGTGTCCCTTGTTAACGCAGATGCCGAGCATGGCTGGGTCGAAGTTCACCCGAGTCAGCCAGTCGAGGGCCATGAAGTTGACCTTGCCCTGAACATGGGTCCCCAAGAGCGTCTGCGTCCAGGGCAGACAGAAGAGGTTCTTCTCAACAGGTATTTTGGTCATTGCTTCCCTCCTTGTCCTGCAACAAGATGATCAGGGTAAATTCATGAGAAAGAGAAATATCTCCGCGGGGAGACTATAGCATTCGCAGGAACCTCTTTCTTCTCAACACTTTCTGCTTGATCTTTTTCTCTATGGATTTTGCGAGGCTGAGAAAATAGTCTTTCCTGGACCGGGAAACTTCTGGTTTCTTCCATTCCCTGTTTGCCATGGTTCTATTGTAGCAAAGTAGGCACCCCCGTGCACGACAGGGCGACTATTTGCTCCGCCAAGCATACCCTGGCTGGCAGGTCACAAAGAACAATAAGCTCGTCACCGCGCAGTTGCCTACCAGAAGTCAGAAATTCCAACAGGAGACCAAGTGCGTAGTGGAAAAGCTTTTCCGGTCCTGTCTGTGGATACGATTTACGAATTGCCGGATTGGAAAACATGAATGATCAGAACTCCAAATATCCGGCATATGAATGAAATTGACAATCTAGCGATCCATCGCCATCATGGATGTGAAGAAAAGCAAAAAGGGCCTTGTTAAAAAGGCCCTTTTTGCTTGTTCCTGTACAATGTCCTGTTACTTTCTCTTCTTCTTTTTTGCCTTTGGAGCTTCAGCGGTCGGCGCCGCAGCAGTTTTCCAGTTGTTGAGATCATGCGCGATATTATGGCAATCTCCGCACCTCGGGAATTTGGCCATGATACCTGCCGGATGCTTCTCTCCATGACAATCCTGGCATTTGGGGACCATCTTATGCTTTTCCTGATGACAGGTTGCGCACGTCAGGGAAGCGTGCTTTGCCTTGGACTCCTTGAGGAGATTGTATGGCTTACTGTGGCATGCCGCGCAGTATATGGATCCCGTATCAGACGCATACGTCACGACCTTTGGCATATGCGCTTTATGGCACTTCTTACAGTCAGCCGCGGCCATATCGCTGGAATGGGGCTTGTGGCACTTCGTACATTCCGGCGCTTGACGGTGAACGCTATGGCATGTAGTGCAGTAGAGAGCTGAATGTTTACTTTTGTTTTCACGCAGCTGCTTGATCTGGGGCGTATGACAGGTAAGACAGGGTTCCGTCAGTGTGGACGAGAAAGTAATTACTAGGGGGGTGTGGGGGTTCGTATGGCATGTCAGGCAACCCTTGGTCTCAAAGTGCGGCTTGCCCTGATGGCACTGGCTGCACGCGGGAATATTGTTCTTCGACGCTGGACGGTGACCGGCGTGGCAATCCTGGCATGTAATTGTCTTGTGGCGTGCCCCCTGAGCGTCAATTTGAGCTGGCTGAGCCGCATGGCACTTGACGCAATCACTGGAGCTGAGCTCGACGGTCCATCCTGAGGCTGAATAAAAAGATAAGATCGCATACGTCAACAATAACAGCATGATCCTGATACATTCGTTCCTTTTCATCGTACCTCCTCAGTTTTTATTAGGGTAATAAAGCAAGGCAGGTCAAGAACAATGCAGGGAAATTATTGCATATGTCGTACAAAAAATCAACAGGATAATCATCTTTTTAAAAACATCGGGGCAATATCAAGTAAGGCACGATGTATGGGAAAGGGACGCCTATGGAGCTGATTATAGGCAGGCGGAATACGGAGCTGTGCCATCGGATGCTCGGAAGGCAGGGTAACTGATCTTAGCCGTCACACCTGAATTGCGGAGCTGAGCCGAATCAGCTCGGGCCAAAGTTTTGCGGAATCCCGCCCGAAGATCATCCGTGCGTCGGCCTTCATCACGTGCCAATCGCCTCGGGCGATCTCGGCGTCGAGCTGGCCTGATCCCCAGCCTGCATAACCTGCGTAGGCCCGGAACTGGGTGCCCTGCTTTCCGGAGATTATCCGTTCCAAGACCGTTCTGCTTGTGCTCACATGCACGCCGGCTAGTACTTTTGATGACTCTTCGACGGCTTCCGTTGAGCGGATGAGCAGAAACATCTTGTTGCCCTCGACAGGGCCTCCGTAGAAGGCCTTGTCCTTGCGCTTCCCGAGCATCGGCAGGTCCGGTATAAGCTCGGCAAGCCGCACCTCTAAGGGCCGGTTGATGATGAGGCCTGCTGCGCCACCCATGCCGTAGTCAACTACGAGAACCACAGTTTCCCGGAAGCGCGGATCGCGCATGTTCCGGCTGGCAACGAGGAGCTTGCCCCGGCCAGGCATAGAACCGGGTATGTCCGGCGCGGGCAGGAGGGGTTCACCGGACCTGCTGACGCCGCGTAAATCCTTCTGGACATCGACCTGTGCTGTGACCAACGGTACCCCTGTGCTGATCATCAGCACGGCCCCCGCGACCGATATGAGAAATAGGAGAACAACGCTCAAATAGCCCCTTCCGTACCCTGCCTCGCGCTTTATCATCACCCTGTCCTCGTGAATTGGGTCGTTATCTGTGCCGGATGAGCGGACATCCGGCTTACTCCTTCTATAACATACTATTATATCTTATCGGACAAGAGATTTCCCGTTTTCGAGAAGGGATTGTTGGGCAGGGGCTGTAAGAAAGAACCTCGTGAAAGGTGGATGCAATGAAGCCTACTTCCCCACCAATGCCATGAGCGAAAGGACCCTGCTGATAATCTCTGGCATGATTGTCATTCCGAGTTCGTGCAATCGCGCCTGAGCATACGCAAGCTGATTGCAATAGTAGTTCCTGAGAGGGGCAGTGTCGATGACGATGACGAGAAAGGTGAGGAAGAGCACCAAGAAAACGGTTGTTTTGATATGAGGATAGACGCCTCTCACCCATCCCTGCGTCCGGCGACGGTTATTCGCGTACGTGATTCTGTCGAAGAAGGACTCTTTTTTGATGTCATCAAGGCTTACTTTCAAGGCATCAAAGCTGCCGAATAGCCATATGAAAGGTATAAAAGGAGCAAACAGCACGGTGAGAACAAAGATCTCTTCGATGAGAAAGCGGGATTTCACGGCCTCCAGAAAAGGCCAGACCCTCAGGACCGAGGGGATCGAAACGAGTGAAAAAATGCCGAGCACCGTAAAGCCTGCATACATACTGCCTTTTATCGGTTGCCCGTTCAAAAACTGCCCCCAGCCGGGAACAAGCATTGAACAGAAAAAGGGATACGTGCGGCTTTGTATTCCCGCGAACGGCATGGTTCTCGCCTTTACCGCTTTATGGTATGCATCACCGGCATTGTACGTCCAAAAGATCAGCGCTAAGAAGAACAGAAGTTCAGCTATAAGGAAAGCGTTGGCAATGAATATTTTATGAGAGAGCAGCACTTGAAGTAGATATTCCCCATACACAAAAGAAAGAACCGTTGCCGCGATTAAAATGATCATGGTGAAAAGATACAGCAGGCCTTTACCTCTCTGGTCGTTGTAGATCTGCCCGCCTCCCCAGAAAATAATGGAAAGAGAATATGCCGCTGCGGGGTTCTTCCCGTCGGAAGGAAGCGTTTCCTTCGTCAAGCGCCTCGTCTTGTAACCCTGAAAATGCTCATCCGGATCGTGTATTACCCAGACTTTTTCCATCATCCACCTGCCGGCATATGATTCTATATATAATGAAATATTCTTTCTTTTGTCTGTGATGCCGATCACAGTCAAAATTCATCGGGGCAGGCTATAATGTTTTAAATTCATCAGTATTTCGCTGATAATCTTCTCATCAGATCTGTTCTTACGGCGTGCTCTTTAAAACTGAAGACTGTGAATGGAAAAGATATGTCCCGGTATGACATGCGGCGCAGTCGCAGCATTGCTCTGCAGTGCGGTAATGCTCGCCGGCTGCAGTTATACGGCTATGCCGAAAGTTGTTCCGGCGATAACGGAATCTGAAACCATGTCGCTGTCGGGGGTTTCTGTTATCGTCACGAATGTCGAAAAGGACTCGACGGAGTATAATATCCAGACCAATGGGAAGGATGACTCTGGCTTCCGGGCGAATCGCGAGGCTTGGTCAAGGAAGCTCGTGGAAGCCCTAGCAAGGGAACTTGCCAGGCGGGGCGCCCGGGTGCGCAGCAACGCTCCCGTAAAGTTGAGCCTCGCACTGCCGGAAATCACCTATATCGAGAGCAAAACGGAGTACCAGTTCAAAGCAATAGCCTCTGTTTCGTCGTCCAAGAGATGGTCGAAAACGTATGAGGGCACGGCTGGAACGAGTAGATACAAAGCCGTGTCAATGGCTGCTGAGGCCGATCAATTGGCCGGCGATGCGCTATCGGAAGCAGTCAAGGCCATGCTGGGCGACGCTGAATTCCTGGCCCAGCTGCCCGGGCAGAAATAGGCAATACTGAGAAAAAGAAAATGATATATATCGTGAAAACCCTCAGGACTTGCGGAATGTTATCTTACCATTGTCCAGCATTGATCGTATCCGGGGGTGAACAAACTAGCGTCCTCGAGAACGAGGCAACGCCGAACATTGAGATCGGTTCGGAAGTTCCATGAAATAATTGAATCAAATCCAGGGTGCATCCATAGATGAGGAGGGAATTCCGATGAAACGAATCAACGCTGCATTCTATGTAAAGCCGCTCTCGATCTATCTTATCGTTGCACTAATCGCCGTTTCTACTATCGCAGGCCCTGCTGAGGCGATGTTCCTGCCTTCCTCGCCTCAGGCTCCGCTGACCGAGCTCTTCGATCGGACAGCAGATCTGGCCAAGATACAGAATACGCTTGAATCCAAGATGATTCAACAGCGCCTCGCAGACTACGGGCTTTCCCCCGAAAAGACCGTGACGAAACTGAACAGCCTTTCGGACGAGCAGCTCCACAGGCTTGCCTTACACATCGATGCTGTTCAGGCAGGCGGCCACGGAGGACTTGGTTTCGAGGAAATACTGATCATTCTCCTGCTCGTACTTCTGATCGTCATTCTCGTCCAGGGTGAAACAGCGGTCCGGACGAGCTGATTAATGATCCACATTGAAGAATAGGCTCAGTTGTATCCGATGCGCGAAGGCCGCGATATATGGTGACGATGTTGGTGAGCGCCGAGCAATAAACCGCAGTTGCAATGAAATTATGCCATGAACAATAACAGCAATCTGCGAGCGATCTTTCCGCTATATCCTGCATCGCCACCGTAACGCACGGGACTTACTTCGTCATCTCCCGGAGCGTCTCTTCAAGCTCTTTAAGGTATTTCCCGTACCCTGTCCAGTCCTCTTTCCGCAGCGCCTCCCGAGCCTTGTGCAACTGATCCAGTGCCCGAGCTCCCAGCTCCCGGGGCTGTAGGGTAATCGCTGACGTGCCTTCATCCGTGACACGCATCCTCGGCAGCGATCCAGTGAACAGCCGCTGGATCGCTGCCTCGAGCGTCTCTTCCATGACCACGTTGTTCCCATAGGCTACGATGACCCTGCGCAGCTCCGGCAGGCCGCCCTTGTCCGTGGCCACCAAGTAGAGTGGCTGCACGTAGATGAGCGAATCCTCGATTGGGATGATCAGCAGGCTCCCCCGGATGACGTCAGAACCGTGCTGCCCCCAGAGCGTGAGCTGCTGCGAGATATAGGCGTCCTGATCGATGCGAGCATCGATCTGTCGTGGCCCGAAGACCAGCCGGTCCCGCGGGAAAGTGTAGACCGTTACCTTGCCGTAGTTCTCTCCGTCGCACCGCGCGGCCATCCAGGCAGCCAGATTGTCCCGCTTCGACGGCGTGAACGGCAGCAGCAGGATGAATTCTTCCTCTTTGAGCCCGGGCAGCTTCGTGATGAGGTAATAGGGATCCATGGTCTTTTCGCGGTAGGACGGGATCTCCCAGAGGTCCTCCTTGTTGTAGAAAACTGAAGGGTCTGTCATGTGGAAAGTAGTGAACATCCGCGCCTGGATCTTGAGGAGTGCTCGGGGATACCGGATATGCCTTCGGAGGTCCGGCGGCATATCGGTAATCGGTTTGAAAAGGGTTGGGAAGATGGCGGCATAGGTCTTCGTCAGGATGTCCGTCTGGTCAACGATGTAGAAAGAGACCGTACCGTCATAGGCGTCGACGACAACCTTGAGGGAGTTGCGGATATAGTTGGTCCCCCCCTGGATGGGCTTTGAATAGGGAAGGTTGTCGGTGTGTGAGTATGCGTCGATGATCCAGGATAACCTGCCGTCGTCGCCGATCACGAGGTAGGGATCGGGGTCATAGGAGAAGAACGGGGCGATGGCAGTTACGCGCTTCATGATCTTCCGGTTATAGAGGATCCGGCTTTCATCGGTCACATCGCTGGACAGGACGATCTTGAAGTTCCCGAAGTACACGGCATAAAGGAGCCGCGACAAGATCGACGAGAGCCGAACGCCACCCTTCCCCGCATAAACGCTGTAAACGTTCTCCCCAGTCGTGGGGTAGCCGAACTCCTTCGTTTTTGTGTTCACGATGACGTAATCGTTCGGGCTCTCACCGTAGTAGATCGCGGGACGGGTCACCTTCGGCCCCGCGCTCGTGATTGGAGGGATATCCTTGATGTAGAATTCCGGCAGGCCTTCCTTGGTGATGCCGCTCACCGGCCCCAGAGCCAAACCGAAGCCGTGGGTGAAAACGAGCCGTTCGTTGATCCATGACTTCTCCGGCAGGTCCGCATAGGACATCTCACGCGGAGACAGCATCACCTGGAGATAGTTATTGTTCACAGTATAGCGGTCATTGTCCACGTCGCTGAAGTGGTAGTAGGTCCTGATCTGCTGCAGCTGGCTATACGTCTTGAGGAGAGGCTCCTCGTCCCAGAGCCGGATGTTCTGGATCGTGGACAGGTTCTTCCGGATATCGGCGAAGGTCAGCTGCTTGTTCGCTGCGAAGGGCTGAAGTTCCATGTTTTCCAAACCATAGCCGAACCGCGTGAATTTAATATGGTTCGCGATAAAGGGCCGCTCAAGGACGATCTCGTTCGGCGAGACCTTGAAGCTCTGCATGGTCGAAGGATAGACCTGCAGCCCAAGGATATATGCGCCTATAAGCACACCGAGCACGAGCAGCGGTATAGCGAGGGAGCCGCGCGCGGCAAAGACAGGGACGACGATCGCGGCGGCAACAGCGAGCACGGCCAAGACCGAAAGCATAAGCAGCCGGGCGTGCACGTCGGTGTACGAGGCACCGTACAGAACGCCGTGCTCGCTGGTCAGCAGTCCGTAGCGGTCGAGAACAAAGCTGAACGAGAGGCTGAGGAGAAAGAGCGACACCAGGACCGCAAGGTGGCGCTTCACACCCGGTTCCACGGTGAAGAGATTCCCCATGAGCACGATCCCTCCCCTAACGAAGTAGACCGGCACGGTCAGCAGGGCGGTGATCACGATGAGGCTGCGCACGATGGTGTTGACTTCATCGATGAAGGGATAGGTGAAGAGATAGAACGAGATGTCTTTCCCGAAGATCGGATCAGCTAGATGTGCGGGCATGCTGTTCAGGAAAAGGAGCGCCTGCTCCCAGTACTGCTCACCGATGGGAAAAGCGATTACAAAGGCAACGAGCGACACCAGGAGCGAGAGCAATCGCATCACTCGGTTAAGGTCGAAGTTCAGCAATTTCGGCACCCGCTCCCACAGGGGATTCAGTCCCGCGAGGGCGTAAGCGCGACTGGCCGCGATGCGGAGGTTGATGAAGATTACAAGAAATGCCACCCCGCCGAAGGTGAGTCCGGTAAGATATTTTGCCGAGAAGCTTTTCTGGAAGACAGCCCCGTAGCCGACCTCTCGGAAGAACAGCCAGTCAACCATGAAGGCGATGAATTCGCGCGAGCCGGCAAGGACAATGAATGCCGCGATAATAACGGCGATGAGGACCCTGTTTCTCCCTTTGTTCTTATGCACCACAACCCCCTTCTTGAACTCGCTGGTGACAAGCGGTCCGTATTGTCAGGCCATACGAAGATAGTTGCAGCATGAGTATAAGGACTGTACTTGAGATAACTGTAACGGATTTTTTTGCTTGTGGCAAGGAAAAGAAGCGGGCAGGCACAGAGCATGAAAAAACGAGGTCGATTTTCAATCCAGGGAACAAAAAGTCTTTCAACAGCCCGCGAAGCTGTGGCCCGGGACCGTTGAGGGGAGATATCACTGCAGATCGTCTCCCGGTTTCATGTCTGTCAGGGTGAACACGAAGGACCCCACCTTGAGCGTGCTCTTCATCAGCACCGGGATTTTCCGGCTGTCGTCCGTGAGCCAGATGAAAACCACGCCCTTGTCCATGAATACCCCTTCATGCCTGGGATAGGTCCTGACTTTGATCGTGGCGAACTCCCCTGCGCGCGTCTTTAACTTTTCTCTACCCAAGGTCTGGACCTCCACAGCCCAGTTCTTGCCGCCGTCGTGGACTTCGATGACCATGGGTTTACCGATCGTGAAGTTTTCTTTCGTCCGGAGATAGTAGAGCGACGACAGGGCATCCTGCGCATCATCCGGGATGTCAAAGATCTCAGGCGCGTCATCATTAAGCCTGCTGACCACTCTTTTTCGTTCACGGTCAAATATCAATTCGCGTCGCCTCTTTTTCTTGCCATAGTTTTCATTGAGTTTATAAGAAATGCTTTGCATGACCAGCGGATCGAAAACGCTCGTGACCGTGTCGTTCACCCGGAAGACCTTATCTACCAGGCCTGCGGATTTGCCTGATAGGATGAATATGAGGACGTCCTTCCCGTCCGGCAACCTTTCCTTTTTGACCTCCATGATAGCGGTCCCTGCCGTGACGACATCCGACCAGCTGACATCGTACTTCAGTGTTTCTCCAGGATGAAACGCCCGGATGCGCGGCTGGATGCGGGCAGTAGCCTGTTCTTCCACGCTGAACGCGCCGGGGATAAAAGCCGGCACAAACGCGAAGAAGCACAGGGCAATTGACGTCCACAAAGCTCTTCGGGATGCTATTCTCAAGGAGTAGGCCATAAGATGAGCGTATCAAAACTTTAGGTCATAGTCAAACATGATAGACGAAAAGAGTCCAGACCCATGATTCGCATGAAACGGCGGTACTGGGGGGTTGTTAACGCAATGATAACGGCTAAGAAAGTATTCTCGCAAAAGGGTCACTTTTTTCACATTATGACGCTCTTTACATGAGTGACCCCACGAAGTTCAAGGTCGAAACCAGATATTTACAGGTCGTGACAGACGACACAGATTTTTGGCGACGGCACCCTGAGCCTCTGATGTTCGTCGGCCCCTTTTGCAGAAGGCCCATACAAAATGACGCCCTTTTGATGCGGATTATGGCATGTCGAGCATGTAATTCGTTCTCGCGGTACAAGAGGAATAGTAACCTTCAGTTCCTTTTCCTTTTTCTCGATGAACTTGATCATCGGTATTGGCGGCTTTTTGAGGAAGTGATCTGCAAAGAACTGAGAGTTCGTCATCGGGGCATGGCAGCGCCAGCAGAGGAAAGCGATGTCCGCCCTGAATCTGACATCTCCTGTCCGGTCCTTTGCCGGGTTCGGTTTTACGGCATGGCAAAGGAGACAAATCGGCTGGCCGTCAATCTCCAGGACCATGCCTGTTTCATCCAGCATGATATGTGGATCGATATCCGCATACTTGTCTTCAGAATGACAGTGAAAGCAGATCTCTCTCATATCAGCATAGGGACCTCCCCGCAGGAGGTTTGCACTCCCTCCGGCATGGTCCTCATGGTGGCAAGTCAAACACTTGATCTTTCCGTCATAAAGCGGGAAAGGATAGTTCTCAGGATTGGAGGGAGCAATATCGACAGGATGGTGGTTATCCCGGTATTGATGGCAGTCAAAGCATTTAGATGAAAGATCACCTCCTGTCTCTGACCCAAGTAGCGGAGGCTTAACCAAGGCGGTTTGATTCTGATGCTGAGGCACCACGGGCGGGTTGCAGGACACCAGAACAAACAGCACGAATACTGCCCACGCGAGGCTCAGGGGGTTGAATTGTGAAGGCGTCTCGCTGCTCATAGTGCCTCGTTTTTCTCTTTTCATTATCAACTATCCGCATTCCGCCAGAAGCATCAACTCCTGGGATCTTTCATATCATATCCATCATTAACGTGCATCGGGAGGCGAGCCACCTGATGAGCATATCAGACCACACGCGCGGAGTCAAACATTAAAGACCTTTCCCCGGGGAGCGTTCATACCGTAGGGCATGAGGGAACATTATTTCCCCCTGCCTTTTATAGATGATAATAGACCCGGCTTATGAGTTCACAGATTGCCTCCTGTTGTCCTGGAATCCGGCCGCCTGTTCGTCTGGGGATGTGGTCCGTTGATCGCACATACCTGCGTTGACCCCCGTTTGGAACACCCACACAAGGGATACCAGTTCTTAAAGCCGTAGTAGAACGCCAGCGTCGCATAGAGGTAGATCACCGCCGCTACGGCAATGATGATCAGTAAAATTGTCATGGTCTCACCTCACGATGTTTGAATAGGTAAAGCCTTACTCCCAAATATACAAAATATACACCTGTTTATACTTTAATTATACAGGACGCGTTGCACGACGGGAAGATTATTTCATGTAGCCCCGGAATTCTAATCTTACATTATAACTCCGTATGGCCATGTCATACGTTTGACCTTTAAACGGCCCCACGCCGGACGGTTGCACAAGCAAAAGGGACGCAGACATGTACGATGCGTCCCTTTTCAGCTGCCGGCCTGTCCATCCAGGTCAGGCGGCCATTTTGATCTTTTCGAGTATATTCTTCAGCGTGGCTTCGTCCTGCTTCAGTTCATCTCTGAGTTCCTTCTGTATTTTCTCATGAGATCATGACCTTGAGTTCCGGCATGGTGGTCTTCTCCGGTTCGGTGACGAGTAGGCCACGTTCTTGCTTTTCCAGGTTTACGATCATACTCCTTCACCTCTTTTCCTTGCATGCTTGCTTACTTTATATTTTCTCACTTCAAAGGAGCATGAAACAAGATGCCGCCGTATGCAAAGAGGTCGTGTAAAGGTCAGAGTCCGGGACGCTCTCTTGTTTTTTTCAAAGGGGTATGGTATGGTGCCGAACGTATTGCGATGCGTCATGTTTTGGCAAGGGGATGGTAATGCCGTGAAAAGATCTCAGGCGCCTGGATCCAGAGAACTATCGAGACGCTTGCATTTTCCGCAGGATGAAAAAAGGCTGCCTTGGCTGCCATTGCTTCTCGATGCCTATGCCGTCGCGGATACCGGTATCAGTGTAGCGATAAGAGACGAAGAAAAACGACGGAAGGTGCGATTGGCATGCGCAAAAGGGTGCGGAAGTTGCTGCGTACATCAAAGGGATATTCCTCTCTACCCTCATGAGTTGGTCGGCATCTACTGGTATGTTACGGAAAAGCTGTCCGCCACTGTGCGAGATGTGCTGAAAAGACAACTTGCCGCTCACTCCCCGGATTCCTCCTGCCCTTTTCTCATCGAGGGGTCCTGCTCCATCCATCCTCTTAGGCCCCTCGGGTGCAGACAGTTCAATGTGTTCACCACACCGTGTGCAGAGGGGGAAGACCCCTATCACACACGAAGAGAAGACGTGCTCACGCCCATTCAGGATTACACGGACCGCGTATTTGCCGCTGTTCTGCCGTTTTATGATCTCAAAAAGGACTTAGGGACAGGTAAGGCCATCAGACTCATCCAGTCACAGATCATGAATCTGCAGACCTTTGACTGGAATAAGCTGGTCGCGATCATCGAAAACTCCACGATTCCGAAGCCGGAATAAACAAGATCGATCACATTCTTCTTTCCACTTCTCGGGCGCAGCATCGATGTCTTCTCCGATCTCCATAGCGCTCGCAAACAACGTCAACAATGCGGCCTGGCAATTTGCTCGGGGTGACGCGGAATATGCTCTTTCCGCAGTGCCGATCCGGGGCGCGTTGGTCGCCTTGCAGGGGACTCTCACCTCCCCCTCACCCCGCCCTGGCGCAGGAACTGTCTGCCAGCGACCGCATGGATCCCTCTCAGAATCGACGCTTTTACGGCTTCAGGGCACTGTTTTCCACCGTTTTTCCCCGCGTGCAACTTTTGTCCACTTGCTGTGCTGTTCCCTACACTTTCCCGCGCTTTTTAGGATAATTTACTCCTCCCCCTAGGAGTTTCTTCCCATTTACAAAAAAAAGGATCACTGGTATACATTAACCATAGAAAATAAAAGTTGCGAAAGGAGGACATCACAATGCTTACCTACAAAGGCGGAAACAAGGTTGGAAAGGGAACCTACTGGGATCTGGCACATGGCCGGAGGATCGACGTGGCCAG